>DATAZV010000141.1:0-13015 GCA_036271855.1 Burkholderiales bacterium
CTGCGCGCCGGCCACGCCGCCAGCGTGCGCCTGAACATCGGCGTGCTGTCCGGCGCCCATACCCGCGACATGCTGGCCGCCGAGCCGCACAGCCACTTGCTGCATAGTGTCGCGGAGTTGCCGGCACTGCTGGGCGCGCCCTAGCCGGCGCCGCCCTGCCTCAGGCCGTGCGCAGGCCCGGCGCGCGGTGCAAACGCCACACCTGCCAGCCGGCCCCGGCGAGAAACAGCAGGAGCAGCGCGCCGGTGGCAACCTGCAATTGCGGCGCATCGGCGTTCGGCAACAGGGGCGCGCCCAGCGGCAGCCGGGTCGAAGTCTCGGTGATGGCCGGAATCAGGTGAAACAGGAAGGTGGCGGAGTAACAGACCATCTCCACATAAGGCGCCAGCTTGCCGAACAGCCAGGTTTTCGCGGCCAGTGCCGCCACTGCCAGGGCGGCCAGGGTGATCAGGGCCAGCGCATGCGGCTTGCCGAAGCCGCCATGCTGGAAAATTCCCAGGGCGGTCAGGCAGGTGATGACCGTGGTGACCCAGTAAACCTTGCCCAGGGTGTTGTCCGGTGTAATACGGCCGTCGCGGATCAGGCCGGCCAGCCCGGCAATCACCGCGATCAGGCTGATTGCCGTATGCAGCACGCCAAGATGTGTCAGACCGTAGATCATTTCCATCCCCTGTTTTTTTTGGCCACCCAGCGCACAGTATAGGCGGCGCGGCAAGCGGCGGGCGGCCCGGGGCGTTTCAGTATGGCTTGAAGGAGTTGAGGAACATGTCGGCATCGCCGGTTTCAAACTCGCCCTTGCGGCCGACCAGCAGCACTTGGTAGTAGCGCGTGCCGCGTACATAGAGCCGGGCGCGCATCTCGCCTGGCGCGCTTTTTTCGCCCTGCCCCAGCGTGCCGGTAACGATCACTTCGCGTCCGTCGATGCCATTGTTGCCCGCCGACTTCACCGGCTTGTCGCTCACCAGGGTGCCGCCCAGGCCTTTCACCAGGGCGTCGCGCATCAGTTCCAGCGACAGGGCGTTGAGCGGCTGCGCGAAGTCGGCAAAGCCGGCGCCGAGCACGGTTTCGTCGATCCGCACCGAATACATTTTCATCGTCGCCGCGCCCATCGGGGTGTTCAGGCGGCGCTCGGCCTGGCCCGGCTTTTTGGGAAACAGCATGGTAAAGCCGCCGTCGTCGAAATGCAGTTCGCGCCAGTCCATTTTCGGGCTGCAGGCGGCCAGTGCCAGGAGCAGGAGCAAAAGCCAGAGGCGGGAAACGGCCGGGGCGGCAAAGGCGGAGCGGGGCAAAGGCATGTAGCTGGGGACTCGGTTGCGCAGGCGCTATTATCCGCTTCTGTCGACCCCGGCACGCCACTGCACACGCCGCTCACCTTCAGCCTCCCCGCCATGCACGCCTCCACCCTGCTGCTGTTCGCCGCCGTCGCTTTCGTCATCATCGCAACGCCCGGGCCGACGGTGTTGCTGGCCCTGACCAACGGCTCGCGCCACGGCCTCGCGCGCGCGGCCTGCGGCATGGCCGGCGCGGTGGCTTCCGATTTCGTCCTGGTAGCGGCCGCGGCGCTGGGCCTGGGCGCGCTGCTGGCGGCTTCCGAGTTCTGGTTCGGCGTGGTCAAGTGGCTGGGCGTGGCCTACCTGGCCTTTCTCGGCGTGATGATGCTGCGCTCCTCCGGCCGCCTGGCCTTGCCTGCCGGTGCGGCGGAAGCGGCGGTGAGCGGGCGCGCGCTGTTCATGCGCAGCTTCCTGGTGGCCATCACCAACCCCAAGGGCTATCTGTTCGTCTCCGCCTTCCTGCCGCAGTTCGTTGCGCCACAGGCACCGCAGTGGCCGCAATACGTAACCCTGGCGCTGGTGTTCGCCCTGACCGACCTGGCGGTGATGGCCGCCTATGCCCTGGCGGGCGCGCGGGTGATGCGTTTTTTGAAAGCGCGCGGCGCGCTCTGGCTGGACCGCACTTGCGGCGCCACCCTGCTGGCCTTGGCCGGCTCGCTGGCCTGGTATCGCCGTGCGGGCAACTAGGTGTCGCAGCGCGGCGGGGTGACAGCCGCTACCTGAGCCGGGTCATCAGCGCGGGGCGCTGCACCGGCCGCGGCTGCACCGGAATAAAAGGCGCGCCCGGCGTGGCCGTGCTCAAGCCCCGCTGCCCGGGCAGGCCGAACGGACGGCGCCGCGCCAGCACCACCGGCACGCCGTAGCCGGCGTTGTAATCGTAGCCATAGGCGCAGTCGAGGCGGCGCTCCAGCATGCACTGGTTGTACATCGCCTGCAGGCGCATGTCTTCGGCGCGGCGGCGCTGCTCTTCGTCGTAGGCCGAGGCCAGCTGCTGGCGGGCGAGTTGCTGGCGCAACTCGTCGTTGTCGCGCCGCGAACGGTCGTTGCCGATATCGTTGGCCGTTTCGCGCATGCGGCGCTGGCGCCAGTAGCTCGCCTCTTCGTCGGTGGCCGATGCCGGCACGTTGTTCTTCACCGCGGGATCGGCGTTGATCGCCGACACCTTGTGCACACTGGCGGGCGGCGGCGTGGTGGTGTAGTTGGTGACGCCGTTGGCGTCCACCCACTTGAATACCGTATCGGCCGAGGCCAGCGCGGGCAGGCCCAGCGCCGTTGCAGCGAGCAAGATGAATAGCGGTTTCATGATTTTCTCCTGCAGGTCTCCCGGGCCTTGAATGCTTGCCGCCCGCAATGCACCAATTCGGAATTTGCGATGCCAAGTGTACGCCTTTTGGCGTCTGCGCAAGAGTGGGGCACGGCCAAGAGCGGGGCGCGATTGTAACCAGATATTACAGGGCGTTACCCCCTGCGGAGGATGCCGCCTCGAGTTGCGCACGCAGGCGCGGCAGGTAGCGCAGGCCGGCAATCGCGCGGCTGCCGTACCAGGAAGTCATTTCGCCGTCGATCAGGGCGATACGCTTGCCCGGCAGCAGGGCGCCGAGTTCGGCCAGGTGGCGCGGGCGGAACATGTAAGGCTCGGTGGACAGCAGCACCCATTCGGCGGCCTGCGCGGCCCCCGGCAGCTCGACCTCGGGGTAGCGCGCCGCAGCGGCCTGCGGCGGCACCCGCCAGCCCGCTGTGGCCAGGGTCCGGGCGATATAGGTGTCGGGCGAGACCGTCATCCACGGGTCTTTCCAGATCAGGTAAAGCACGGTCGCGCTCGCCCGCGGCGCGGCGTCGGCGCGCGCTTCTTCCAGCGCGGCCTCCAGTTCGCCGCACAAGGCCTCGGCTTGCTGCCGGCGGCCGAACAGGCCGCCCAGCAGCCGGTAGAGCGCGAGATTGTCTTCCGGCGCCTGCGGATGGGTGACCACCAGGTGCGGCACGAAAGTGGCGAGCGTCTCGGCGGCGGGTTTGGTGTTCTCGTCGATGTTCAGTACGACGTGGGTGGGCTTGAGCGCGCGTAGTTTTTCCAGGTCGACGTCCTTGGTGCCGCCGACCTTGGGAATCGCCGCCACCAGCTCCTTGGGGTGAATGCAAAAGCCGGTGCGCGCCACCAGTTGCGGCGCCAGGCCCAGGTCGCACAGCAGCTCGGTGATCGAGGGCACCAGGCAGGCGATGCGCGCGCCCTCGCCTGCCGGCACATGCAGCGTGCCGGCGGCGTCCACCAGTTGCGGGTCATCGGCCATGGGCATTTACGTGCGGCGCGGGCCTACATCTTTTGCCCTTCGACCGCGCGCGGCTTGCGCTGTTTTTGCGCCGCCGCCAGATCGAACAGCCGGTTGGGAACCAGGCGCAGCAGTTTCGCCACCACGCCCATTTGCCACGGCACCACCGCGTAGCTGGCCTTGCGGTCGATTGCGCGCCTGATGCGCCGCGCCGCATCGGGTGCGTCCATGATGAAGGGCATCATGTAGGGATTTTTTTCCGTCAACGGCGTGCGGATGTAGCCGGGCAGGATGGTGACCACATGAATGCCCAGCGGCTGCATCTCGCCGCGCAACGCTTCGAGATAGCTGATCGTCGCCGCCTTCGAGGCGCAGTAGCCGCCCGAGCCGGGAAAACCGCGGATGCCGGCGACGCTGGCGATGCCCACCAGGGTGCCGCCCTTGCCCTGCATCGCCTGCACGAAAGGCGTGAAGGTGGCGAACAGGCCGACCACGTTGACGCGAAAAATCCGCTCGAAGGACGGCAGGTCTTGCGGAAATTCGGTGAGGGTGCCGGCCGAGATGCCGGCATTGGCAATCACCAGGTCGGGCGCGCCGTGGCGGGCGATGAAGTCGGCCGCGGCCGCGGCCAGGCCGGCATGGTCGGTGACGTCCACCGCGTAGGTCACGGTTTCGCAGCCGAGGGTCGCGGCCACCGCATCGAGTTCGGCCTGGCGGCGCGCGGTGATGGCGATGACGTTGCCGGGGGCCGCGTAAGCGCGGGCGAATTCGGCACCCAGGCCGCCGGAGGCGCCGGTGATGAATATTTTTCGGGTCATGGGCGCTTAAGTTATCACGCTATCGGACGCAGACTGAAAATGACGGTAAAAGAGGGTGTTTTTTGATTTTTCATTGAACCGCGGATCAACACAATCGTGTTGGAGATTGCGGCATCAAACGCAAAACCACAGTAAACAACAGGTTTTTTTCACAATTGCCCACCTGTTACTACATGTGTGTTGCCGCTTCCACAAACGAGTTGCGAGGCTGTTACAAAACGGGAGTGAACCGATCAAGGGCATGCGCATCTTATCGGGTGGACGCTTTTCCCGAAGTCCGGCCATGGTCATCAGCATACGCAAGTGCGTCAACTAAGTGTGGTTGATTTTCCGTATCCCCAGGGCGAGGCTCCCCGGACATTTCCGGCATGAAAGTAGGACAAACGCCGACATTCCGTCGCGCCCCTGTTTTCTAGAATGGCCGTGTTGCCGCAATAGCGGCGACACGAAACAACACAAGAGCGAGAACAACTCAACATCTGATCAGAAGCAATGGAGTTACGTATGCCACATCGCAATACCCGGCGCGCAGCCGGCGCCAGCACCATCGATATCTACCAGCTCAAGGAAGCCCACTTCTGGGCGCACAAATTCGGTTGCACGATCGAACAACTCCGGGCCGCGGTGAAATCCGTCGGTACCGATGCCGCCGCAGTCACCAATTATTTTCTGCGCGTCGCCACCTTCAAGCAGGCGATCGCCGCCTGAATCACCTTTGATCCGGCAATGGGCGCCGCAAGGCGCCCTTTGTTTTTCGGCCCTCTGGCCTGAAAGATTTGCCGGTTTTGCATGAATTGCACCTGCACGACCCTCATCCCGGGGGCACGGTGATTGCTGCAATCCATGTATGACGTGCGGGGATATTCCTCGCGCGCGATAAGACCGCCGCAACCGACGCGGTTTATAACAGGAGAAATGCAAATGAAGATCCATACCCTGCTCGGCCTGCCTGTCCTCGCCTTTGCCCTCGCCGCCCCGGCGGTCTACGCTGCCGGCGAGGCCGGCGGCAATACGCCGCGCACCGGCACCACTGACGACGGCACCAGCAAGCCCGGCCGCACCATCCAGCGCGCCACGCCGAAGAACACCTATCCGGGCCAAAACTCCGCCATGGCCAATAACGCCACCCAAAGCGGCAAGAAGACCTATGACGATCGTTCCGGCGGTGTCGGCACCGGCGCTGGTTCCAGCGAAAACCTGGGCTCCAGCAACCCCGGTGGCGGCGTCAACTCCAGCGGCAGCGGCAGCGGCAAGCCCTAAGCCGTAGCTGGTTGAGCTGTAATCGGGCCGGGCGCCCGCGCTGTCACAGGCACGGGCGCCCGGCTTTTTGTTTGGGCGGCTACCAGGTGTCCATATACGGCAGCGCCCATTGCCATACCGGCAACAGCAGCGCCGCCAGCGCGGCTATCACCAGCACGCCGGCGCACAGACGCCCGACTTGGCCGAGGCGCTCGACACGGCTGTTCTGCAGCGCGCGCCTGCCGATGCAATCGAGCCCAAGCGTCAGCGGCGCGGCGAGCAGCAAAAAGGCCGTCCAGCCGTCGAGCCCGCGCGGGTGATGCGGGTAAATGCCGGCCAGCAGCACGCAGGCGCACAGCAGCAGCATGGCGGCGGCGCGGGCGAAAAACTGCGACAGCTGCGAAGACATGGTGTTGACCATCCGGGCGCCTGACAGGCGTTGAAAATCATTTTACCCGCGAGGCGATAAAATCGGGGCCCGCACGCATCATCACAAAGCACGGCCGCGCCGTGCGCATAACGTCCGCGATTTTGCCCTCCGTCTATTCCACCGTCGTCATCACCACCCTGATCCAGGTGCTCACTTCGCTGTGCGCGGTGGCGGTGCCGGTGCTGGCGCCGGCGGCCGGGCGCGAGCTGGGCTTCTCGCCCACCCTGGTGGGCTACTTCGTCGGCATCACCTACCTGTTCGGCTCGGCCGCGGCGCTGCTGACCGGTTCGCTGGTGCTGCGCTTCGGCTCGATCCGCGTCAGCCAGGCGGCACTCCTTTGCTGCACCGTCGCCATGGGTCTGCTCACCGTGCTGCCGTTGTGGGCGATGCCGCTGGCGGCGCTATTCCTCGGCATGGGCTACGGGCCGATCACCCCGGCCTCTTCGCACGTGCTGGCCAAGACCACGCCGCCGCACATGATGGGCCTGATGTTTTCGGTCAAGCAGACCGGCGTGACCCTGGGCGGCGCGCTGGCCGGCATCATGCTGCCGCCGATTGTCACCGGCTTCAGCTGGCGGGTGGCGGCCGTCACCGTTGCGGTGATGTGCGTGCTCACGGTACTGGTTTCGCAATCCCTGCGCGCGGCCCTGGACAGCGACCGCGACCCGCGGCATTCGATCTCGATGAAAAGCCTGTCGCAGCCGTTTCGCCTGCTCGCCAGCCACCCGGCACTGCTGCGCCATTGCCTCGCCGGCGGCGCCTTCGCCGGCTTGCAGATGTGCTTCACCGCCTACATCGTCGCCTATCTCACCCACGACTTCGGCTATACGCTGGCGGCGGCCGGCATCGCGCTGGCGGCGGGCAATTTCGCCGGCGTGGCCGGGCGCATTCTCTGGGGCCTGCTGGCCGACCGCACCCGCGCGGCGCGGCAGATTCTCGGCTGGCTGGGCGTGATGATGACCCTGGCCTCGGTCGGCCTGGCGGCCATCGGCGCCGACTGGCCGGCCGCGCTCACGATTGCCGTGTGCCTGCTGTTCGGCTTCACCGGCATTTCGTGGAACGGCGTGCAGATCGCCGAGGTCAGCCGCCTTTCGCCGCCCGGCATGGCGGGCCTGGTGGCGGGCGCCGGCACCTTCATGGCCTACGCCGGCATCATGACCTTGCCGCCGCTGTTCGCAGTGGTTCACGACAGCACCGACAGCTACCGCCTGCCCTATGTGCTGATGGCGCTGCCGGCGCTGGCTTGCGGGGTGTGGCAATTGATGATGCGGGACAAGCGCTAGCGGGTGGCGCCACTACCGCGCATGGCCGCGATTTCGGCTTCGCTGTAACCGACTTCGCGCAACAGTTCGTCGCTGTGCGCCCCGCGCGCCGGGGCGTGGCGTTCGATGGTGAAATCGTATTCCGACAGCTTGAACGGCGGGGCGAACTGCTGGTGCCGGCCGAAAGTGGGATGCTCGCTTTCGACCACCATGCCGCGGGCGCGGATCTGCTCGTTGTCCAGCGCCTCCTGCATCGGCAGGATCGGGCTGACGCAGCAATCTGCAGCTTCGAAAATCGGCGTCCACTCGGCTTGCGTCTTTGTTGCGAACGCCGCCTGTACTTCCGCACGCACCGCTTGCGCTTCCGCTCCCTCCACCCAACCTCGTTTGACCAGATGCGGCAGGCCCAGCACTTCGCAGGTCTTTTGCCAGAACTTGGGTTCGAGCGAGCCGCAGGCCATGTGGCGCCCCTCCTTCGTCGCGTAAACGTTGTAGGCGGGAATGCCGCCGGAGAGCATGTCGGCGCCGCGCGCCGGGGCGCTGCCGGTGCGCAGCACGCCGAGCAGCGGCATGATCGAGTGGGCCAGCACAGCATCGGTCATCGACACATCCACGAAGCGGCCCTGGCCGCTCTTTTGCGCATCGAACAGGGCGGCCATGATGGCAAAGGCCGGGGTCATGGCGCCGCCCAGCAGGTCGGCGATCTGGAAGCCCAGCAGGGTCGGCGGGCCGCCGGCGGCGCCGATCTGCTCGGCGACACCGGCGTAGCCCAGGTAGTTGATGTCGTGGCCGGCGTGCCCGCGGTAGGGGCCGGTCTGGCCGTAGCCGGAAATGGCGCAAAACACGATTTGCTGGTTGATTGCCTTCACCGCCTCATAGCCGACCCCGAGCTTGTCCATCACGCCGGGGCGAAAGCTTTCGACGATCACCTGCGCGGTTTTCGCCAGGCGCAGGAAGGCGGCAACGCCCTCGGGCTTTTTCAGGTCGAGGGAGATGGCGCGCTTATTGCGGTTGATGACGGCGAAAAAGTCGCTCATCGCCGCATCGCCCTCGCCCTTCGTCTCGCCCATGGTGCGGGCATAGTCGCCGGCGCCGGTGTCTTCGATCTTGATGACGTCGGCGCCGAGGTCGGCCAGGTGCAGGGTGCACATCGGGCCGGGCAGCAGGCGTGAGAGGTCGAGGACGCGAATGCCGGAGAGGGGAAGAGGACGGGTCATATGCAGGTCAAGGCGCTTCGCGGGTGTGCACGTGTTCGGGACGTACGCCCATGCCGACGGCGCGCGCGGCAAAGCGGCGCACCGAGCTCAGGGAAAGCAGCAGGCGCAGCGCCGTGGGCGCATGGACGGATTCGGCGCGGCTGGCCAGCAGCGGGGTGATCAGGCGGTTCTGGATGGTCACCTGCATGCGCTGGGTGGCGCGGGTGGGAAATTCGCGGCGCTCCTGCACGGCCTCGAGCTGCGCCATGGTGGGCGTGCCCGCGGCCAGCGGCGCCGCCAGCAGGTTGGCGCTGGCAATCGCATCCTGCACGGCCAGGTTGATGCCGACCCCGCCGATGGGCGACATGGCATGCGCCGCATCGCCGATGCACAGCACGCCGGGCTTGGCCCACTGGCTCAAGCGGTCGACCTTGACGGTGAGGAGCTTGATCTTGTCCCAGTCGTCGAGTTGCGCGACACGGTCGCGCAGGTAGGGCGCGAGTTCGACGATGCTCTGCTGGAAGGCGGGCAGGCCGTTGGCGTGCACGGTAGCCATGCCGCCCTTGGGAATGACGTAGGCGCATTGCCAGTAGTCGCCGCGGTCGAGCATGATGAAAAAGCGCCCGGCGCCGATGTGGCCCATCACCTGGCCGGGGTCGCCGGCCTCTTTGGGCAGGCGCAGCCACAGCACGTCCATCGGCGCGCCCTGGTCCTGCACTTCAAAACCGGCGGCCTGTCGCACCACCGAGGCGCGGCCGTCGGCGGCCACCACCAGGTCGGCCCGGAGGGTGATTTCGCCTTGCGGAGTGCGCGCGCGCACGCCGGTGAAGCGTCCGTTTTCGTTGAGCAGGCCGGTGACCTCGGCTTGCATGACGAGTTTGAATTTCGGGTAGCGCTTGCCTTCTTCCGCGAGAAAATTAAGAAAGTCCCATTGCGGCATCAGCGCGATGAAGCGGCAATGCGTGGGCAAGGCGCTGAAGTCGGCCACCTGCAGGGTCTCGTCGCCGATTTTTACTTCGAGCTGGCGCACTTCGGAATGCGGGCGCTGGAGGAATTTTTCCAGCAGGCCAAGTTCGTGCATCACTTCCAGGGTCGAGGGATGGATGGTGTCGCCGCGAAAGTCGCGCAGGAAATCGGCGTGCTTTTCCAGCACCGTCACGTCGACGCCGGCGCGGGCGAGCAAAAAGCCCAGCACCATGCCGGCGGGGCCGCCGCCGGCGATGCAGCAGCGGGTGTTAAGGGTTTCTGTAGTCATACAGACACCTGCGAAGGAGATAGTTCGTTAACCCCATCCCCACCCTGTCCCTCCCCTTGAAGGGGAGGAGACCTGCTAAGCGGCGCGGGCAAGGAAGCGCACGCCCTTAATCATACTTGCGGGCGTCTTCGATGACTTTGCCATCATTGGGCAGGGAACCCGGCGGCAGGAGTTGCACGTCGCCGCGCATCTTGGTGACATCACGGATGGAGGCGGCGATGGCGTCGGCGAGCGTCGGGTCGGTGCCGACCGTTTCCACTTTCAGGGTCATGCGGTCATTCGCCATTTCACCTTCGACCACCAGGCGCGCCTTGAGGATTTCGGGGTGGCGCTTCACCACGGCATCGACATGGCCCGGCTGCACGAACATGCCCTTGACCTTGGTGGTCTGATCCGCACGGCCCAGCCAGCCCTTGATGCGGGTATTGGTGCGCCCGCAGGGACTGATGCCGGGTAGCACGGCGGAGAGGTCGCCGGTGGCGAAGCGGATCAGCGGGTATTCGGGGTTGAGCGTGGTGACGACGATCTCGCCGACTTCACCGGGCGCGACCGGGTCGCCGGTGCCGGGGCGGACGATTTCCAGGATCAACTCTTCGTCGAGGATCATGCCTTCGAGGGCTTCGGATTCGTAGGCGATGTTGCCGAGGTCCGCGCTGCCGTAGAACTGCAGCACGCTGGTGAGGCCTTGTTCCTTCAGCCAGTTGCGCAGCGCCGGCGGCAGCGCGTCGCCGCCGGTGATCGCGCGCTTGATCGGGAACGGCAGCTTCAACTCGATGAATTTTTCCACCAGGATGCGCAGGAAGGCGGCGGTGCCGACGTAGGCGGTGGGCGCAAGGTCGGTGATGGCTTCGATCTGCTGCTCGGTGTTGCCGGTGCCGGCGGGGATCACCGCGCAGCCCAGTTGCAGGGCGCCGGCCTCGAGCATCGAGCCGGCGGGGGTGAGGTGATAGGAAAAGGTGTTGTGCAAAATGTCGCCGGCGCGAATGCCGCAGGCGTAGAGGGCGCGGGCAGAGCGCCAGTAGTCGGGCCGGCGCGCCTCGGGGTCGTAGATCGGGCCCGGGGACATGAAGATTTTGCCGAGTTGACCGGGGGCGACGGTGATCAGGCCGCCGAAGGGCTTCATCGCGGCCTGCAGGGCCTTGAGATCGGATTTTCGGGTGACGGGCAGGCGGGCGAGCGCTTCGCGCGAGGTGACGGCCCGCGCGTCGATGTCGTGCAATATCTTCGCGAAGCCGGGTGACTTCGCTTTCGCGTGCGCCACCTGCCCGGGCAAGGCAGACATCAGCGCTGCTTCGCGCGCGCCGGGGTCGCGGATTTCGAGGGCGTCGTAAAAACGGCTGTCGGTCACGGTGCTTCCTTACGCCAGCCAGCGCTTGCGGCGCTTGTAGAACTTGGTGTCGCGAAAATTCTTGCGCTCGCCGCTGGCGACGCCGAGATAAAACTCCTTCACGTCTTCATTGGTGGCGAGGTCGGCGGCGGGGCCGTTCATCACCACGCGGCCGTTTTCCAGGATGTAGCCGTAGTCGGCATAGCGCAGCGCGACCATGGTGTTTTGCTCGGCGAGCAAAAAGCTGACGCGCTCTTTTTCGTTGAGGCTTTTGACGATGGCGAATACTTCCTCGACGATTTGCGGCGCCAGGCCCATCGAGGGTTCATCGAGCAGGATCATGGTCGGGCGCGCCATCAGGGCGCGGCCGATCGCGCACATCTGCTGCTCGCCGCCGGAGGTGTAGGCGGCCAGCGAAGTGCGGCGCAGCTTCAGGCGCGGGAAGTAGGTGTAGACCATTTCCAGGTCCTGCTTGATCTGGCTGCCGGGCACCTTGCGCGAGTAGGCGCCGGTGAGCAGGTTTTCCTCGATGCTGAGGTGGGCGAAGCAGTGGCGGCCTTCCATTACCTGGCAGACGCCCTTGCGTACAAGGTCAGCCGGGGTGAGGTGGTCGATGCGCTCGCCCTTGAATTCGATGTTGCCCTTGGTGATGTCGCCACGCTCGCCTTTGAGCAGCGTGGAGATTGATTTCAGCGTGGTGCTTTTGCCGGCGCCGTTGGCGCCCAGCAAGGCAACAATGCGGCCTTCCTCGACCGTCAGCGACACGCCCTTGAGCACCAGGATGACGTGGTCGTAGATGACTTCGATGTTGTTGACGACGAGGATGGGGTTGGCCATGGGATACCGGTGAAACTATCTAGAGAAGCAGGGCTACGCACCCCACCACGTTCGCCCTGAGCCTGTCGAAGGGCAGGTGCACCGCGGTGCACACGTGTTGCCCTAGGGACTTTCCTTTGGTCATCGACAAGCTCAACACGAACGGAGGAAGGGCGCGATAAGGCTTAACCCGCCATGCAGGCCGGGGTGATCTTCTTGTCGGCCGCGTACTTGGCGCTGGAGTCGGTGATCAGCTTGGATAGCACGTCGCGCTCGGCATGGATCCAGTCCTTGGTGACCGGCTCCCACTTCTTGCCGTTCCACTTTTGCACCTTGGTGGCGCCGGAGCCTTCGTGGTCGGTACAGGAGGTTTTCATCACCGGCATCATGCCGGTGGCGCCCAGGGCCTTGAGCTTGGCATCGTCGATGTTCAGGTTCTCGAAGCCCCAGCGCATCTGTTCGCCGGTGATGACCTTGCCCTTGCCGTATTTCTCCTGGGCATTGCGCATCGCCTCGACGTACATGATGCCGGCGGCCAGACCACGCAGGTGATAAACGGAGCCGATGCGGTCCTTGTCTTCCAGGTTGCCCTTGCCTTTGGCGTACAGGGTCTTGCGGATTTCCTCCACCAGCGGGTAGTTGCCGGAAGGCGTGAAGGTCATGGTGACGTAGTTGTTGGCGGCATCGCCGGCCGGGATCACGTCCTCCTCCGAACCCGCCCACCACACGCCGAGGATCTTGCCCACCGGAAAGCCGGTCTTGCGCGCGGTCTTCAGCGCCACGGTGTTCATCACGCCGTAGCCCCAGAGGATCACGTAGTCAGGCTTGAGCTGGCGGATCTGCGCCCATTGCGCGCCCTGCTCGGTGCCGGAGGCGGGCGGGATCGGAATCTTCACCAGGTTGAAGCCTTCCTTCGCGGCGTAGGCTTCGAGCACGGGAATCGGCTCCTTGCCGTAGGCGCTGTCGTGGTACAGGTGGACGATGGTCTTGCCCTTGAGCTTGCCCATGCCGCCTTCCTTGCTGCCGAGGTACTGGATCATCGCCGAGGCCTGGCTCCAGTAGGTGGTGATCAGCGGG
>DATAZV010000142.1:0-2206 GCA_036271855.1 Burkholderiales bacterium
TTCCCCTGAGGCCTTCATGTGCTGCTCCCTGCCGGCTTGGCTTTTTTGGCCGGCTGGACCTGCTTGTTTTGCTTGTCTTGTTTACCAGCGGCGGGCGACGCGGCTTGCGGCCGCCCCCCGGATACCTTGGCGGCGAAACCGTTGGGGTAGCGCAAGTCCACCGCTTCGACGCGCGAACCCATCCGCCCCACCGTGTTGCCGTAATTGGCGACAAAGCGCGCCAGGCGCGCGGCGATCGGCGAAGCCGCCTGCTCGCGGCCGACCTCGATCGCCAGGCCATCGGTGAGGCGCACCGTCCAGGCCTGGCGCGGCGACAGCGCGACCACGCGCGGCGTCTTGTCGATTTTCGCGAACAGGGTGAGCACGTCGGCGTAGCGGCGGGCGACATCCTTCTCGCTGCCTTCGGGGCCGCTGAGCAGGGGCAGCGTGGCGCCCAGCCGGGCTTCGCCGGGGGCGTTGAAGGCCTCGCCCTGCAGGTTGACGAAGCGGTTGCCGCCTTCGTCGTTCCAGCGCGCCAGGGCGCGATGCTCTTCCAGAGCGACCACCAGACGGTTCGGCCATTCGCGGCGGATGCTGGCGCGGCGCACCCAGGGCAGGGCCTCGAACACGCCGCGCGCCTGTTCCAGGTCGGCGGTGAAAAAGGTGCCGCGCAGGAGCGGCACGCAGGCCTGCCCGACCTGCTGGCCGCTGATGTGGGTCAGCGCCTGGCCGTCCGCCCCCACCACCGTCAGCGCGCGAATCGCGAACAGCGGCCGCGCCGCCGCCCAGCGGGCCACGGTGTAGAGGGAAAAGGCGAGAGCGATCATCACGCAGATTTTCGTGAGGCGGTTGAGGGCGAGAGGGTCAGACCACACAGTGAGGCACGCAAAAGTAAAAACCTACTTTTGCGTGGATCAATTTGCCATGAATTACCGGCAGAGCCGGATAATTCATGGGGGTAAAAACTACGAAAAGGCCCATGGCGGGACCGTTGTTCATTTGCGTGGCTCCATCGACATTTCGAGGATGCGGATGCACAGGTCGGGGTAGCTGATGCCGGCCTGCTTGGCGGCCATCGGCACCAGGCTGTGGGTGGTCATGCCGGGGCTGGTGTTGACTTCGAGCAGCGACGGTTGACCTTCGGGGCTCATCATGATGTCGATGCGGCCCCAGCCGGTGCAGCCGACCAGTTTGAAGGCCTTGAGCACCAGCGCCTGCAATTCCTTTTCGGTGGCTTCCGGCAGGCCGCAGGGGCAGATGTATTTGGTGTCGTCGGTGAAATACTTGTTCTGGTAGTCGTAGTTGCCGGCCGGTGCCTCGATGCGTACCAGCGGCAGCACGGTGTCGCCCAGCACGGCGGCGGTGTATTCGGCGCCGGAGACGAATTCCTCGGCCAGGGCGATGTCCTTGTATTTGCGCGCGGCCAGGTAATAGGCGGCCGGCAGTTGCGAGACGTTGGTGACCTTGGTCAGGCCCAGGGTCGAGCCTTCGCGCGCCGGCTTGACGATCATCGGCAGCTTGAGGTCCTTGGCGACTTCGGCCCAGGATTCATGGCCTTCGAGGACGCGATAGCGCGGCGTCGGAATGCCGGCGCTTTGCCAGATCATCTTGGTGCGCCATTTGTCCATGCCGATGGATGAACCCAGCACGCCGCTGCCGGTGTAGGGAATGCGCAGGCATTCGAGCGCGCCCTGCAAGGTGCCGTCTTCGCCGCCGCGGCCGTGCAGGGCGATGAAGCAGCGGTCGAAGCCGTCGCGATTGAGCTCGTAGAGTTCGCGCACGGCGGGGTCGAAGGGATGCGCATCCACGCCCCTGGACTTGAGCGCTTCGAGCACGCCGTTGCCGCTCAGGAGGGAAATCTCGCGTTCGTTGGAATTGCCGCCCAGCATCACCGCGACCTTGCCGAACTGGCGCA
Organism: Burkholderiales bacterium; assembly: GCA_036271855.1. Taxonomy (GTDB): domain Bacteria; phylum Pseudomonadota; class Gammaproteobacteria; order Burkholderiales; family JAEUOS01; genus JAQGMJ01. Next base: position 1,895 of record DATAZV010000142.1, read on the forward strand.
CGTCCTTGTTCTTCACCGCGCTCATTTCGCGCCTCCTGTCAGGTCGCGCGGCAGGTTGCCGATCGAGCCGGCGCCCATGCCGATCACCACGTCGCCGTCGCGCGCCACCTGGCGCACGGTGGCGGCCATCGCGGCCATGTCCTCGACGAACACCGGTTCGACCTTGCCGGCCACGCGCACCGCGCGCGCCAGGGCGCGGCCGTCGGCGGCGACGATAGGCGCCTCGCCGGCCGGGTAGACGTCGGCCAGCACCAGGGCATCGACGGTGGAGAGCACCTTGACGAAGTCCTCGAAGCAGTCGCGCGTGCGGGT
>DATAZV010000143.1:0-6992 GCA_036271855.1 Burkholderiales bacterium
CTTGAATTCGGTCTTGGCGGCGGAGAACAATTCCTCGGCCTGCTTGATGTGGTCGTCCATGGTGCCGCCGACGTCCAGCAGCATCAGCACTTTCACGGTGTTGCGGCGCTCGGGCACCATCTTCAGGTCGAGCCAGCCGGCGTTTTTGGCGGTGGAGTCGATGGTGTCGGGAATATCGAGCTGGTCGGGCGCGCCTTCGCGGGCGAATTTGCGCAGGCGTCGTAATGCGAGTTTGATGTTGCGGATGCCGAGTTCGACCGAGTCGTCGTAATCCTTATACGCGCGCGCGTCCCACACTTTCACCGCCGAGCGATTGCGATTGCCGGCCTGGCCGATGCGCACGCCTTGCGGGTTGTAGCCATTGGCGCCGAAGGGCGAGGTGCCGCCGGTGCCTATCCATTTGCTGCCGCCTTCGTGGCGGCCCTGCTGTTCTTCCAGGCGCTTTTTCAGCTCTTCCATCAGCTTGTCCCAGCCCAGCGCCTCGATCTTTGCCTTTTCCTCCGGCGTCAGGTTGTTTTCGATGATCTTGCGCAGCCAGTCTTCGGGGATGTCGCGCTTCAAATCCACCAGCGAATCGACGCCGCGAAAATATTCGCCGAACACGCGGTCGAACTTGTCGTACTTGGTCTCGTCCTTGATCAGGCACATGCGCGAGAGAAAGTAGAACTCGTCGATCGACGGGCCGATCACGCCTTTTTGCAATGACTCGAGGAGGATCAGGAATTCCTTGGTCGACACCGGCAGGCCGGCATTCTTGCATTTGAGAAAAAAGTCGATCAGCATGGCGCTCTCCCGATGCCTATTGCGCGCGCGGGCGCGACAACTGGAATTGCAAATGCATTTTCACCGCCGGCCACTCGGCGGCGGTGATGCTGAATACCACCGTGTCGCGCAGGCTGCCGTCGGCATGGCGCTGGTGGCTGCGCAGGATGCCATCCTGTTTGGCGCCCAGGCGCAGGATGGCGTTGCGGCTGGCCTGGTTGAAAAAGCTGGTGCGAAATTCCACCGCGATGCAGTCCATGGTCTCGAACGCATGGCCCAGCAACAGCAGCTTGCATTCGGTGTTCAGGGGCGTGCGCTGCGCCGATTTGGCGTACCAGGTCGAGCCGATTTCCACCCGCTTGTTCGCCTGGTCGACGTTCATGTAGGTGCTCATGCCGGCCAGCCGGCCAGTCGCCAGGTTGCGTATGGCGAAAGGCAGCATTGTGCCTTTGTCGAACAAGCCAAGGCGGCGTTCGATTTCCGCGCTCATTTTTTCCGGCGCCGGAATTGCCGTGTACCAGAGCTTCCACAATTCGCCGTCACGCACCGCCGCCGACAGTTCGTCGGCCATGCCGGGCGACAGCGGTTCCACGGCCACATGCGTGCCCTGCAGCGTCACAGGAGCCAGCCAAGCCATGCTTATCTTCCCGCGCGCGCCATGAACACCAGGCGCTCGAACAATTGCACGTCCTGCTCGTTCTTCAGCAGCGCCCCGGCCAGCGGCGGAATCACCGATTTCTTGTCCTGGCTTTTCAGCGCCTCCGGCGGGATGTCCTCGGCCAACAGGAGCTTGAGCCAGTCCAGCAACTCGGAGGTGGACGGCTTCTTTTTCAGGCCCGGTACGTCGCGCATCTGGAAAAACACTTCCAGCGCTTCCTTCAGCAGTTCCTGCTTCAGCCCGGGGAAGTGCACGTCGACGATTTTTTGCATCGTCTCCTTGTCGGGAAACTTGATGTAGTGGAAAAAGCAGCGGCGCAGGAAGGCGTCCGGCAGCTCCTTCTCGTTGTTCGAGGTGATCATCACCACCGGGCGCTGTACTGCCTTGACGGTCTGGCGCGTCTCGTAGACGTAGAACTCCATCCGGTCGAGTTCGCGCAGCAGGTCGTTGGGGAATTCGATGTCGGCCTTGTCGATCTCGTCGATCAGCAATACCGAGGGCTTGCCCAGTTCGAAGGCTTGCCACAGCACGCCTTTGACGATGTAGTTGTTGATGTCCTTGACCTTCTCGTCGCCCAGCTGCGAATCGCGCAGGCGCGACACCGCGTCGTATTCGTAGAGGCCCTGTTGCGCCTTGGTGGTCGACTTGATGTGCCACTGCAACAGCGGCATGTTAAGCGCCGCCGCCACTTCCTCGGCCAGCATGGTCTTGCCGGTGCCGGGCTCGCCCTTGATCAGCAGCGGGCGTTGCAAGGTGATGGCGGCATTCACCGCCAGCCGCAGGTCGTCGGTGGCGACGTAGTTCTTGGAGCCTTCGAAGCGCATGGGGAGTGTGGGCAAATGAGGGAAAAAGGCCGCCGCGCAGGGGTTGAAGGCGCGCAGCGGTGGGGGTTCGATATGGCGGCGCACCATTCATGTGGAATTGGCGCGCAGGCGGGAAAAAAGTACGTTCTGGCATTATAGGGCAGCTCCAGCCGGCGCCGGCTCGGGTTTGCCGCTGCGCCCAAGGCCGCGCGCGGGGTAGGGTTTTGCTTTATAATCGGCCGGTTTTTGCGAGCTTGCAGCATCAGAGTGACCCTTTCCGGGCGTGCCTACCCGTTTTCCGGACCTTATTCCGAGTTTTTGATCCCGTCATGAACAAGTTACTTTGCATTTCCGCGCTGGCCGCGCTGACGCTGGCGGCCCTGCCGGCCGCGGCGCAGACCACCGCAGCGGCCGCGCCGGCCGCCGCCGTCAGCCCGATCGGCACCGCCCCCGGCGACGCCGGCGTAGGCCACTCCGGCGGCAAGGCGGCCATGTGCATCGGCTGCCACGGCATTCCCGGCTACAAGATGGCATTTCCGCACGTCTACCACGTGCCGATGATCGCCGGGCAAAACCCGAAGTACATCGAAAACGCCCTCAAGGCCTACCGGAGCGGGGAGCGCAAGCACCCGACCATGCGCTCCATTGCCTCTTCGCTGTCCGATGCGGACATCGCCGAACTCGCGGCCTATTACGGCCAGCCGGAGGGGAAATAAATGAACAAGACCCTCCTCACCCTGATGGCGGCCGGCGCTGCGCTGGCCTTCGCTTCCTCCGCCTTCGCGGCCGGCGATGTGGCGCGCGGCAAGGCCAAGGCCGAGCAAGTCTGCGCCGCCTGCCATGCCACCGGCGGCGACTGGAACAAGCCGCTCCAGCCCGAATATCCCAAACTGGCCGGCCAGCACGCCGACTACCTGGCCACCGCGCTGAACGAATACAAGCAGGCCGACAAGTCGCTGATCGGCCGCAAGAACCCGATCATGATGGGCCAGGGCGGTGCTCTCACGGCCACTGAAATCCAGGATCTGGCGGCGTTTTTCTCCAGCCTACCAGGGCAATTGCACGTCAAGCGCTGATCCCGCGCCCCGCCAAAACAAGAACGCCGGCCACAAGCCGGCGTTTTTTTGGGCGCTCAAAAGTACACACCTACTTTTGAGCGGACTAGTTTGGCAAAATCGCTGGCAGAGCCAGACGATTTTTTGGGACTCAAAAGCTACGAACAAGCAGCCCGCTATCGCGGGCTGCTTGTTTTCAACCGGCGGCTGCGTTGCGGCGAGGTGGCCGTAAAACGAAAAAGCCCCGCTAGGGGCTTTTTCGTTTGTAGCGGTTCCGACTCAAAAAATCGTCTGGCTCTGCCAGCGATTTTGCCTAGTCAGCTCACTCAAAAGTAGGTTTTTACTTTTGAGTGTCCGGCTTGTCCGGCTTGTCCGGCTTGTTGGTCTTGGCGAGTGCATCGCGGATTTCGGCGATGGCTTGTTCGATTTCGTCGTCGGTCAGGGTGTCTTTTTCGGCGGCGGCCTCGAAGCCCTCGATCTGGGAAGAGAATTCGCCGGCCGGCATCAGCAGGGTGGAAATCGAGTCGTCCGGCGCCGTGCCCAGTTCGTTCCAGGTCATGGCGATGACCGTGACGTTGTCGCAGTCGGCGCCGGCGCGGCGCTCGGCCTGGGTCATCAGGGCCGGCACGGCGCGGTTCAGCGGCTCGCCGTTGAAGCTGGCGGGGATCATGCGTACAGGAAGCGGGCCCCACAGGCCGTCGGTGCACAGGAGCATGGAGTCGCGTTCCTGCAGGCGCTGCTTCGGCGTGATTTCCACCTGCGGCGGCACGTGCGCGCCCAGGCAATTGAAGATCTTGTTGCGGTCCGGGTGGTTGGCCACCGCCTCTTCGCGCACCAGGCCCTGCAGCACCAGTTGCTGCACCCGCGAGTGGTCGCGGGTCTGGCTGGCGACCTGCCCGGCGCGGATCAGGTAGATGCGCGAATCGCCGACGTGCGCCCACCAGGTCCAGCCGTCCTGCACCAGCACGGCCACCACGGTGGTGCGCGGGGTCTCCAGCAGGGCATGGGCGTCGGCGTAGCGCAGGATGGCGTTGTGCGCCCCGGCGATCGCCTCGCCCAGGAAATTCACCGGATCCGCCAGCTTGGGCTTGGCCTCGCGCTGGAACTTCTGGCCCATGAATTCGACCGTCAGCTGGGCCGCGATCTCGCCGTGCAGGTGCCCGCCCATGCCGTCGGCGACCACCATCATCAGGGCGTCGCGCGAGAACACGTAGCCCATGCGGTCCTGGTTGTACTTGCGGCCGCCCTTGCGGCTTTCCTGATAGATGGAGAATTTCATGGCTGGCCCGACGCTGTCGGCTGATTTACCTGTTCATGGACCTGTTCGATGGGCAATCTACTTGGCGCCGTCCGCCTGCTTGGTGCTGCTGCCGGCCTTGGTGGAGGCGGCGGCCTTGCCCACCGGGCGGGTAATGTCGTCGAACATGCGCTTGAAGCCTTCGAATACGCCGGGCTTCTGGGTCTCGCGCGGGCGATTGTCGACGATCGCCTTTTGCAGCGAAAACACGCTTTGCGGCCGGTTCAGGTAATCCATGTCCAGGCACCAGTCGATGATTTCAAGCAGTTCGCGCGAGTACTTGCCCTTGAAGGTCTTGACCACCGGCTGCATGCGGTCCTTCTCGACGCGCGCGTCGGCCGCCTGCGGCGCCATGCCGGAGAGGCAGGCGAACATGGTGGCGCCGATCGAATAGATGTCGGTCCAGGGGCCGAGCGAATCGCGGTTCTTGTACTGCTCCGGCGCGGCGAAGCCCGGGGTGTACATCGGGTTCAACCGTGGGGCATCCGTGAGCAGGGTCTGGCGCGCGGCGCCGAAGTCCAGCAGCAGGGGAATGCCGTCATTGCGGATGTAGATGTTGGCGGGCTTTAAGTCCAGGTGCAGCAGCTTGTTGGTATGCACTTCGCGCAGGCCGTTCATCAGCTGCACGAAAACGTGGCGGATGAAGTTTTCCTTGATCTCGCCCTTGCGCTGGACGATGTGCTCCTGTAGGGTGCGGCCGCGCTCGTACTGCATCACCATGTAGACGGTTTCGTTGGCGCGGAAAAAGTTCACCACGCGCACAACGTTGGGGTGGGAAATCTTCGCCAGTGCCCGGCCTTCCTCGAAAAAGCACTTCATCCCGTAACGGAACAGGTTGGTGTGCTCGGAGGAGATGGTCGGGACGATCTCGCCCTTGCCGCGCAGCGACAGGCCGGCGGGCAGGTATTCCTTGATCGCCACCGGAGCACCGAATTCGTCGTAAGCCAGATAGACGATCGAAAACCCGCCCGAGGCGATCGGACGGGAAACGCGGTAATTCTCCAGGATGGTATTTTCCGGCAGCGCCGAATTGGATTGTGCAGCCATACTCCTCCGGCCGGCTCGTCCTCCCGAGGACACCTTCTATAATCGAGCCTGGCCTGCCATTTTAACCAATTCACGAAAGAGCGCCGCAATGATCCTTTCCATGACCGGCTACGCGATGGTGACGCGGGAATTGCCGTCGGGCGCGATGAACCTGGAAATCAAGAGCGTCAACTCGCGCTTTCTCGACCTGATGTTCCGCCTGAACGACGAAGTACGCTCCCTCGAGCCCATGCTGCGCGAGATGCTGACCGAAAAAACCACCCGCGGCAAGGTCGAGTTGCGACTGGGTTTCGGGAAAGAGAACGCGGCCGGTCCGCGCGCCGGCCGGCCCCTCGCCCTCAATACCACCGCGGTGGAACGCCTGGCCGAGGCCGCCGCCGCGGTTAAGCGCCTGCTGCCGCAGGCGCAGGAGTTGCGGGTGATGGAAGTGCTGCACTGGCCCGGGGTGATCGAGGACACGGCGGTCTCGCCGGAGGAATTGCGCGAGATCGTCAGCGGCATGGCGCGCGAGGCGATCGCCGAGTTTTCCGCCTCGCGCCAGCGCGAGGGCGAAAAGCTGAAGGCGATGCTGCTGTCGCGCGTCGAGGGCATCGAGGGCTGGGTGAAAAAGATCGAGCCGCTGATGCCGCAGATTCTCGCCGACTATCACGCCAAGCTGAACACGCGCCTGCGCGAGGCCCTGGGCGCCACCGACGACGAGCGGGTGCGCCAGGAAGTGGCGCTGTTCGGCATCAAGATCGACGTCGCCGAGGAGCTTTCACGCCTGGGCGCGCATTTGAGCGAAGTCCGGCGCGTCCTGGCCAAGGGCGGGGCGGCGGGCAAGCGCCTCGACTTCTTGATGCAGGAACTCAATCGCGAGGCTAATACCCTGGGCAGCAAGTCGGTGTCGGCCGAGGTGTCGGCGGCGGCGATGGAAATGAAAATCCTGATCGAACAGATGCGCGAACAAGTGCAAAACCTGGAGTGAGCGGTATGATGGCGCGCATGCAAAATTGCGACAAAACGGGCTTCACGGCGCCGGTCAACATGCCCGCGGCAGGCCGCCCATGAGCGGCTCGCTGTTCATCGTCGCCGCGCCTTCCGGGGCGGGCAAATCCAGCCTGGTGAACGCCCTGCTGGAGAAAGATGCCGGCCTCAACCTGTCGGTGTCCTACTCGACCCGCGCGCCGCGCCCGGGCGAGGTCGACGGCAAGAACTACCACTTTGTTTCGCGCGAGACCTTTCTGGCGATGCGCGACCGCGGCGAATTCCTCGAATACGCGGAAGTGCACGGCAACCTCTACGGCACTTCCAGACCCTGGATCGAGGCGCAGATGCAGGCCGGGCGCGACATCGTGCTGGAAATCGACTGCCAGGGCGCGGCCCAGGTG
>DATAZV010000144.1:0-21519 GCA_036271855.1 Burkholderiales bacterium
GTCCGTATACATGCGCGAATATCTCCAGGCCGCAAGGGCGGGTGCCGAAATGAGGCTACGGTGGCAGCGGATGTCCATCCAGAGAGGAGATTGGGCGCACCAGTTTCCCGCGGCATCGGCATCGGCGGGGCAATTCAACCCGGTCCGGACGTTGAACAGGGGGTTACCTTCGCCCGAGGCGAACGAATCGCCCAGCGAAACGACCAGTACGTCACGCGGATCGGCGTTCGCCGACGTGGCTGCGACTTCCACATATTCGCCTTGGGCATTCGCTGCCCGGATGCTCGCTTCCAGCAGCGTCGCCGGCGGAATATCCAGGGCGACGCCCAGGCACGACGTTTGACCCGAGACAACCGCGCCGTTCACCTTCCATTCGCAACGCGCCTTTGCCAGCCCGGGCGCCCCTTCAACGGACGCGGTGATCCGGAATGAGGGTGCCTGCGCGGCCAGCAGTTTTCCACCCCGGGCGTAGGTCAACCTGACCGGCTCCCAGGCGATTCCGTAGGGCAAGCCGGCGGCACCGGGAACGAGATTCACCAGGTCGGGAAATTCGGCGCTCTCCCCCGGCCTGGCGGCAGGCGTGCCAGCGCCGTTTCGCGTACTTGAAGAGGCCCGCAACAACAGGCGGTTCAGATCGGCGCCGAACTGCTTCTCGTCAGCGGCCGAACCAAAGAGCTTGAACCGGTGTTCTATCTGCCAGTTGATGGTGGCCGCCCCGCAGAGGGAAGGCGCGATGCAAACCAGAAGTGCCGCAAGAGCCGTCCTGCATCGACTGCCTGGACCTTCTTTAGCCAGCTCCGGAATTGACATCGAATTTCCCCGAAAAAATATCCGCGGCCAGCGCACTGCGATGACCGTCGCACAATATCCGCCTGGCCTTGCCTGACGCAGGCCACGACCACTACAAAGTCCAATTGTCATCACGCACACCTGCCTTGCAAATCCTTCAAATGAAGGAGGTTGCGATGATCCGACCGCGTTTCCTCCGATCCGTAGGCGCGCCACGGTCGCACCTGAATCTTGCCTGCCGTATTTCTTACACCCTCATATCCGGCAACGACAACAACTCCGCCACCATCTCCGCCTGCTTTCCCGTCCCTGTCTTGCGAAAAACGTTGTCAAGTTGCGTACGCACTGTGGTTGGCTGCACCCTTAGCTCTTGCGCCGTCTGTTTGATCGAGCGCCCAAGCGCGACGTGCGCCGCCACCCGCGCCTCGGCCGGCGTGAGTCCATAAGCCGCCATCAGGAAATCCACGTCCGGCAGGGTGCTTTTGCCGGGGTCGGAAAATGCAGCCATCATCAGACGCTGCGGGCCGAACACTCCCATCACCGATTGCGGATGCAGCGGACTGATGAAGCCTTTCAGGGGGCGCTGGCCGGGACGTTCGAGCGAGAGGATCTGCGCTACCGCGGCGGGCGGGTTACAGGTGATCGGCATCCCGGGCAGATCGGTTTGAAAACTGCGAAGCGCGCCGGCGATGCGCCGCGCGGCGATGGCATCGCAACACGAGAGGCGTTCTCCTTCCAGGCGCAGCAGCGCACCCGGTTCATCCAGCGCATGGCGCGCTGCGGTGTTCATGTGCACCACCTGCCCATCCATCTTGATCAGAAATACCGGGTAGCGCAGACGGTTGACGATTTCCACCCCCACCAGCGCCTGCGACGAATAGACGTAGTTGTTGAGCGAAAGCCTCGTCGCGCGCTCCAGATGCGGAGCGATGGCGTCGGCGCGCGCGGTCTGTTCGCGGCTCACCGGCAGCAGGCCGAGCGCCTGGTGCAGGCTCAGCACCATCGAAATGTTCTCGTCTTCGTACACCTTGCAGCCTGCGACATATCGCAGGCCATTCGGAATGATCAGGCCCTGATAGAAAGGGTCCTGAGCGACGAATTCGTCGCTCAGCAATTCGTGGCAATACAGCCAGATGCCGGGGGCGTCCGCCAGCAGCACCTTGACCCGCGGATCGATGGCGCAATAGCGCCGCACGTACTCCAGCTCCGCGTCCTGGCTGACGTTGGCGGTGGCCGAGAAGGAGATCAGCCCCAAGCGCCGGTCCACCGCCATCAGCTGGATGGCAGTGACGCCGACGTAGAGACGGATACGCTCAAGTGCCGCCGGCCAGCACGTCTTGTCGACGGCCGCATCGTAGATCGAGGCGACGAGTTCCATGCTGGGGCTATTCATTGCGCAGCTCCGTATTGTTGATTCTTGGTGCGGAAGGCGGCCTTGCGCTTAGAGCTTATGCGCTATGCAAATGAATATCCATAATCCTTAAGTTGTACTAAATTGCCATTAAGACAATGTCGTATGCCAGCGGCATTGGCATTTGTTGTTAGCCCAGACCGTGAGGGGCGACCAAGGCGCGGCCATTTTCCTTAATTGACCGCACGAATAAAAAAACGGCCGGCTGCGTCGCGCAGCCGGCCGTTTTGTCGTTGTACCCGGCGGCTTACTTCGCCGCGGCCGCCATCAGCATTTCGTTGATCCGCTTGACGAATCCCGCCGGGTCTTCCAGTTGCCCGCCCTCGGCCAGCAGCGCCTGGTCGAACAACAGGCGCGACCAATCGTCGAACCGGGTCTCTTCATATTTCAGGCGTGTCACCAGCGGGTGCTTGGGGTTGATTTCCAGGATCGGCTGCGAATCGGGCGCCTTCTGGCCGGCGGCCTTGAGCAGGCGCGCGAGATTGCCGCTCATGTCGAACTGGTCCGACACCAGGCAGGCGGGGGAGTCGGTGAGGCGGTGGGTGACGCGCACTTCCTTCACCTTGTCGCCCAGCGCTTCCTTGATCTTGGTGGTGAGGTCCTTGAACTCGGCCTCGCTGTCCTTTTGCTCCTTTTTCTCGGCTTCGTCTTCCAGCTTGCCGAGATCGAGGTCGCCCTTGGCCACCGACACCAGTTGCTTGCCGTCGAACTCCATCAGGTGCGAAGCCAGCCACTCGTCGACGCGCTCGTACAGCAGTACCACTTCGATGCCCTTTTTGCGGAACACTTCCAGGTGCGGGCTGTTCTTCGCCGCCAGGAAGGAGTCGGCGGTGACGTAGTAGATCTTGTCCTGGCCTTCCTTCATCCGGCCGACGTACTCGGCGAGCGAGACGTTCTGCTCTTCGCTGTCGTTGTGGGTGGTGGCAAAGCGCAGCAGCTTGGCGATGCGCTCCTTGTTGCCCATGTCCTCGCCCGCGCCCTCCTTCATCACGCGGCCGAATTCCTTCCAGAAGCCGGCGTACTTTTCCTTCTGGTTTTCCGCCAGTTCTTCCAGCAGCGAGAGCACGCGCTTGGTCGAGCCTTCGCGGATGGCGCGCACGTCGCGCGACTCCTGCAGGATTTCGCGCGAGACGTTCAGCGGCAGGTCGTTGGAGTCGATCACGCCCTTGACGAAGCGCAGGTACTGCGGCAGCAGCTGCTCGGCGTCGTCCATGATGAAGACGCGGCGCACATAGAGCTTGATGCCGTGCTTGCGCTCACGCTCGAACAGGTCGAAGGGCGCGTGCTGCGGCACATAGAGCAGCTGGATGTACTCCTGCCGGCCTTCGACGCGATTGTGCGTGTAGGCCAGCGCCGGCTCGCTGTCGTGCGCGACGTGCTTGTAGAACTCCTGGTACTGCTCTTCGGTGATGTCGTTTTTCGAGCGGGTCCACAGGGCCGTGGCCTGGTTGACGGTTTCGTCCTCGGCCAGGGTCACGTACTCGTTCTTGTCCTTGTCCCACTCCTCCTTTTTCATCAGGATGGGCAGGGTGATGTGATCGGAATACTTGGTGATGATGGACTTCAGCTTCCAGCTGGATAGCAGTTCGTCCTCATCCTCGCGCAATTCCAGGATCACGTCGGTGCCGCGGCCGGCCTTTTCCGCCGGGTCGAGGGTGAAGTCGCCCTCGCCCGCCGACTCCCATTTCACCGCCTCGGCCGAGCCGGCGCGGCGGGTGATCACGGTGATCTTTTTCGCCACGATGAAGCCGGAATAAAAGCCGACACCGAACTGGCCGATCAGATTGGCGTCCTTCGCCTGGTCGCCGGAAAGCTTGCTGAAGAACTCCTTGGTGCCGGACTTGGCGATGGTGCCGAGGTTGGAAATCGCCTCCTCGCGGCTCATGCCGATGCCGTTGTCCGAAATGGTGATGGTGCGCGCCGCCTTGTCGAAAGCCACGCGGACTTTCAGGTCCGGATCGTCGCCATACAGGCCGTTGTCGGCCAGCGCCTCGAAGCGCAGCTTGTCGCAGGCGTCCGAAGCGTTGGAAATCAGTTCGCGCAGGAAAATCTCCTTGTTCGAGTACAAGGAGTGGATCATCAGGTGCAGGAGTTGTTTGACTTCGGCCTGAAAAGCCAGGGTTTCGTGCTGTGCGCCCATGGGGGTATTCCTCTTTATTCGCTTGAAGTTGATGTCCCGGCCGGAAAACCGGAATTTGCCCCTGACTTCGGGGCCTGGGCACGGGATTTCAAGTGCCCGCGGGCCGGGGTGCGCAGTATAGCCAAAGCGGGTAACAGCAGGCGCCATGACTACGTCATCCCGGTTGCCGCCCGCGCGTGACCAAAGTTAACAATTTCCAGGCCTTATAAGCGACATGCACGGCCGATAAGCTCTAACATTCACGTATTCCTGTTGGGATACCTGATTTCCCTTTGGGTCCGGTGGGTGTGCGCCGCCGCCAACAAGTCCAAGAAGATTGTTAAGGAGTTCAGATGGATCGCCGCCAATTCAATGCACTGTTCGGAACCTTCGCCGCCCTTGCCGCACTGCCGCGCGCAGCCCATGCGGAGAACGGGGTCGACGCCAGCACCATCGTGCTCGGCCAGTCGTGCCCGCTCACCGGCCCGGCCGGAGAACTGGGGACGGAAATGCGCCTGGGCGCGCAACTGCATTTCAACGACATCAACCAGAAGGGCGGCATCTTCGGCCGCCAGATCAAGCTCTCCACCCTGGACGACGGCTACGAGCCCGACCGCGCCGCGGCCAACACCAAAAAGCTGATCGAGGACGAGCGCGTGTTCGCCCTGTTCGGCTACGTCGGCACGCCTACATCGAATGCGGCACTGCCGATTTTCACCAAGGCCCAGGTACCGTTCTTCGGCGCCTTTACCGGCGCCGAATCGCTGCGCAAGCCGTTCAACCGCAACATCTTCAACATCCGCGCCAGCTATTTCGACGAGACCGAAAAGATCGTCGAACAGCTGACCAACCTGGGCATCAAGAGCATTGCCGTGCTGTACCAGAACGACGCCTACGGCCAGGCCGGCCTGGCGGGGGTGACGCGAGCCCTGACCAAGCGCAACATGAAAATCACCGCCCAGGCCACGGTGGAGCGCAACACAGTGGCCGTCGACCCCGCGGTCAAGGTACTGGTGCCGGCGCAGCCGGATGTGATCGTCATGATCTCGGCGTACAAGTCGATCGCCGCCTTCGTCAAGGCATCGAAAAAGGCCGGCTATGTCGGCCAGTATCACAACGTGTCTTTCGTCGGCGCACGCGCGCTGGCCAACGAACTGGGGCCCGACGGCCACGGCGTGGCGATCTCGCAGGTCGTGCCCTTCCCCTACGCTGCCTCGATCCCGATCGTGCGCGAATACCAGCAGGTGCTGAAGGCCGGCAGCACCGCCGCCATCTCCTTCACCAGCCTGGAAGGCTACCTCGCGGCCAAGGTGTTCGTCGAAGGCCTGCGCCGCACCGGCAAGGACCTGACGCGCGACAAGCTGATCGCGGCCTTCGAGACCATGCGCAATGTGGACTTCGGTGGTTTCAACATCAACTTCAGCCCGGACAGCCACAACGGCTCAAGCTTTGTCGAGCTGACTATCATCGGGCGCGAAAACAACTTCATCCACTGAGGCCGGATCACCAGGTGCGCGGCCCCTGGAGGGGGCTGCCTGCGGGTCGCCGCACAGGCGCCCGCTTTCTCCTAAAATAGCCCGGTACCGTCCAGGCGCCGATCAGAGCGCGGGCGCGGCGCCCGCACGGCTGCCGCGCCCGGGCGGTGTAATTCTTCCAACTACAATCTTAGACAAAGCCCATGAAGCCCGCCGCGTTTCCGCATCTCCTGTGCGCAGCCTTGCTGTGCGCAGCCACCCACCTGGCGCATGCCCAGTCCGGCACGCTCACCGTCGTCACCTCCTTCCCGAAAGAACTCACCGAGACCTACAAGAAGGCTTTCGAGGCGAAAAATCCGGGCTTGAAGGTGGAAATCCTCAACAAGAACACCACCGCCGGCATCGCCTTCGTGCGCGAGACCGCCGTCGGCAGCCGGCCCGACGTGTTCTGGGCCTCCGCGCCCGACGCCTTCGAGGTGCTGGCCAAAGACGGCCTGCTGACCAAATACGACGGCGCCAACAAGGCGGTGCCGGCGAAAATCGGCGCCTACCCGATCAACGACCCAAACGGCTTTTACTACGGCCAGGCCCTTGCCGGCTATGGCCTGATGTGGAACACCCGCTACCTCAAGGCGCACAAGCTGCCGGAGCCGCGCGAATGGGCGGACCTGGTCAAGCCGGTGTATTTCGGCCATGTGGCCACCTCTTCCCCCTCGCGCTCCGGCACCACCCACCTGACGGTGGAAACCATCCTGCAGGGCGAGGGCTGGACCCGCGGCTGGTCGCAGGTGCTGCAGATTTCGGGCAACTCGGCGGCGATCACCGAGCGCAGCTTCGGCGTGCCCGAGGGGGTCTCCAACGGCCAGTACGGCATCGGCCTGGTGATCGACTTTTTCGGCCTGGCGGCGAAGACCTCAGGCTTTCCGGTGGAGTTCATCTACCCCTCGGTCACGGCCATCGTGCCGGCGAACATCGGCCTGGTGAACGGCGCGAAAAACGCCGATGCCGGCAAGAAATTCATCGCCTATGCCTTGGGCGAAGAGGGTCAGAACCTGCTGTTCGACCCCAAGGTGAGCCGCCTGCCGGTGCTACCGCCCGCCTACGCCAAGGCGCCCAAGGGCTACCCCAATCCCTTCAGCGGCAGCATCAAGGCGAAGGTCAATTTCGACTCGCATCTGTCCGAAGCACGCTATTACCTGGTGGTGTCGCTGTTCGACCAGACCATCACCTTCCGCCACAAGGAATTGCAGGCCGCCACCAAGGCAATCGGCGAAGCCGCCGCCAAACTGGCCGCCAAGCCGAACGCACAGGGACAAAAGCTGCTGGCCGACGCGCGTGACGCTGCCTTCAGTCCGGTGGTGGACGAGGCGCGCTCGCGCGATGCGGGCTTTTTGCAGGTGTTCCGCTCGACCAAAAAGAGCGCGGAAAACACCAAGCAACTGACCGCGCTGGAAGAGCGCTGGAGCACTGAAGCCAAAAGCAACTATGCCCGCGCGGTCGACCTGGCACAGCAGGCAGGGGCGCTGGCGAAATAAATTGCGCACGCCCCGGCGCAACTTCCGCATGCCTCGCCCGCGACGCGTTTTCCGGGTAACGCCATGAGCCGCGCATGACGCCGCAGCCTGCCCTGCGCGCCGGCCTGGCGCCGCGCGTACCGGCGAAAACCGGCGCCACCCTGGTGGCGCTGGGCATCGCCGCCTTCCTGCTGCTGTTCCTGGTGTTGCCGGTGGGCACGGTGATCTATGTCGCTTTCACCGATGGCGCCGGCGGCTTGACGCTCAGCCACTTCGCCAGCTTTTTCTCGCTCACGCTGATGCGCGAATCCTTCATCGGCAGCCTGTCGGTGGCGCTGGCCTCGGTGGCCGCGGCCTCGGCCATCGCCCTGCCGCTGGCCTACCTCACCGTGCGTTTCGAATTCCGCGGCGCGGTGCTGATCCAGACCCTCGGCGTGCTGCCGCTGATCATGCCGCCCTTCGTCGGCGCGGTGGCGATGCAAATGATCTTCGGCAAAAGCGGCGCGATCAACCTGTTGCTGGGCGACCACTTCGACCTCAACATTCCCTTCATGGAGGGCCTGCCTGGGGTGGTGCTGGTGGAGACCCTGCACTACTTTCCCTTCATCCTGCTCAACCTGGTGGCGGCGCTGGCGAACATCGACGGCGCGATGGAAGAGGCGGCGCAAAACCTCGGCAGCACCGGCTTTCGCCTGTTCCGCCGCATCGTCTTTCCGCTGGCCATGCCGGGCTATATCGCCGGCGCCTCGTTGGTGTTCGTCAAGGTGTTCGACGACCTCGGCACGCCCCTGGTCCTCAACGTCACCAACATGCTGGCGCCGCAGGCCTACCTGCGCATCACCTCGGTGGGCCTGGAAGACCCGATCGGCTACGTGATCTCGGTACTGATGATCGCCTTTTCGCTGTTCGCCATGTGGCTCTCCGCCCTGGCGCTTAAAGGCCGCGACTACTCCACCCTGCAGCGCGGCGGCGCCGCCCTGGCGCGGCGCCGGCTCAATTGGTGGGAAGCCGTGCTGGCCTACGGCTGGATCGGCCTGGTGCTGTTGCTCACTTTGTCGCCGCACATTGGCCTGTTGCTGCTTTCCTTCGCCAAGGTGTGGAGTTTCTCCCCGCTGCCGGACGCCTATACCCTGGAGCACTACGCCACCATTTTCAGCGAGGCGCCGGCAATGATGGGCAACACCCTGCTCTATTGCGGGCTGGCGGCAGCCATCGACGTGGCGCTGGGCGTGGCCATCGCCTACCTGATGATCCGGGTCAAGCTGCGCGCCGCCCGCGCGCTCGACTTCGCCGCCAGCGCCAGCCTGGCGATCCCCGGCCTGGTGCTGGCCATCGGCTACCTGCGTGCCTTCAAGGGCGTGGAAATCGGCGGCTACGCCTTCACCGGCAGCTGGCTGCTGATCATGCTGGCCTACGCGGTGCGGCGCCTGCCCTACGCCCTACGCGCCTGCGTGGCGGCGCTGCAGCAGATGCACGCCTCGATGGAAGAAGCCGCCGCCAACCTCGGCGCCACCCGCGCGCGCACCCTGCAGCGCGTGGTGATCCCGCTGATGGCCGGCGGCATCCTGGCAGGCTTTGTCACCAGCTTCATCACCGCGGCGGTCGAACTCTCGGCCACCATCCTGCTCACCACTTCCCAAGGCCAGGCGCCGATGAGTTACGGCATTTACCTCTACATGCAGTCGATCGCCGGGCGCGGCCCCGGCGCGGCACTGGCGATCATCGCCGTGCTGGTAGTGGCCGCCGGCACCTACGCCTCCAACCGCTTCATCCGTTCGCGCTCGGCCACCAGGGAGATGCCACGATGAACCCCTTCACCATGCGCAAGATCGCCGTCGAGGCACGCAACATCGCCGTGTCTTACGACGGCGGCAAGACGCGCGTGCTGCACGACATCAATCTGGACATCCACCCCGGCGAATTCTT
Source organism: Burkholderiales bacterium (assembly GCA_036271855.1). Taxonomy (GTDB): domain Bacteria; phylum Pseudomonadota; class Gammaproteobacteria; order Burkholderiales; family JAEUOS01; genus JAQGMJ01. The sequence goes on from DATAZV010000144.1 coordinate 9,235, forward strand.
CGCCCTGCTCGGCCCTTCCGGCTCCGGCAAGTCCACCCTGCTGCGCCTGATCGCCGGCTTCGTGCCGGCGCAGGGCGGCGAACTGCTGGTGGGCGGCGAGGACGTCTCGCGGGTGCCGGCGCACCTGCGCTACATCGGCATGGTGTTCCAGAGCTACGCGCTGTGGCCGCATATGACGGTGGCGCAAAACGTCGCCTTCGGCCTGGTGGAGCGCAAGGTGGCGCGCCACATTATCGACAAGAAAGTCGAAGCGATGCTCGACCTGGTGGGCCTCAGCGGCTACGGCAATCGCCGTCCGAACCAGTTGTCCGGCGGCCAGCAGCAGCGGGTGGCGCTGGCGCGCACCCTGGTGATCGAGCCGCGCGTGCTGCTGCTCGACGAACCGCTGTCCAACCTCGACGCCAAGCTGCGCGTGCAGATGCGCCAGGAACTCAAGCGCCTGCAAAACACCCTGGGCATCACCACCATATTCGTCACGCACGACCAGGAAGAGGCGCTCACCACCTGCGACCGCATCGCGGTGATGGACGGCGGCGTGATCCAGCAGGTGGGCGCGCCGGAAGAACTCTATAGCCGGCCGGTAAACCGCTTCGTCGCCAATTTCGTCGGCTCGATCAACCTGCTGCCGGCCAATGTGCTCGCCAGCGACGCATCCGGCAGCGAGGTCGAATGCGCCCTGTTCGGCCGCTTCCGCCTCGCCGATCAACTGGCCGTATCCGCTGGGGAAATCGCAGTGCGGCCGCTGGCGATGCACTTGGCGCCGCCGGGCACGCCGGCACGGCCCGACGACATCGTGATCAGCGCGCGCATCGAGTCGCGCGAATTCATGGGTGAATTCGTGCGCTATGAACTCAAAGCAGGCGACCGGCCACTGACAGTGGACCAGTCGCACCGCACCCACACGGCGCTGTTCGAATCGGGGAGCGAAGTGCGGGTGGCAGTGTCGCCTGCCGAGTTTCGCTTTCTCGCGGACTGACCGGCCGTCGCAGGCCGGTCCCGCGCGCGTCTTACTTTTACTTCTTGAACTTCGCCGCCAGATTGTCGGCGGCCATGCGCAACAGGCCGGTGTCCGCGCCCACCGCGACGAACAGCGCACCCAAATCCAGCATGCGCTGGCCGTCGGCCTCGCCCACCAGGATGCCCGGCGCCTTGCCATGCGCGCGGATGCGCTTGATCGCATCCGCAATCGCGCTTTGCACTTCCGGATGCGGGATGTCGCCGAGATGGCCGAGTCCGCCCGCCAGGTCGTTCGGGCCGATGAACACGCCGTCGACACCATCGACCTTGCAGATGGCGTCCAGGTTGTCCAGGCTCTTGCGCGTCTCCACCTGCACCAGCACGCAGATTTCCGCGTCCGCCTTGTTCAGGTAGTTCTTGATGCGCCCGTAGCCTGCCGCGCGGGTGCTGCTGGCGACGCCGCGCACGCCGCCGGGCGGAAAGCGTGTCGCCTGCACGGCGGCGTGCGCTTCCTCGGCGGTCTGCACATAGGGCAGCAGCAGGGTCTGCGCGCCAATGTCGAGAAAGCGCTTGATCAGCACCAGGTCGTTCCACGCCGGGCGCACCACGCAATGCGCGGTGCCGCCTTTTGCGGCCATCAGTTGCGTATGCACCATGTGCGGGTCGTTGGGCGAATGCTCGGTGTCCAGCAGCAGCCAGTCGAAGCCGGCGGGCGCACACAGCTCGACGATCTGGTGCGCATAGGAACTCATCCACAGGCCGATCTGCGGCTTGCCGGCGGCGAGGTTGCGCTTGAATTGATTGATGGGCAAGTCCATGTCTGTCTCGTCTTTCGTCGTCGTTTTGGGTTTAGTGAATCTCGGGTTCGGGCGTCGGGCCGTGCTTCGCGGCGAGGAATTCAAAGTCACAGCCTTCATTCGCCTGCTGCACATTCTGGGTGAACATCTGGCCGTAGCCGCGAACGTAATACGGCTCAGGCTGTTTCCATGCGGTCCTGCGCCTGGCAAGTTCCGCGTCGCTCACATGCAGCGTCAGCTTGCGGTTGGCGACGTCGAGCTCGATCTCGTCGCCATCCTGCACGAAGGCCAGCGGACCGCCGACGAAGGACTCGGGCGCCACGTGCAGCACGCAGGCACCATAGGAGGTACCGCTCATGCGCGAGTCGGAAATGCGCACCATGTCGCGCACGCCCTCCTTGAGCAGCTTTTTCGGAATCGGCAGTTGCCCCCATTCCGGCATGCCCGGGCCACCCAGCGGGCCGCCGTTTTTCATCACGATGACCGAATCCTTGGTCACCGGCAAATCCGGATCGTCAATGCGCGCGTCCATGTCCCGGATGTTCTCGAACACGACAGCCTTGCCGCGATGCTGGCGCAGATGCGGCTCGGCGGCGGAATGCTTGATCACCGCGCCATCCGGGCACAGGTTGCCGCGCAATACCGCGAGCCCCCCTTCGGCCTGCAGCGGCTTATCGCGCGGCAGGATCACATCGTCCTGGTAGCTTTGCGCCCCCTCGATGTTCTCGCGCACGGTCTTGCCGCTGACCGTGATGCAGTCGAGGTTGAGCAGGTCGGGAATGCGGTTCATCAGCGCGCGGATGCCGCCGGCGTAGTAAAAGTCTTCCATCAGGTATTTGCCCGAGGGCCGCAGGTTGCCCAGCAACGGCGTGCGCCGTGACAGTGCGTCGAAACGGTCGAGGTCGAGCTTGGCCACCGTGCCGTCACCGACACGCCGCGCCATCGCGATCAGGTGGATGATCGAATTGGTCGAGCCGCCCAGGCACATGGCCAGCGTCACCGCATTCTCGAAGGCCTCGGTGGTCATGATATCGGAGGGTTTCAGATCCTCCCACACCATGTCGACGATGCGCCGGCCGCAGTCGGTGGCCAGGCGCGCGTGAGAGGCATCGACCGAGGGAATCGAGGAAGCGCCCGGCAGGATCATCCCCAGCCCCTCGGCGGCGGCGGCCAGCGTGGCTGCCGTGCCCATGGTCATGCAGGTGCCGGCTGAGCGGGCGATGCCGTTTTCCATTTCCATCCAGGTGGCCTTGCTGATGTTGCCGGCGCGGCGCTCGTCCCAGTATTTCCAGGTGTCGCTGCCCGAGCCCAGAGTCTGGCCGCGCCAGTGGCCGGAAAGCATCGGCCCGGCGGGCAAAAAGATCGCCGGCACGTTGGCCGAGGCCGCACCCATCAGTAGCGCCGGTACCGTCTTGTCGCAGCCGCCCAAGAGCACCACGCCGTCGATCGGGTTGGAGCGGATCAGCTCTTCCGTCTCCATTGCCAGCAGGTTGCGGTACAGCATGGTGGTGGGTTTCATCATCTGCTCGCCGAGCGACATCGCCGGCATTTCCACCGGGAAGCCGCCGGACTGCCACACCCCGCGCTTGACCTCGTTGGCACGGTCGCGGAAGTGGCTGTGACAGGTATTCATGTCACTCCAGGTGTTGATGATGCCGATCACCGGCTTGCCGGCGTAATCCTCGTCGCCGAAGCCCATCTGCTTGATGCGCGAACGGTGGCCGAAGGCGCGCTTGTCGTCGACGCCGAACCAGCGGTGGCTGCGCAGGGTTTCCGGGGTTTTCTTTTTCAACATGTCTCCTCAAGCGAAGTTATTCTATTGATGCATCGATTTAACGATTTTTGACGCAACACGCGCGCGGCGCGCTGGTCCAATCCTGACTACGGTTCCTGCTGCACCGCAAGTTCATTGATACCTGATCTCCTGCACTTCCAGTTCCTCGCGCCCGGCCGGTGTCATCAGGGTTACCCGGTCGCCTTCGCGCGCCTTCAGCAAGGCGCGGGCGATCGGCGAAACCCAGCTGATGCTGCCCTGCGAGGGCTGGGCTTCGTCGACGCCGACGATCTGCACCGTGTGCTCTTCGCCCTGCGAATTGGTGTAGGTGACGGTGGCGCCGAAAAAAACCTGCTCGTCGTTTTCCTGCCGCGCCGGGTCCACCACTTCGGCGGCCTCGATGCGCCTGGACAAAAAGCGGATGCGGCTGTCGATCTGCCGCAGGCGCCGCTTGCCGTAGATGTAGTCGCCGTTCTCCGAGCGGTCGCCGTTGGAGGCGGCCCAGGCGATGGTCTCGACCAGCTTGGGTCGCTCGTTGCGGAACAATTCGTCGAACTCCGCCCTCAAACCCGCATACCCCGCCGGCGTGATGTAGTTCTTCGTGCCCGGCGGCAAGGGCGGCGCGGCGCCGTCGGCTTCGTCGTCGAGGTCGTCTTCCGTTTCCTTGGTGAAGGCCTTGCTCATGGGGGTTTGCCGATGAAATACACTATGCTTGGGTTCGCGCCGCCTTGCTTCGCGGCGCGGCGACCCCGCTGTCCTTGGATCGATTTTACACCCGCCCCTGATGCCGGCATGTGAGTGCGTTAGCGCTTTCATACCGCACTGCAACCATCCCGCCTCTTCTTCCAAGCGCCCTTTCATGCCCCTGTCCGCCAGTGTCCTGCCCGCCAACATCTTGCGGGCGCTGCTCCTGTCTTGCTCCGTTTGTTGCGGTGCGGCGATGGCCCAGCCCGCGCAGCCCAGTCCGGCGCCGGTCCCGGCCGGTTCCTCGGCGCAGGCTGCCGCCGCTGCCGTTGCCTTGCCTGCCGGCGTCAGCGCCGGCCCGGCGATGGGCGGCGCCGCCGAATACCGCCTGGCCAACGGCATGCGCTTCGTGCTGCTGGAAGACCGCTCGCAGCCGCTGGTCACCACCAACGTGGTCTACCTGGTCGGCTCGCGCAACGAGGGCTATGGCGAGGCCGGCATGGCGCACCTGCTGGAGCACATGCTGTTCAAGGGCACGCCCAAGCACCCGGAGATCAAGGCCGAGTTCACCTCGCGCGGCGCGCGCTGGAACGGCACCACTTCCTACGACCGCACCAACTACTTCCTCACCTTCGACTCCAGCCGCGAAAACCTCACCTGGGCGCTGGCGCTGGAAGCCGACCGGATGATCAACTCCACCGTCTCGCGCGCCGACCTCGACTCCGAGATGACGGTGGTGCGCAACGAATTCGAGATCGGCGAAAATTCCCCTGACAGGGTGCTGGCGCAGCGCGTGGCGCACGCCGCCTTCGAATGGCACAACTACGGCCGCGCCATCATCGGCGCGCGCTCCGACATCGAAAACGTGCCGATCGAACGCCTGCAGGCCTTCTACCACCGCTATTACCAGCCCGACAATGCGGTGATGGTGATCGCCGGCGACTTCGACAGCGCCGAGGTGCTCAAGCTGATCGCCGCCGACTTCGGCGCCATTGCGAAGCCCACACGCGTGCTGCCGCGCACCTATACCTACGACTCGCCGCAGGACGGCGAGCGCGAAGTTTTCCTGCGCCGCAAGGGCGACAGCCAGTCCTTCATGGCGATCTACCACGCCCCGGCCGGCACCGACCCCGGCTACGCGGCCATCGACATGCTCGCCTTCATCCTCGGCGACACCCCCACCGGGCGCCTGCACAAGGCGCTGGTCGAGACCAAACTGGCCACCAGCGTCTCCGGCTGGGACCGCCAGTTGCGCGAAAACGGCGCGATGCAGTTTTCCGCCTCGGCGCCGAAGGAAGCGCCGGCCGCGCCGATCCGCAAGGCCATGCTGGAGACCATCGAAGGCCTGGCGAAGGACCCGATCCGCGCGGACGAGGTCGAACGCGCCAAACAGCGCGCCCTGACGCAGATGGACATGCTGCTGACCAAGACCCACGAGTTCGCCACCTCGCTCACCGACTGGATCGCCATCGGCGACTGGCGCTATTTTTTTCGCTACCGCGACTCGGTCTACAACCTCACTGTCGACGACGTCAACCAGGCCGCGCGCACCTACCTGATCCCCTCGAACCGCACCTTCGGCGAATTCATCCCCGCCGACCAGACCCCGCAGCGCGCCGCCATCCCGCCGGCGCCCGACCCGCAGGTCGCGCTGCAGAATTACGCCGGCCCGCCCGGTATCGGCAGCGGCGAGGCCTTCGAGCTCACCCCCGCCAACATCGATGCGCGGACCCAGCGCTTCACCCTCTCCAACGGCCTGCAGGTGGCCCTGCTGCCGAAAAAATCCCGCGGCGGCATGGTGTCGGCGCAGATCTCCTTCCAGTTCGGCACCGAGCAATCGAAGTTCGGCCGCGGCCCGGCCTGCGGCTACGCCGGCAACATGCTGATGCGCGGCACCGTGACGAAAACGCGGGAGCAGATTCGCAATGAGATAACACGCCTGCGCGCCAACCTTTCGGTGGGTGGCGGCGGTGCCAGCCTGGAGGTGCCTTCGACCACCCTGGAGGCCAGCCTGACCCTGATCGCCGACATTCTCCAGCACCCGCGCTTCGATGCGGCCGAATTCGAACAGCTCAGGCGCGCCTCCATCGCCGGCATCGAGTCGGCACGCAGCGAACCCGGCCCGCTTTCCGGCCTGGCCCTGGCGCGCTATCTCAACCCCTACCCGCGCGGCCACTGGGCCTACAGCCCGACCCTGGACGAACAACTGGAAGACGCGCGCGGTGTCGGCCTGGACGACGTCAAGCGCTGCTTCAACGACTTCTACGGCCTGTCCAACGCACAGTTGGCGGTGGTCGGCGACTTCGACGCCGCGGTGCTCAAGCCGGTGCTGGAGACCCTGTTCGGCACCTGGCAAAGCAAGCAGCCCTACGAGCGGATTCCCAACCGCGCGCGCCAGGCCGCGCCGATGGACGAGACCATCGCCACGCCGGACAAGGCCAACGCCATCCTGCGCGGCAACGAAGTGTTCGACATGCGCGACGACGACCCGGCCTATCCCGCCCTGGTGCTGGCCAACTACCTGTTCGGCGGCTCGATCGACGCCCGCCTGGCCAAGCGCATCCGCGAAAAGGACGGCCTTTCCTACAGCACCGGCTCCTCGATCTCGGTAGCGCCGCTCGACCGCTACGGCAGCTGGAGCATGTCGGCCCTGTTCGCGCCGCAGAACCGGGTGCGGGTCGAGACCGCTTTTCGCGAAGAGCTGGAACGCGCGCGCCGCGACGGCTTTTCCGCCGAGGAAGTGGCGCGCGCCAAGCAGGCGATGATGCAGCAGCGCAAGCTCTCGCGCGCCTCCGACCTCGGCCTGGCCGGCAAACTCACCACCGACCTCTACCTGCACCGCACCTATGACTGGGAGGCCCAGTTCGAAAAAAATCTGCTGGCACTCACCCCCGAGCAGGTCAACGCCGCCTTCGTCAAATACATCGACCCGGCGAAAATCAACCTGGTGCGCGCGGGGGACTTTAAATAGTAGCGTGCGCAGCACGCTCAGTTCCCTCCCTCCCTTTCAAGGGGAGGGTTGGGGTGGGGATGGGGTTTAGTAGCGCGCTCGAGCGCGCTCTCCCTTCGCACTTACCCTTAGCCACTCTTCGCCGCCTAACCCCATCCCCACCCGCTTTTTTGTTTCGGCCTCCCCTTGAAAGGGAGGGGACCTGCTAAGAAAGGTCCCGAGAGAAGAGTAGCTGAGGCCTGAGCGTGCTCGAACAAGCTACGCCCTATACCGGCAGCAGCGCCTTCAGCGCCGCCTCGGCCTCGGCATAGCGCACATCCAGTTCGTCGAGGTCGGCCTGCATCGCCACCGCGATGCCGGCCTTGCCCGCATGCTCCATGCGCTTGGCGGTCTCGGCCACCAGGCGGGCACCCAGATTGCCGCTGGCGCCCTTGAGGCTGTGGGCAACGGCCGCGATGCGCGCCAGGTCACCCTGCTGGAAGGCACTGCGCATCTCGGCAATCCGCTCCGGCACCTGGGTGGTGAACATGCCGACAAATTCGGCCAATACCGCACGGGTCTCGTCCAGGCTGATCAGTTCTTCAATCTGCGCCATGTCGAGCACTTCTTCTTGGGTCATTTCCGGCTTCTCCGCAGGGTCAACTTTTTGATTGTCGCCGCCGCCCGGCGCGGCCGCAAGGGCCGTCCGGTGCTGCCGCGCCGACGCCACCTTGGCCAGGGCATCGGCCAGGGTCTTCAACTGGATCGGCTTGGCGATGTAGTCGTCCATGCCGGCGGCCAGGCAGGCCTCGCGGTCGCCGGCCATCGCGTTGGCGGTCATGGCAATGATGTAAGGGCGACGGCCGGCCAGTTCAGCGTTGATCCGCCGGGTCGCGGTCAGGCCGTCCATCTCCGGCATCTGCACATCCATCAGCACGCAATCGAAATCACGCGCATGCACCGCTGCCAGCGCCTGGGCGCCGTTTTCCACCCACTCCGCGGTCTGCCCGAGGCGCTGCAGCATGCGCAGGGCAATCCGCCGGTTCACCTCGTTGTCCTCGGCCAGCAACAGCTTGATCTGGGCCAGCGAGCCGGTGGAGGACATCGGCGGCGCGGTCTGCTCCGGGCCCTCCAGGTCGAACAGGCGTTCCGGCGCCAGCGCGTCGAGCAGCGCATTGTAGATCTGCGATTGCCGCGCCGGCTTCATCAGGTAAGCGTTGATCCAGTCGTCCGGCACCTCGCGGCCCTCGAAGGCATCCGACTTGCTGGCGGAAGAAAGAATGATCAGCGGCATGCGTATCTTTTGCCCGGTGCGCAAGGTGGCTAGGGCCGCGGCCACGTCCAGCCCGTCCATGTCGGGCATCAGCATGTCGCTGATCACCACGTCGTAGGGCCGGCCCTCGGCCTGCGCGGTGGAAATCAGCGCCAGCGCTTCCGGGCCGCTGGCCGCCTCGTCCGCCACCAGGCCCCAGGAAGCGCACTGGCTGCGCAAAATGCGCCGGTTGGTCGGATAGTCGTCGATCACCAGGGCGCGCTTGGTGGTGAAACTCGCCGTTCCCTCGCGCGGCGGACGCGGCGCCGCCACCGCCCGGGTCGAAATGGTGAAGACGAAGGAAGAGCCCTGGCCGGCCACGCTTTCGGCGCGGATGGTGCCGCCCATCAGTTCGACCAGGCGCTGGCAGATCGCCAGCCCCAGGCCGGTGCCGCCGTACTTGCGCGTGGTGGAGGCGTCGACCTGCGAAAAGGCGTTGAACAAGCGCCCGATCTTGTCGGCCGGCACACCGATGCCGGTATCGCGCACCGCGAACTCCAGCATCATCTCGCCCTCGGCGCCGAGCACGCCGGGGCCCAGTTCGCCGCCCGGCGCCGGCAGCGCCGTCACCGTCACGCACACTTCGCCCTTGTCGGTGAACTTCACCGCGTTGGTCACCAGGTTGATCAGCACCTGGCGCACCCGCGTGACGTCGCCGCGCACCCAGCGCGGCGCGTTCGGCGTCAGGTCGTGCAGCAGTTCCAGGCGCTTGCCGCGGGCGTTCTCTGCCACCAGGTCGAAGGCGTCCTCGATCACCGGCGCCACCTCGAAGGGCTCGCTCTCCAGCTCCATCTGGCCGGATTCGATTTTCGAGAAATCGAGAATGTCGTTGATCAGGCTGAGCAGCTGGTTGCCGGAATGGCGGATGGTCTCGACGTATTCGCGCTGCTCCGAATTCAGGCGCGTATCGACCAGCAGGCCCGCCGAGCCGATCACGCCGTTGAGCGGCGTGCGGATCTCGTGGCTCATGGTCGCCAGGAAGGTCGATTTGGCGCGCGCCGCTTCGAGCGCCGCAGCGTTGGCCGCCAGCAGCGCCGTTTCCGCCTCCTTGCGCACGCTGATGTCGACGATGGCGCCGGCGAAACGCACCGCCTTGCCCGAAGCGTCATGCACGGTCTTGCCGCGCGCATTGATCCAGACGTACTCGCCGTCACCGCGGCGCATGCGGAACTCCTCGTCCCAGATGCCGCCGCGCGACAGCACCAGGGCGCGCATCGCCATCACCCGCGCCTCGTCCTGCGGATGCACCCGCATCACCAGGCGCCCGGTGCGGCCGTCGCCGTCATCCGCCGGCAGGCCGAGGATTTCGCGATAGCGTGGCGACACCACGGTCTCCTGCCTGGTCAGGTCGGTGTCCCAGATGCCGGCGCGCGAGGACTCCACCACCAGCTCGAGCTGTTCGCGCTGGCGCTCCAGTTCCGCCTGCGCGGTCTTGCGCGAGGTGATGTCGATGATCGAGCCGGTGAAGCGCACCGGCTTGCCGTCGGCGTCGAAGGTGGCCAGGCCGCGGCCGTTGACCCACAGAAAACCGCCGTCGGCGCGGCGCAGGCGGTATTCGCAGTTGAAATTGGGGGTCTGCCGCGTGAAATGGGCATTGCGCACCGCGATCATGTGGTCGCGGTCCTCCGGACGCAACAGATGGCCGCTGCCGAAGTTGCGTTCGACATCGTCGTTCTCGCCGTAGCCCAGCATCTCGCGAAAGCGCGGCGACAGATAGGTCGGCCCGCCCGGCAGATGGCGGTCCCACACTCCCGCCTGGGAGGACTGGTGCACCAGTTCGAGCTGCTCGCGCTGGCGCTCGAGTTCGGCCTGAGCCCGCTTGCGGATGGTGATGTCGATGATCGAGCCGGTGAAGCGCACCGGCTTGCCGTCGGCGTCGAAGGTGGCCAGACCGCGGCCGTTGACCCAGGTGTGGCTGCCGTCGGCGCGCAGCAGGCGGTATTCGCAGCTGAAGTTCGGGGTCTGGCGCGCGAAATGCGCGGTGCGCATGGAGATGAAACGCTGGCGGTCGTCCGGATGCACCAGCAGGCCGCCGGTCATCAGCGGCGCCAGGTCGGCCGACAGCGGGTAGCCCGCCATCTCGTAGAAGCGCGGCGAGGCATAGGTGCGCCCGCTGGCCAGGTCGCGGTCCCACACCCCGGCCTGGGCCGAGCGGTTCACCAGCTCAAGCTGCTCGCGCTGCGCCGAAAGCTCCTCGGTCAGGCGCTTGACCTCGGTGAAATCGGTGAGCGTGCCGATGAAGCCGGCCAGGGTGCCGTCGGCGCGGCGCAGCACGCTCTTGCTGATGATCACATCGTAGACCCGGCCATCCAGCGCCGTGATGCGGGTCTCCTGGCGCGACACCGCGTCGGGATCGCCCAGCAGCTTGCTGTCGTTGTCGGCGTAGCGCGCGCCGGCTTCCGGGCTGGAGGTGTCGTAGCTGTTCTTGCCGATCCACTCGTTGCGCGAGCGCCCGGTCATGCGTTCCCAGGCGCGGTTGAACTGCAGGTAGCGGCCTTCCAGGTCCTTGCGGAAAATCGGGTTCGGATTGAGCTCGACCAAGGCCTCGGTAAGCGCCATCTGGTCCGACAGGGCCTGGGTGGAACGCTGCGCGATCTCTTCGGCGCGGCGCCCGGTGCGGGTCAGCGACCAGACCAGGGCGAACAGCAGCAGGGAGCCGAAGCCGCCGACGCCCAGGATCACCAGCGGGCGGATGTCGGCATAGCGCGCCTCCAGGTCCGGCGTGGAGACGAAATCCATGGTCCAGGCGCGGCCCGCCACGTCCACCAGCCGGGTGGTATGAAAGGCCGGCGCCGTGCCGCTGCGCGGCATGTCGCTGTAGAGCAGGCCGGCGGCTTCGCGGCCGCGGCCGTCGTACAGGCTGAGCGCCAGGTCGCCCAGCTCGTCGCGGCCGACCGCCGCCGCCAGGGCCTCGACGCGGAACAGCATCTGCGCGTAGCCCATGAAGCTGCCGCCGCGGTACACCGGCTGGTACAGCACCGTCAGCGGCCCGCCCTCGCCTTCCAGGCGCGCCGTCAGCGCGGCGCCGCGGGTGGCCACGGCCCGCTGCATCGCCTCGGCGCGGCGCGGGTCGGCCAGCTGGTCGGCACCCAGGCGCACGTCTTCGCTGCCGCGGTTGTCGAGCAGGTGCGCCAGGGTCACCGGGGCGACGCTGGCGGCGGAACGGGAAGCCGGGTCGGGAACCACCTGGTAGTCGGGGTGGGTGCGGCGCATGGCGGCCACATGGGCCGGAATATCCTTGGCCTCTACCAGGGGGGAAAAGCCGAACCCGACCAGCACCCCGGCGTCCTCCGAGAGGTTGAGCGCCGCGATGTAGTTGCTCCAGTCAGCCGGGCTGATCGAGCCGGACGAGGCCAGCAGGCCGCCCATCCCGCGCAGGGTGTACTCGTAGCGGTGCATATTGGTCTCGAGCTCGCGCACCTTGCGGTTGACCAGGCGGTCGAAGCGGGCGCTGGAGTCCTGCAGCGTCTGGTCCCGCGCCCACCACCAGGCAAGCCCGGTCAGGGCCAGCGCTGCGATCAGCACGGCGACCGGCAGATAGGCCTGGAACAGGGTGCGGCGTTTGAGCATGGGGGGATTTTATAGTAGCGCGCGCAGGGCGCTCAGTTCACCCCCGCCCTTTCAAGGGGAGGGCCGGGGTGGGAGGCATAGCGTAGCGTGCGTAGCACGCTCATTGCTCACCCCCCCTTTCAAGGGGAGGGCCGGGGTGGGGATGGGGTTAAGTAGCGCGCCACGTGCGCTCATTTGTCGCTTTTTCAAGCGTACAGGCGCGGTAAATTCGATTGTGCCGAGCGGCAGATAATCTCGGAAAAAGGCAAAGATTGAGCGTGCG
>DATAZV010000145.1:0-11317 GCA_036271855.1 Burkholderiales bacterium
AAAACCTACTTTTGTCCGGATCTGATCTGCAAAAAGTCGCCGGCAAAGCCGGCCGACTTTTTGATCAAAAGCGACGAAAAGGCGGCCGGTTTGCCTGGGTTGAGACTCGCGATTCGGCGCCGGTTCCTGTAGCTGCTGGAATACGCCGCAGTGCGATAAAATACGGTCTTCCCCGGCGTAATGCGCGCAGCGCGACGCAAACTCGTGCGTTGCAAGCCGAGACGCCTTTTCGTCGCATTTTCAAGTGAAATCATCCGGCTCTGCCGGTGATTTCATACAAATCAGACCCAGGCAAAAGTAGGTTTTTACTTTTGCCTGCTCCCATATGCTTACATTAGCGCTCTCCAAGGGCCGGATTTTCGACGAAACCATGCCGCTGCTGACGGCGGCAGGCATACGCGTGCTCGAAGATCCCGAGACCTCGCGCAAGCTGATCCTCGCCACCGACAACCCGGAGGTGCGCATCATCATCGTGCGCGCCTCGGATGTGCCCACCTATGTGCAATACGGCGCCGCCGACCTCGGCGTGGCCGGGCACGACGTGCTGCTGGAACATGACGCCAAGCACGGCATCGACGGGCTGTACCGCCCGGTCGACCTGAACATCGGCCGCTGCCGCATGATGGTCGCCGTCTCCGAAACCTTCGACTACGACGCCGCCGTCAGGCACGGCGCGCGCATCCGCGTCGCCACCAAGTACGTCAGCGTGGCGCGCGAACACTTCGCCGCCAAGGGCATGCACGTCGACCTGATCAAGCTCTACGGCTCGATGGAGCTGGCCCCGCTGGTCGGCCTGGCCGAAGCGATCGTCGACCTGGTTTCCACCGGCGGCACGCTGAAGGCGAACAAACTGCGCCCGGTGGAAGAAATCCGCGCCATCTCCTCGCGCCTGATCGTCAACCAGGCGGCGCTGAAAACCAAGCGCGCGCCGGTGCAGGCGCTGATCGACGCGTTTGAAAAAGCGGTGAAAAACTGACATGCAGGTACTCCGACTCGATTCCAGCGCGGCGGACTTCGACCAGAGACTGGCGCAGCGCCTGGCCTACGCCGAAGAAACCGACGACGCCGTCGAACGCGCCGCCCAGTCGATCCTGGCCGACGTGCGCAAGCGTGGCGACGCGGCAGTGCTCGAATACACCGCTAAATTCGACGGTCTGCCGGCCCAATCGATGGCCGAGCTGCGCGTCGACCCCGCCGAACTCAAGTCGGCCCTGAACAGCATTCCGGCAAAACAGCGCGAGGCGCTGGAGGCCGCGGCCGCGCGCATCCGCAGCTATCACGAAAAGCAAAAGGCGGACTCCTGGAATTACACCGAAGCCGACGGCACCGTGCTGGGCCAGCAGGTCACCGCGCTGGACCGCGCCGGCCTTTACGTGCCCGGTGGCAAGGCGGCTTACCCCAGCTCGCTGCTGATGAACGCCATCCCTGCCAAAGTGGCCGGGGTGAAAGAGCTGGTGATGGTCTCGCCCACCCCCGGCGGGCAGCGCAACCCGATGGTGCTGGCCGCCGCGGCGATTGCCGGGGTGGACGTGATCTACACCATCGGCGGCGCGCAAGCTGTCGCCGCCCTGGCCTACGGCACCGCCAGCATCGCGCAGGTGGACAAGATCGTCGGCCCGGGCAACGCCTACGTGGCCGCCGCCAAGCGCCGGGTGTTCGGTACCGTGGGCATCGACATGATCGCCGGTCCCTCCGAAATCCTCGTGATCTCGGACGCCAGCGCCGACCCCGACTGGGTGGCAATGGATTTGTTCAGCCAGGCCGAGCACGACGAAATCGCCCAGGCCATCCTGCTCTGCCCGGACGCCGCCTATATCGAGCGGGTTGCCGCCAGCATCGACAAACTGGTGGCGTCGATGCCGCGTGCGGCCATCATCAACGCCTCGATGACCGGGCGCGGTGCCCTGATCAAGACCCGCGACCTGGCCGAAGCCTGCGCGATTGCCAACCAGATCGCTCCGGAACACCTGGAACTGTCGGTGGCCGATCCTGACGCGCTGCTGCCCCTGATTCGCCATGCCGGCGCGATTTTCATGGGCATCTACTCCAGCGAATCCCTGGGCGACTATTGCGCCGGTCCGAATCACGTGCTGCCGACTTCGCGCACCGCGCGCTTTTCCTCGCCCCTGGGCGTTTACGATTTTCAAAAGCGGTCGTCGATTATCAAAGTATCCAGGGCCGGTGCCGGCACCCTGGGCAAGATCGCCGCCGAACTGGCGTACGGCGAAGGCTTGCCGGCGCACGCCAAGTCGGCCGAGTATCGGTCGTGACCCGTCGCTTTTAACCCGCACCGCATCTTTTTGTCGAAAGCCGCATCATGAGCACCGCCAAACGCATCATCCGCCCCGAGATCCAGGCGCTCTCCGCCTATCACGTGATGGACGCGAGCGGCCTGGTCAAGCTCGACGTGATGGAAAGCCCCTATCGCCTGCCCGAGTGGCTGGCCAAGGAGGTGGGCGAACTGGTGGCAAACCTGGAACTGAACCGCTACCCGGTTCCCACCGCCACCAAGCTGCGCGGCCTGATCAAGCAGACCATGGGCGTGCCCGCCGGCTGCGAGGTGCTGCTGGGCAACGGCTCGGACGAATGCATCACCTACATCACCACGGCAATCGCCAAACCGGGCGCGGTGGTGCTGGCGCCGTCGCCTTCGTTCGTGATTTTCCAGATGGCGGCGATGTTCCTGAACCTGAAATTCGTCGGCGTGCCGCTGAACGACGACTTCAGCCTGGATGCGGAAAAATTCGTCGCCGCGGTGAAGGAACACCAACCGGCGCTGACCTGGATCGCCTACCCGAACAACCCCACCGGCAACGCCTTCGCGGTGAAGGATATCGAGCGCATCATCGCCGCCGCCCCCGGCCTGGTGGTGATCGACGAGGCCTACCAGCCCTTTGCCGACGGTAGCTTCATGCCGCGCCTGAATGAATTCGACAACGTCGTGGTGATGCGCACGGTGTCGAAAATCGGCATGGCCGGGATGCGCCTGGGTTACGTCGCCGGCAAGCCCGAATGGATCAGCGAGTTCGACAAGACCCGGCCGCCCTACAACATCAACGTCATGACCGAGGCGGTGGCGATCAAGCTGCTGCAGCACAAGGATGTGCTGGATGCGCAGGCGCGCACTATCCTGGCCGAGCGCGAAGTGGTGGCCGCCGAGTTGCGCAAGCTGCCGCAACTCACGGTCTACCCCAGCGCCACCAACTTCGTCCTGGCGCGCGTGAAGGGAGAGAAGGGGGAGGCGGCCAAGGTATTCGACGCCATGAAAGCCGCCGGCGTACTGATCAAAAATCTCTCCGGCGGCCATCCTGCGCTGGAAAACTGCCTGCGCATCACCGTCGGCACCCCGGAAGAAAACCGCGCCATGCTGGCGGCGCTGACAGCGGCCCTGCGCTAAACTCCTGAAAACCACCGTCGCGGCCCACCCAAAATCATGCGCACCGCCGAAGTCACCCGCAACACCAACGAGACGCAGATCAGCGTCAAGGTCAATCTCGACGGCACCGGCAAGGCCGCCTTCGTCACCGGCGTGCCCTTCCTCGACCACATGCTCGACCAGGTGGCGCGCCACGGCCTGTTCGACATCGTGATCAATGCCAAGGGCGATTTGCACATCGACGCCCACCACACGGTGGAAGACATCGGCATCACCCTTGGCCAGGCAGTGGCCAAGGCGATCGGCGACAAAAAGGGCATCCGCCGCTATGGCCACGCCTACGTGCCGCTGGACGAAGCCCTGTCGCGGGTGGTGATCGACTTTTCCGGCCGCCCCGGCATCGAGTTCCACGTCCCCTTCACCCGGGCGATGATCGGCGAATTCGACGTCGACCTGGCCTACGAATTCTTCCAGGGTTTCGTCAACCACGCCCTGGTGACCCTGCACATCGACAACCTGCGCGGCGACAACGCCCATCACCAGTGCGAAACGGTGTTCAAGGCCTTCGGCCGGGCGCTGCGCATGGCCGTCGAGGTGGATACGCGCATGGGCCAGATCGTGCCTTCGACCAAGGGCTCGCTGTAGTTCATGTTTCTGCAGTGGGTGCGGCGCCTGCTGGTTTGCTGGGTTTGTGCCATCTGCACGGGCCCGGGGCTTGCTTCAGCCCAGATGTTCGAGCCTGCCGGGCCGTATACCGACCCGGCCAGCCGGCTGGTGTTGCCCGAAACCCTCGGCGGTTTGCCGCGTGTCTCGGCCTACGACTACGAGTCGCGGCGGGCTGGCCTGGGGGTGAGCTTCAAGTACCAGATGAAATCACCGACAATTTTTGCCGATGTCTACGTATTCAACGGCGGGCGGGCGCTGATCCCCGAGGGGATCGACGACCCCGCCGTCACCGGCATGATCGATAGCGCCATCGGCGAGATTCGCGCGATGGGCGAGATGGGGCGCTACGAGGGCGTGGAAATGATCGGCAGCGACAGCATTCCCTTGGGCGACGCGCCGGGCGCAAGGCGCGCGCTGCGGGCGCGTTTCGCCTACACCCTGGCCGAGGGCAAGGTGTACTCTCACGTCTACGGCCTGGCGGTGCACAACCATTTCGTCAAACTGCGCTTCACCTATCGCCAGGACCAGTCCGCCGAGGCGCTGCCGGTGCTGGGCGCGGTGCTGCAGGATTTGGGGCGCATCGTCGGGGAAAACCTGCAATGAAAGCGGAAAGGCGAGTACGGCAATGAGCGGCGTGGTGGCGGTGGTCGATTACGGCATGGGCAATCTGCGCTCGGCCGCCAAGGCAATGGAAAAAGTGGCGCCGGAGGCCAAGGTAGTGATCTCGGCCGACCCGGACTTCATCCGCAAGGCCGACCGGGTGATTTTCCCCGGCCAGGGCGCGATGCCCGATTGCATGCGCGAAATGACCGCCTCCGGCCTGCGCGAGGCGGTGCTGGAGGCCGCGGCGAACAAGCCTTTCCTGGGTATTTGTGTCGGCATGCAGATGCTGTTCGACTGGAGCGCCGAAGGCGACACCCCCGGCCTGGGCGTGTTCAAGGGCAAAGTGTTGCGTTTTCCGCATGACATGCACGGCGCCGACGGCCTGCGCCTGAAAGTGCCGCACATGGGCTGGAACGAAGTGCACCATGATCGCGCGCATGCGTTATGGCAGGGCGTGCCGGACGACGACCGCTATTATTTCGTCCACAGCTTTTATCCGCAGCCGGAAAATCCAGATGAAGGTGTCGGCAGCGCGAACTATGGGGTACACTTTACCTGTGCGGTTGCGCGCAACAATATTTTCGGCGTACAGTTTCACCCTGAGAAAAGCCACCGAGCAGGCCTGACCTTGTTTGCAAATTTCGCCTCCTGGAACCCCTGATTCCACGACCCCGAATTTTCCTGCCGGCCCGCCATTTGCGGCGCGATGTCGCGCTCTCGCGCTCCCGTGATCCAGGCCGCCCCCACCTCTCTCCCGCACCCTTCTTTCCCACCAATGACTGATCCGGTACACGCATGTTGATCATCCCCGCGATTGACATCAAGGACGGCCATTGCGTCCGCCTGAAGCAAGGCGACATGGCGGACGCCACCGTCTTTTCCGAAGACCCCGGCGCCATGGCCACGCACTGGAAGGCGCAGGGCGCCAAGCGCCTGCACCTGGTCGATTTGAATGGCGCGGTCGCCGGCAAGCCGAAAAACGAAGGCGCGATCAAGCAGATCGTCGCGGCCCTGGGCGGCGAGATCCCGATCCAGCTCGGCGGCGGCATCCGCGACTTGGACACCATCGAGCGCTATCTGGACGACGGCATCTCCTACGTCATCATCGGCACGGCGGCGGTAAAAAACCCCGGCTTCCTGCACGACGCCTGCGGCGCCTTTCCCGGCCAGATCATCGTCGGCCTGGACGCCAAAGACGGCAAGGTCGCCACCGACGGCTGGAGCAAGCTGACCAAGCACGACGTCATCGACCTGGCGAAAAAATTCGAGGACTATGGTGCCGAGGCCATCATCTACACCGACATCGGCCGCGACGGCATGCTGGCGGGTGTCAACATCGAAGCCACGCTGAAGCTGGCGCAGGCCATGCGCATCCCGGTGATCGCCTCCGGCGGCCTGTCTTCGGTGAAAGACATCGTCGAGCTGAAAAAGATCGAAGGCGACGGCGTCATCGGCGCCATTGCCGGGCGCGCGATCTACGACGGTACGCTGGACTTCAAGGCCGCCATCGCGGAAGCCGAAAAGGAATAGGTTTTCTGGCCGCGGCATAGTGCCGCGGCCGTTCGACGCCATGCTCGGTCGGCTCTCAGTCAGGTCTCTTAACGCCCGCCGGACGCTTCAAGCCATGCTCGCAAAACGCATCATTCCCTGTCTTGACGTCACCGCCGGCCGCGTGGTCAAGGGCATCAATTTCGTCGGCCTGCGCGACGCCGGCGACCCGGTGGAAATCGCCCGCAAGTACAACGACCAGGGCGCCGACGAACTCACCTTTCTCGATATCACCGCCTCCAGCGACCAGCGCGACCTGATCCTCGGCATCATCGAGTCGGTCGCCGCCCAGGTGTTCATCCCGCTCACCGTCGGCGGCGGTGTGCGCAAGGTCGAAGACGTGCGCCGCCTGCTCAATGCCGGCGCCGACAAGATCAGCATCAACACCTCGGCGGTGCAAAACCCGCAACTGGTGTTCGAGGCCAGCAACAAGCACGGCGCCCAGTGCATCGTGGTGGCGATCGACGCCAAGCAGACTTCGCCCGGCAAATGGGAAGTGTTCACCCACGGCGGGCGCAATGCCACCGGGCTGGACGCCATCGAATGGGCGCGCGAAGTCGAGCGACTCGGGGCAGGGGAGATCCTGCTCACCAGCATGGACCGCGACGGCACCAAAAGCGGTTTCGACCTGGGCCTGACGCGCGGCGTATCGGACGCGGTCGGCATTCCGGTGATCGCCTCCGGCGGCGTCGGCAACCTCGAAGACCTGGCCGACGGCGTCACCAAGGGCCATGCGGATGCGGTGCTGGCGGCCAGCATTTTCCATTACGGCGAATACACCGTGCGCCAGGCCAAGGAATGCATGGCGGCGCGTGGAATCGAAGTGCGCCTCTAGGAGACGCTGGCTCCGCCAGCTTGATTTTTCCCGCGCGGCAGCCATTTACCGGCATCGGCGGCACTTTCCCGCCTAGAGGCTAGAATATCGCTATGGAATGGCTAGACAAGGTCAAATGGGACGAGCGCGGGCTGATTCCGGTGATCGCGCAGGAGGCGTTCACCAATCGCGTGCTGATGTTCGCCTGGATGAACCGCGAATCCCTGCAACTGACAGTGGACACCGGCAACGCGGTCTACTGGTCGCGTTCGCGCCAGCGTTTGTGGAAAAAGGGCGAGGAGTCCGGGTTTGTGCAAAAGGTGCGCGAAATCCGCCTGGACTGCGACGAGGATGTGATCCTGATCAAGGTCGAGCAGGTCGGCGGCATCGCCTGCCACACCGGGCGCCACAGCTGCTTTTTCCAGAAGTATGAAGATGGGCAATGGGTGGAGACCGACCCGGTGATCAAGCCCGAGAGCGAGATTTACAACAAATGAGCGACGCCGTACTGGCCCGCCTGGCCGAAGTGATCGCCCAGCGCAAGGGCACCGACCCCGACAAGTCTTATGTCGCCCGCCTGTTCGCCAAGGGTGGCGACGCCGTGCTGAAAAAAATCGGCGAGGAAGCCACTGAAACCGTGATGGCGGCCAAGGACGGCGACAAGGCTGCGATCGTCGGCGAAATGGCCGACCTCTGGTTCCACTGCATGATCGCCCTGGAGCAGCATGGGCTGAAGCCGCAGGACGTGCTGGACGAGCTGGCGCGCCGCGAAGGCCTTTCCGGCCTGGATGAAAAGGCCGCGCGCAAGGACGCCTCGCGCAGCGACGCCGAGGCCCTGAACGCCAAATACAAGTAGCCCAGCACACATAGACCCTGCGCCATGCATACCGACCCGAACTGCCTGTTCTGCAAGATCGCCGCCGGCCAGATTCCCTGTAAAAAAGTCTACGAAGACGACGAAGTGATAGCCTTCCACGACATCCACCCGGCCGCGCCCGTGCATTTCATGATCGTGCCCAAGGAGCATGTCGAGTCGCTGGCTTTCACCCACGCCGGGCATGGGGCCTTGCTCGGCCGCATCCTGCTGCTGGCGCCGCGCCTGGCGAAAGAGCAGGGCGCCCGCGAGGGCACCGAGGGCGGTTTCCGGGTGGTGATCAACAACGGGCGCGACGGCGGTCAGGAAGTGCTGCACCTGCATGTGCACGTGCTGGCGGGGCCGCGGCCCTGGTCGCGCCTGGGCGGCTGAAATCTCCCGCACTGTCCACGCAAAAGCCCGCTTTGGCGTAGAATGCAGTCCTGTGTAAGTGCTGGCTGCGCCCAGGATGTGCTGCGCCGGCAATGCAGTAAACGTGGCTAAGAAACAAACATAAACGACGCTACGTGGTGGGTGCCCCCGGCAAACGGCGGGTGCCGCAGGCCGTCTTCGGCCTTAGAGTCGACAAATCAACCACGTTTTCAGGAGTATTCATCATGGGCAGCTTTTCCATTTGGCACTGGGCGATTGTGCTGGTGATTGTGATGCTGATTTTCGGCACCAAGAAACTGCGCAACATGGGTTCCGACCTGGGCGGCGCCGTCAAGGGCTTCAAGGAAGGCATGAAGGAAGGCTCGGCCGATAAACCGGCGGAGTCTCCCCAGGTCGGCCAGACCATCGACGTCAAGCCGGAAGAAAAGACCAAGGTCTAGGCGCGGCGCGGTTGCATCGCGCCGGTTTCACGTCGCCCGTGAGCGGGCGGCGTGGCCGTTGCGTCTTACTTATTCTTTTTTCAGGAACCCGGACAAATCATGTTCGACGTCGGCTTTTCCGAAATGATCGTCATCGCCGTGGTGGCGCTGATCGTGCTCGGCCCCGAGAAGCTGCCGCGGGTGGCCCGCACCGTGGGCGCGCTGCTGGGCCGCATGCAGCGCTATGTCAACGATGTGAAGGCCGATATCAACCGCGAGATCGAACTCGACGAGTTGAAAGCCATGCACACCTCCGTCAAGGAAGCGGCGCAAAGCGTCGAGAATTCGGTGCGCGAAACGGTGACAAGCTTCCAGGCCCAGGCCGACGAAATGAACGCCGCCATTACCGGAGAAGGCGCATCCACGGCCGCTACCGAGGCTGCCATCCCTGCGGTGCCGGCGCCGATGAGCGACGCCGACCTGGCCGCCGCGATCCACGAAGCGCATACCCAGGCGCTGGAACCCGCGCCGGAAGTTGATCCGGCGCAGGGCACCTTGCCGCTGGAGGCGCCCGCCGCCACGGCCGTGGCGAGCAGCGGCGCCCCGCACCCGGCCCCCGAACCCGTCAGGCCGGCCGCTTGATAAGAAGATTACGCAATCCCATGAGCGAAGAAGGCCTGCAGGAAACATTCATTTCCCACCTTGTGGAACTGCGCGACCGCCTGCTGAAAAGCGTCTGGGCGTTCCTGGCGGTGTTCCTGTTCCTGTTTTTCGTCTGGCCGCATGGCGCTGCGATTTACGACTTTCTCGCCGAGCCGCTGACCAAGGCTTTACCCGAAGGCGCGAAAATGATCGCCACCTCGGTGATCTCGCCCTTCCTGGTGCCGATGAAGGTCACGGCGATGGTGGCCTTCCTGGTCTGCCTGCCGTGGACGCTGTACCAGGCATGGTCGTTTGTTGCCCCCGGTTTGTACACCCACGAGAAGAAAATCGCCCTGCCGCTGGTGTTCTCCAGCTCCTTCCTGTTCCTGGCCGGCGTGGCGTTTTGCTACTACGTGGTGTTCGGGCGCTTTTTCGCCTTCATCAACGCCTGGGCGCCGAAAAGCATCACCCCGGCGCCGGACATCGAGGCCTACCTCAACTTCGTGCTGACCATGTTCATCGCCTTCGGCGTCACCTTCGAGGTGCCGGTGGTGGTGGTGGTGCTGTGCATGTTCGGCATCGTTACGCCGGAGAAGCTGAAGGAGTGGCGCGGCTATTTCGTGGTGGTCGCCTTCATCGTCGCCGCCGTGGTGACGCCGCCGGACGTGGTGTCGCAGTTCGCGCTGGCGGTGCCGATGATCATCCTCTACGAGCTCGGGCTGTTTTTCGCCAAGTTCGTCAACAAGAATGCCGCCCTGCGCCGTGCGCAGGCGGACAAGGAATCGGACTCCGCCGCGGCCGGGTCCTGAGCGCGGCCCGGCAAGCTTGCTCACTGCCGGGCGTCATTGCGTGAGCGGGGCCAGGCGGGCCTGGTCTACCGGGAAGCGCAGGGCGCCGCGCTACTGCTCCTCGTCGTCGTCTTCGTCTGGCGCCTTCGCAGGGCGCTGCGGCTTGGGCCGCTTGCCGATGTCGATCGAAACATCCTGCGGCTTGCCGTCGCGCAGGATTTTCATTTTCGCCGCGCGGCCCGGCGCCAGCTGGGCGATCACGTTGAGCATGTCGGAGGAATCGGACACCGGCTTGCCCTCGATTTCCATCAGCACATCGCCCGGCTTCATCCCGCCCTTGTCAGCCGGGCCGCCCTTCATCACCCCGGCGATGATCGCACCCTGGTTCTTTGGCAGCTTGAACGATTCGGCCAGGTCCGGGGTGATTTCCTGGATTTCCACCCCGATCCAGCCACGCGTGACGCCACCGGTGGCGATGATCTGCTCCATGATCGACTTCGCCATGTTGGCCGGAATCGCGAAGCCGATGCCCAGGCTACCGCCGGAGCGCGAGTAGATCGCGGTATTCACCCCCAGCAGGTTGCCCTGGGTATCAACCAGCGCGCCGCCCGAGTTGCCGGGGTTGATCGCCGCGTCGGTCTGGATGAAGTTCTCGAAAGTGTTGATGCCCAGGTGCGAACGCCCCATCGCCGAGACGATGCCCATGGTCACCGTCTGCCCGACGCCGAAGGGGTTGCCGATGGCCAGCACCACATCGCCCACCCGCGCGCTCTCCGGCCGGCCGAAGACGATCGACGGTAACCCCTTGAGATCCACCTTCACCACCGCCAGGTCGGTCTCCGGGTCGCTGCCGACGATCTTGCCGCTGGCGCGCCGGCCGTCGGAGAGCAGCACCTCGATCTCGTCGGCCGACTCGATCACATGGTGATTGGTCAGCACATAGCCCTCGGAGCTGACGATCACCCCCGAACCCAGGCTGGAGGCGCGATGCTTCTCCGGCTGCTGCCCGCCCTGGCCGCGGCCGAAAAAGTGGCGAAACAGCGGATCATTGAGAAACGGCTGCTTGGTGGTCTTCACTTCCTTGGCGGTGAAAATATTCACCACCGCCGGCATTGCCTTGCGCGCGGCGTCACTATACGAGCCTGGCCGGGCGATATCGAGTCCCCCCAGCGGCGCGGCCGCCTGCGCCAGGGTCACAGTGCCGGCGTTGGTGGT
>DATAZV010000146.1:0-13313 GCA_036271855.1 Burkholderiales bacterium
GCCGGCTGGCTCGACCTGAAGATGGTGCCCGAGCGCCGCAACACCGTGAAAGTGCTGATGCTGCTGGACGTCGGCGGCACCATGGACGACCACATCAAGCAGGCCGAGGAATTGTTCTCCGCCGCCAAGACCGAATTCAAGCACCTCGAGTATTACTACTTCCACAACTGCGTCTACGATTACCTGTGGAAAAACAACCGCCGCCGCCACGCCGAAAAGTTCAACACCTGGGACGTGATCCGCAAGTACAACCGCGACTACAAGCTGATTTTCGTCGGCGACGCCACCATGAGCCCGTATGAAATCCTGCAGCCGGGCGGCAGCGTCGAGTACAACAACGAAGAGCCCGGCGCAGTCTGGCTGCAGCGCTTCCTCGAGCACTTCAAGAGCGCGATCTGGCTCAACCCCGAGCCTGAGCGCCTGTGGGAATACCGCCAGTCGATCTCGGTGATCAAGCAGATCATCGGCAACCGCATGTATCCGCTATCCGTCGAAGGGCTGGAGCGCGGTATTCGCCACCTCAGCAAGAAGCAGTCGGGCCACTAAGCCTCCCCGCGGAGCCCGCCGCCCTTACGCGCGCCTCCCCCGTTCGTCCTGAGCCTGTCGAAGGACATGCGCTTCACCGACGGTGGAGCACGCACGGTTCGACTGGCTCACCGCGAACGGCTGTGGGACGCGTATCGCGGTGAGCAGCCTCGCCTACTTCTGCTTCACAAACTTCTGCACCCGCCGCCCGGTGCCGACTTCCGAGGTGTAGAGGTTCCCATGCGAGTCGATCGCCATGTTGTGCACCCACTTGAACTCGCCGGCCATGCGCCCGGGACGGCCGAAGGCGCCGACTTCCTGGCCGCTGTCGCGCAGCAGCACGTGGATCTGGGCGTTCGAGCCGTCGGCGACATAGATGTAGCGCTGCGCCTTGTCCTCGGACAACACCAGGTCCCATAGCGAACCGCCCGCCAGGGTCTCGGGCGAGACCTTGAACTCCTTCACGAACGTGCCTTCGGGCTTGAACACCTGGATGCGGTCGTTGCCGCGGTCGCAGACGTAGAGCAGGCCGTCGTGCGACATGCGCACGCAATGCACCGGGTTGTTGAACTGCGGCAAGGAAGCAGCCGTAGGCGAATACGGCGCCTGCTTTTCGTCGCTGGGCTTGTTGCCGTAGGCGCCCCAGTGGCGCTTGTAGTCGCCGCTCTTCGCATCGAAGACGATCACACGGTGATTCAGGTAGCCATCGGCGACATACAGCTCGCCCGCCTTCTCATCCAGCATCATGTGCGCGGGGCGGCCGAGTTGCGTGGTGCTGTTGCTGCCGCCGGTGCTGTTGGCGTGGCCGATCTGCTGCAAAAACTTGCCGTCGCCGGTGAATTTCAGAATCTGGTGGTCGGTGGGGTCGTTACCCGCCAGCCAGACGTTGCCCGCGGAGTCGACCATGATGCCGTGCTCGCTTTTCGGCCAGTCGTAGCTCTCGCCATTCTTCGGCGGGCCACCCCAGCTCGCCAGCAGGTTGCCGGTGCGATCGAACTTCAGCACCGGCGGCGCCACCACGCAGCACTTCGCCGCCGGCGGATGTTTCATCCCCTCTTTTTCATCGTCGACGATGGTGCCGGGGCGGTGAATCAGCCAGACGTTGTCGTCCTTATCCACCGCGATGCCCGCCACCTGCCCGAGTATCCAGTTGCCCGGCAGCGCCTTGGGCCAGAACGGGTCGACCTTGAATTGCGGCACCCTCTGGGACGAACCCTGCGCCAGCGCCTGCGGCATCAGCGCCGCCGCCCACAGGCAAAAGAGGACTGCAAAAAACTTCCTGCACTGCAGAAATGCGCCGGTCATTTTTGTCTCCTTAAGTTTTTTCAGGCCCGGTTCAATCCGCGCTCTGTCCACTGCAACCGCCACTGCCTGCCGCTAAATCGCCTTGTTCGCTTTCAATGCCGCAATCTGCTCCGCCGTGTAACCGAGCGACGCCAACACGCCTTGATTGTGCTCCCCCAAATCCGGCCCCACCCCGTTCACCCGGCCCGGTGTTTTCGACAGCCGCGGCACCACGCCCGGCACCTTGAGTTCCATGCCGTCTTTCAGGTGCACGGTCTGGATCATTTCGCGCGCCAGGTATTGCGGGTCTTGCGCGATGTCGGCAATCGAATAGATCTTGCCGTTGGGCACCTGCGCATCGTTGAGCGCCTTGAGGATGAATTCCGCCTCGTTCGCGCCGCACCAGGCCTGGATCGCATCGTCGAGCTCCTGCGCGCGCTGGGCGCGGCCGCTGTTGATCGCCAGCCCGGGATCATTGCCCAGGTCATCGCGCTCGATGGTGCTCATCAGGCGCTTGAAAATCGAATCGCCATTGCCGCCGATCACGATATGCACGCCGTCCTTCGAGGTGTAGGTGTTCGAGGGCACGATCCCGGTCAGGTTGGTGCCGGTGCGCTCGCGCACCTGCCCGGTCGCGCCATACTCCGGCAGGGTCGATTCCATCATGTTGAACACGGACTCGTACAAGGCCACGTCCACCACCTGCCCCTGGCCGGTCTGGTTCTTGTGATGCAGGCACATCAGCACGCCGATCACCCCATGCAGCGAAGCGATCGCGTCGCCGATCGACAGATTCATGCGCACCGGCGGCCGGTCCGGAAAGCCTGACACATAGCGCATGCCCCCCATCGACTCCGCCACCGTGCCGAAGCCCGCGAGGTCGCGCATCGGCCCGGTCTGGCCGAAGCCGGAAACGCGCATCAAAATCACGCCCGGGTTCACCTTCGCCAGATCGTCGTAACCCAGGCCCCACTTCTCCAGCGTACCGGGGCGGAAATTCTCGATCACGATATCGGCTTCCGCCGCCAGCTTGCGCACGATCTCCTGCCCCTCGGGCAGGCGCAAGTTGACGGTAACCGACTTCTTGCCGCGCGACTGCACATGCCACCAGAGGGAGGTGCCCTCGTGCATGGTGCGCCAATAGCGGATCGGGTCGCCGCCCTGGCTTTTCTCATCTGCCGGCGGCTCGATCTTGATCACCTCGGCGCCGAAGTCCGAAAAGAATTTGCCGGCAAAAGGCCCGGCGATCAGCTGTCCCAACTCCAGCACCTTGAGGCCGGCCAGGGGCCCGAAAGAATCAGCCATGTTGATATGCCTTGCCCGGTTGCATCAATCGACGATGAACAACTTCGCGCCAGTGGAAGTATGCGAGCGGTGCGCCAGGTCGCCGTCGGCCACCTGATAGGTCATGCCGGCGGTCAGCGTCAGCGTGCGGCCGTCGGCCAGCTCGGTATGCAGTTCGCCCTCCAGGCACAGCAGCACGTGCCCCTTTTCGCACCAGTGGTCGGCGAGATAGCCGGGCGTGTACTCCACCATGCGCACCCGCAGGCTGTTTTCTTCCGGCCCGAACTGGCGCGTGCGCCAGTAGGCGTGGCCGGTGGTGCCGGGATGCTCGGTTTTTTCGATTTCGGCCCAATTGGTGGTGCCGAAGGGTATCTGGCTCATTTTCATGCTGGTATGGCGCGCCTTGGGGCGGTCTCTCTATTGATGGGTCAGGCGGAAACGACAAACAGGCCAATGATACAAGCGTAGGCCAGCCCCCACACCAGCGTACGCAGCGTAGCGCGGTCGGCCAGGTAGCAGGCCAGATACAGCAGGCGCAGCACGATGAAGGCCACCGCCAGCGCATCGACACGCCCCTGCGGCGCCTCCGCCAGATGGGCGATGACCACACCGGCGGCAAAAAACGGGAACGCCTCGAAACTGTTTTGCTGCGCCGCGTTGGCGCGGGCGCGGTAGCCGCTTTGCTTTTCCAGCCAGGCGCGCGGGTTGTTGTTGTCGAAGCCCTTCAGGCCCCACTTGGCAATGCTGGTCGCCAGCACCGGCAGCAGCCCGGCGATCAGCACGCACCAGAAGGCCAGGGTCATTAGGTGTCCCGCCGGTCCTGCAGCGCCTGCGCCAGGGTACCGGGGTCCACATATTCCAGTTCGCCGCCCACCGGCACGCCGCGTGCCAGGCGCGTCACCTTGACCCCGCGCGCCTTCATGCCCTCGGCGATGTAATGCGCGGTCGCCTCGCCCTCGTGGGTGAAGTTGGTGGCGAGGATCACCTCGCCGATGCTGCCGTCCTCCACCCGCTTCAGCAGCTTGTCGATGCCCACCTCGCGCGGCCCGATGTTGTCCAGCGGCGAAATCCGCCCCATCAGCACGAAGTAGAGTCCCTGGTAGGCATGGCTTTGCTCCATCATCGCCAGGTCGGCCGCCGTCTCCACCACGCACAGCTGCGTGCTCTCGCGCCGCGGCGAGGCGCAAATGACACACAGGTCGATCTCGGTGAAGCTGTTGCACATCACGCAGCGCCGCACCCGCTCGGAAGCCTCGGCCAGCGACTTGGCCAGGCGCTGCGCCCCGGGCCGGTCGTGCTGCAGCAGGTGGTAGGCCATGCGCTGCGCCGACTTCGGCCCGACGCCGGGCAGCGCGCGCAGGGCCTCGATCAGTTCCTGCAGGGCGGTCGGCGCCTTCATGATTTGCACCCGCCGCGCAAACCTGTTCTAATTCGGCGCCCCGTCACGGTGCGCCGCACTGCCGGCGGCGCGGCTCTGGCAGCCGCTTTCAATTCGCATTGGTTCACCCCGTGATTTTAATCTACATCCTCAGCGCCACGTTCGCCGGCGGCGTGCTTTCCGTCCTCGCCGCGGCCCTCATCACCTACGGCGTGCTGACCCACATGGTGCAGCGCCTGGTGAGCTTTGCCGCCGGCGCGCTGCTGGGCGCCGCCTTTCTCGACCTGTTGCCCGAAGCCTTCGAATCCGGCAACAGCCCGCAAAGCCTGTTCGCCACCCTCCTGGCAGGGTTACTCGTTTTCTTCCTGCTGGAAAAATTCGCCCTCTGGCGCCACAGCCACCACTTCGAGGACGACGGCCACGGCCACGAGCACGGCTTCGACGCCCACGAGGCCGGCAAAAGCGGCATGCTGATTTTGCTCGGCGACTCGCTGCACAATTTCTCCGACGGCATCCTGCTGGCCGCCTCCTTCATGGCCGACCCGAAGATCGGCTTCGTCACCACGCTTTCGATCATCGCCCACGAAATCCCGCAGGAAGCCGGCGACTTCGTCGTCCTGCTCAACGCCGGCTATACCCGCAGCCGCGCCCTGCTCTACAACATCATCTCCAGCCTGGCCTCGGTGCTGGGCGGCCTGATCGGCTACTTCGCCCTCGATCACATACGCCAGTTCGTGCCCTACGTCGTGGTCTTCGCCGCCGCCAGCTTCGTCTACATCGCGGTCGCCGACCTGATCCCCTGGATGCAGCGCCGCACCGACGGCCACGAATCCGGCTGGCAGATTTTCATGGTGACCCTGGGCGTGGCCACCATCGGCATCTCGCACCACGCCTTGCGGTAGCGGACAAAAGCAGGTTTGTACTTGTGCCCGCCTAGGTCAGGTAAGCCACCCAGAACGGCAAGGTGACGATGCCGATCACGGTCGACAGCGACACCGTCACCGCCGCGCTTTCCGCATCCCCGCCCATGCGCGCAGCCAATATATAGGCCGAAGAAGCGGTCGGATACGCCGCGAACAAGATCGCCGTGCCGCGCGCCACCCCGGAGAGGTCGAACAGCAGCGCCAGGCCCAGCGCCGCCAGCGGCATCGCCACGTGCTTCACCGCCAGCACGGAAAAAATCAGCCTCGCGTATTTGGCGGTACTAAAGCGCAGGCTGGCGCCCACCGCGATCAGGCCCAGCGCCACCGAGGCGCTGCCCAGGCGCTTGAGGAACACCCAGACCGGCTGCGGAAAATCCAGCCCGAGGCCGTGGATCACGCCCAGGTTGAATACCAGACCGCCGACGGTGGCGATGATCAGCGGGTTGCGCAGCAGTTGCCCCAGCACCTTCACCTGGGTGCCGCGTGAAAGCGCCGTCACCGCCGCGATATTGCCCACCGGCACCGTCAGCGCGATGATCAGCGCGGTGAGCGCCAGCCCGGTCTGGCCGAACACCTGCTGCGACAGCGCGATAGCCACATAAGAGTTGAAACGATAGGCGCATTGCGCGCAGGAATGCCCGGTGATGCGCGGCGCGCTGGAAAAGATCGCCACCCCATGCGCCAGCGCGATACCTATCAGCACCACCACCACTTCCAGCACCACTGCCCCCGTCACCCCCGGCAGATTCAGGTTCGCCTGCGCGATCGAGGTGAACAGCAGGGGCGGAAACAGCACAAAGTAGATCAGGCGCTCAAGACCAGCCCAGAAGTCCTTGGTCTCCACGAACCAGCGCGCCAGCATCCAGCCCAGCGCGATCAGGGCGAAATCGGGAACCAGCAGCAGGGCGGCGTTCATCTCATGATGTAGTTATTGTGTTCAGGGCGACGCCTTCGCAGCCGGCGGCACAGCAGCGCTTTTAGCATAAAAGGCCGGCAGCGTAAAAACCTCCGGCTCCGGTTCAGTCTAAAATCGCGCCTTCAGCCGGCCGCCGTCCCACGGCGGCACAAACCCAGGCGGCAGGGTTTTTTACTGCGCGCCTTTTTATTTGCCCATGCAATTCAAACTTCTCGCCACCCAGGGCCGCGCGCGCCGCGGCTCCCTGACCCTGAACCACGGCAGCGTGGAAACCCCGGTATTCATGCCGGTGGGCACCTATGGCAGCGTCAAGGCGATGTCGCCCGTCGAATTGAACGAAATCGGCGCGCGCATCATCCTGGGCAACACCTTTCACCTCTGGCTGCGTCCTGGGCTGGAGGTGATTGCCGCCCACGGCGGCCTGCACCGCTTCACCGGCTGGGAGCACCCCATCCTCACCGACTCCGGCGGCTTCCAGGTCTGGAGCCTGGGCGCCCTGCGCAAGATCAGCGAGGAAGGCGTCAAGTTCGCCTCGCCGGTGAACGGCGACAAACTCTTCCTCGGCCCCGAAGAGTCGATGCAAATCCAGCGCACCCTGAATTCCGACATCGCCATGATCTTCGACGAGTGCACGCCCTACTCGATCGAAGACATTCCGATCGGCATCGACGAGGCGCGTGCCTCGATGGAGCTTTCGCTGCGCTGGGCACAGCGCAGCCGCGCCGAGTTCGACCGCCTGGAAAATCCCAACGCCTTGTTCGGCATCGTGCAGGGCGGCATGTTCGAGGAATTGCGCGACGCCTCGATCGCCGGCCTGGAAGCGATCGGCTTCCCCGGCTACGCCATCGGCGGCCTCTCGGTGGGCGAGCCGAAGGAAGAAATGCTGCGTGTGCTCGACCACACCGCGCCGCGCCTGCCCGCCGACAAACCGCGCTACCTGATGGGCGTCGGCACCCCTGAAGACCTGGTCGACGGCGTCGCTGCCGGCATCGACATGTTCGACTGCGTCATGCCCACCCGCAATGCGCGCAACGGCTGGCTGTTCACCCGCTTCGGCGACATAAAACTGCGCAACACCCGCTACAAGACCGACACCCGGCCGCTGGACGAAACCTGCGCCTGCTACGCCTGCCGCAATTTCAGCCGCGCCTATCTGCACCACCTGCACAAGCTCTCTGAAATCCTCGGCGCGCGCTTGAACACCATCCATAACCTGCACTATTACCAGACCCTGATGGCGGAAATGCGCGCGGCGCTGGAAGCCGGCACTTTCGACGACTATCGCGCCCGCTTCGCCCGCGAACGCCAGATGCTCGCCGCCGAGTAAGTCTTTTTGTCCTACATGGCGCGCATGAAACAGTTCATACAAACGCCCGATCATGCTCCCGCCATGGGCAAACTTGTGTACGATTACTCCACATCACAAGCACCGGAGACACCCGCCCCGGCGGGTTACGCAACAGCATGAACTACGGCAAAACCACCAAGGGCAAGAGCGCACTGGAACAGCGCTCCGCCGCCCTGCCGCCGCGCCTGCGGCCCCTGCTTCTCCTGATCGACGGCAACAAGACCAACGAACAACTGGCGGCCCTGGCCGGGCAGATCGGCGCGGGTAAAGACGCGATCGCCGAACTCGAACAACTCGGCTTCATCGCCGCCGGTGCCCCGCCTTCCGGCGAGACCACCCAGCGCCGCCTCGAGGAAGACGACGACCGCACCGTGCGCGTCTCCCACAACGCCATCGACCGCTTCCTGCAGGCGAAAAAGTACATGAGCGGCGCCGTCGCCCAGGCCGATGCCGCCGGCGAATCCGGCGTCGCCGCGCAAATCGAAGCCGCGACCGAAATGAGCCAGCTCACGCAAGCCTACGAAGGCTTCGTCGCCCTGATCGAAGCGCGGCGCGGCGCCGAGGCGCCGACCATCATCGCCAAGCTGCGGGCGCTGCTGGGCTGAGGCGTTTACCCGCCGCCAGGCGGCGGGTAAACGCGAACCTCCAAGGGCCGCGCGCCAATGCGCGGCCGGCCGCTTTTCGCCTCCGCGAAAATCAACCACACTTAGTTGTCCGACTTGGGTATCTTTGGAACCAGGGCTCGAAGCTATTGGCCGGCGCCGCCATCCAGCACGCCGTCCATTCCGGCAAGGCACGCGGCGCACCAGCGCCTGCCGTCATTGCCCGCCGCTACAACAACTGTGGTTGAGGAAATGCAGAAATCTATAGGGTTTTATCGGGTTGGCCACCGACAGCAGCGCGGATTCACCGTAGTTTGCCGGGGTTTGCAGAAACGGACCGTCCGCCCAGATTCGGCGGCGCTTACAACAACCGTAGTCGAAAAACACCGAAATTCATCAGGTTTTATCGGGTTGGGAAAGGCCAGCGGCCCAAAAAACCTGTCTTTTACTGTGATTTCGGCCGCGCCAGCCCCAAAAGCGGTCCGCGCCCTGCGCGCCTTCGCGCTAGTATCCTACCGCTCGTCGGCCGGCTTGCCCGATCCCCTTGAAACCCCACCGTCAGCCTTGATCTGCCGTCCAGCCCGCGCGCCCGCCGCGTGGTAAAATTGCAAGTTAACTCAAATACTTAACCGGAGCTTTTGTGTCCTTCATTTCTTCTGCTTATGCCCAGACCGGCGCCCCCGGCGGCGGCGACATGATGACCACGCTGATGCTGTTCGGCGGCATGGCGGTTTTCATGTATTTCATGATGATCCGCCCGCAGATGAAGCGCCAGAAAGAGACCAAGGCGATGCTCGAAGCACTCAAGGTAGGCGACGAGGTGGTAAGCGCCGGCGGCATCGTCGGCAAGATCGTCAAGATCAGCGAGGCCTATGCCACGCTGGAAATCGCCAGCGACACGCAGATCGTGGTGCAGCGCCCGGCCATCACCACCCTGCTGCCCAAGGGCACCATCAAGAGCATCTGAGCCCTTGGCCGGGCCGTACCGGCTTAAGGCCCAGCGCCCGCCCTGCCCTTCCATAACGCATTACAAGGCGACACGCCGCACACATGAATCGCTACTCCACCTGGAAATACCTGCTGATCGCCATCGTCGTGCTGGGCGGGCTGCTCTATACCCTGCCGAACTTTTACGGCCAGACCCCGGCGGTGCAGGTCACGGCCAAGAGTTCGTCCAACATCAAGCTGGCCGAAGCCACCCGCGCCAAGGTGGCCGACGCGCTGACCGCGGCCAAAGTCGAGAGCACCGGTATTACCCTTGACACGCACGGCATCCGCGCCCGCTTCAAGGACGAGAACACCCAGTTGCACGCCAAGTCGGTGATCGAAAACGCCCTGGTGCCGGACAAGAATCTGGAAGACGCGCCCTATACCATCGCGCTGTCGCTGCTGTCGAATTCGCCGGAGTGGCTTGCCGGCATCCACGCCCTGCCGATGTACCTCGGCCTGGACCTGCGCGGCGGGGTGCACTTTCTTTATCAGGTGGACATGAAGCAGGCGCTGGTCAAGCGCCTGGACTCGCTGGCCAGCGACCTGCGCAGCCAGATGCGCAACAAGAACATCCGCCACAGCGGCATCGACCGCACCGCCGCCGGCATCCTGATCCGCTTTCGCGACGACGCCACCCGCATCCAGGCACGCAACCTGATCACCGACAGCTTCGCCGAACTGGCGACGGTCGATGGTACCGATGGCAGCGACCTGACCCTGACGGCCAACCTGAAACCGGAGTCGGTGCGCAAGGTGCAGGAAAACGCCATCACGCAGAACATCACCACCTTCAACAAGCGGATCAACGCCACCGGCGTGGCCGAGCCGGTGATCCAGCAGCAGGGCACGGACCGCATCGTGGTCGAATTGCCCGGCGTGCAGGACCCGGCCAGCATCAAGGAATTGCTGGGCCGCACCGCCTCCCTCGAACTGCGCATGATCTGCGGCTCCCCGGAAGAAATCGCCGCCGATGCCGCCGGCAGCGTGCCCTTCGGCTGCGACCGCTTTCCGAAGACCGGCGGCGGCGGCACCGAGATCGTGCGCAAGCGCGTCGAACTCACCGGCGACCGCCTGACCGATGCCCAGCCCGGCTTCGACGGCCAGACCCAGGAACCCGCGGTGCACCTGAACTTCGATGCCGCCGGCGCCTCCACCTTCAAGGAATTGACGCGCGAAAACGTCGGCAAGCGCATGGCCATCCTGCTGCTGGAAAAGAATCGCGGCGAGGTGGTGACCGCCCCGGTGATCCGCAGCGAAATCGCCGGCGGCCGGGTGCAGATCTCCGGCGCCATGAGCAGCGCCGAAGCCAACAACATCTCGATCCTGCTGCGCTCCGGCGCCCTGGCCGCGCCGATGGAAATCATCGAAGAGCGCACCATCGGCCCCTCGCAGGGCAAGGCGAACATCGAAAAGGGCTTTCACTCCACCTGGGTCGGCTTCTCGCTGATCGCGGTGTTCATGATCTGCTAC
Organism: Burkholderiales bacterium; assembly: GCA_036271855.1. Taxonomy (GTDB): domain Bacteria; phylum Pseudomonadota; class Gammaproteobacteria; order Burkholderiales; family JAEUOS01; genus JAQGMJ01. Next base: position 10,721 of record DATAZV010000146.1, read on the forward strand.
TACCTGATGTTCGGCGTGATCTCGGTGGCGGCCCTGGGCTGCAACCTGCTGTTCCTGGTGGCCCTGCTGTCCCTGCTGCAAGCCACCCTCACATTGCCCGGCATCGCCGCCATCGCGCTGGCCCTGGGCATGGCGATCGACGCCAACGTGCTGATCAACGAGCGCATCCGCGAAGAGCTGCGCAGCGGCAGCACGCCGCAGGTGGCGATCACCGCCGGCTACGAGCGCGCCTTCGGCACCATTCTCGACTCCAACGTCACCACCCTGATCGCCGGCCTGGCGCTGCTGATTTTCGGTTCCGGCCCGGTGCGCGGCTTTGCGGTGGTGCACTGCCTGGGCATCCTGACTTCCATCTTCTCTTCGGTGGTGGTGTCGCGCGGCCTGGTGAACCTGCTCTACGGTTCGCGCCGCCGTCTGGCCAGCCTGTCGATCGGGCAGGTATGGAAGCCGGGTGCGGGCCAGGAAAAGCCGGAGGCGAAGACCTTCGCCGGCAGCTCGATCGAAGCGCCATCGGGCAAGAAGCCCGCCGCCACCCCCTGAATCCGCGCCCCACCAGAATCCTAGGAAACCATCATGGAATTTTTCCGCATCCGGCGCGACATCCCGTTCATGAAGCACGCGCTGGTGTTCAACGTCATCTCGGCGATCACCTTCGTGCTGGCGGTGTTCTTTCTGCTGCACCGCGGCCTCAACTACTCGATCGAATTCACCGGCGGCGTGGTGATCCAGGCCGAATACACCCAGGCCGCCAATCTTGAAGGCGTGCGCGATGCGCTGGTGAAAACCGGCATCGGCGAGCCGCAGGTGCAGAACTTCGGCTCTTCGGCCAGCGTGGTGATCCGCATGGCCGACAAGGACGCCAACAATCCTACCTTCCTCTCGCCCGACCCGAACACCGGCAAGAACGCGTTCGACCGCAACAAGTTTTCCGCCATCGCCATCGCCCCCGGCGGCGCCGGCGGCAAGATCACCAGCGTTGAAGTGGTCGGCCCGCAGGTGGGCAAGGAACTGGCCTCCGACGGCGCGCTGGCGCTGCTGCTGGTGTGCGTGGGCATCATGGCCTACCTGGCGCTGCGCTTCGAATGGAAATTCTCGGTGGCGGCGATCATCGCCAACCTGCACGACGTGGTGATCATCCTCGGCTTTTTCGCCTTCTTCCAGTGGGAGTTCTCACTCTCGGTGCTGGCTGCCGTGCTGGCGGTGCTGGGGTACTCGGTAAACGAGTCGGTGGTGGTGTTCGACCGGGTGCGCGAAACCTTCCGCAAACGCCGCGGCCTGACCGTGCCCGAGGTGATCAATAGCGCCATCACCAGCACCATTTCGCGCACCATCATCACCCACGGCTGCACCCAGCTGATGGTCACCTCGATGCTGTTCCTCGGCGGCCCGACCCTGCACTACTTCGCCCTGGCGCTGACCATCGGCATCTTGTTCGGCATCTACTCCTCCGTGCTGGTGGCCAGCCCGATCGTCATGTGGCTGGGCGTTTCGCGCACCGACCTGATCAAGCCGGAGAAGAAAAAGGACGTCAACAACGGGGCCGTCGTCTAGCCGGGGGCAGGCAAAAGTACAAACCTACTTTTGCCTGATGAACTGCATGAAAATCACTGGCGGAGCCAGATGATTTTCATGAGGTAACTGCTACGAAAAATCGCTGCGCTTTGGCGCGCGATTTTGCAGGATGCGGGCAGTGAGGTTCGTAGTGGCTTGGTCACGAATTTGCGCCACTGCAAGTTAGTAGGTCCCCTCCCTTTCAAGGGGAGGGACAGGGTGGGGATGGAGTTAAGCTACGCCAGTCGAGCAGCAACATCAAAGCATCCGCCCACCGCCACACACCGTAAAAACCAAAACCCTCACGGATTCCACCCACCATGCGCGAACGCGAACCTGAGTCTTTCCAATTCGCTCCCGAGGAACACCACGTCCCGGTGTGGGACCTGGGGGTGCGGTTTTTCCACTGGGCGCTGGTGATCCTGGTGACCGCCGCGGTGGTGACGATCAAGCTGGACAAGCTGAGCCTGCACGTATGGTGCGGCTACGGCGTGCTGGGTCTCTTGATCTTTCGCATCCTCTGGGGTTTCATCGGCGGCACCCATGCGCGCTTCACTTCGTTTATCGCCGGGCCGGGCAAGGTGCTGGCGTACATGAAGGGCATGTTCAACCGCGACGGGCATGAGAGCGGGTTGGGACACAATCCCGTCGGCGCCCTGTCGGTACTGGCGATGCTGCTGGTGCTGCTGTTCCAGGCGGTGTCGGGCCTGTTCACCAACGACGAGGACTTCGCCTTCGAGGGGCCGCTTTACAAGTGGGCCGGGAATTCGCTTTCCACCACCCTGACCTCGCTGCACCGCCTGAACCAGTGGGCGATCTACGCCCTGGTGGCCACGCACATCCTGGCGATCCTGTTCTACGCCATCTATCACCGCGACAACCTGGTCAAGCCGATGCTCAACGGCTACCGCAAGGTGACCGGCCGCGCCAGCGAGGAGATGCAGGCCTCGCGCCACGGCAACACGGCGCTGGCGCTGGTGCTGCTGGCGATCGCGGCGGCCGTGGTTTATTTCCTGGTCAACGCGGTGAAGCTGACAGGTGG
>DATAZV010000147.1:0-4311 GCA_036271855.1 Burkholderiales bacterium
ACGCCGAGGGCACCGACCATTTCGCGGTCTTCGGTGGCGGCGCGGATCAGCACGCCAAAGCGCGTGCGCGTCAGCATCCACCACAGCGCCCCCAGCACCGCCGGGCCGATGAAAATCAGCGCCAGGTCGTATTGCGGAAACTGGCGCCCGAGTATTTCCACCGCGCCTTTCAGGCCGGGGGCACGCGGCCCTAGCAGATCTTCCGGCCCCCAGATGGCCAGCGCGGCGTCGCGCGCGATCAGCACCAAGGCGAAGGTCGCCAGCAACTGGAACAGCTCAGGCGCCTGATAGATACGGCGCAACAGCAGGCATTCGACCACTACCCCGAGCAGGCCCACCGCCAGCGCCGCCAGCACCACGGAGCCCCAGAAACCCAGCACGCTGCCGCCGATGCGCGCCGTCAGGCTGTAGGCGATATAGATGCCCAGCATGTAAAACGAGCCATGCGCGAAATTGACAATGCGCGTCACGCCGAAAATCAGCGACAGTCCCACCGCGAGCAGGAACAGCGTCGAGGCGCCGGCCAGGCCGTTGAGAAACTGCACCAGAAGCGCGTCAACACTCATGCGTAAGAAGATTCGGGGTAAATAACAAAATCGCCGCCCGGGCGGGCGGCGATCGGGTCAAGCAGCAATCAAGCGCAAGCCGCAATCAATTTGCCGGACGCATCTTTTTTACGTCCGCATCGCTGGGCTGGAACTTGGCGCCGTCCAGGTATACGTAGTCCTTCATTTCGCCCTTGCCGCCACGCAGGGTGGTGCGGCCCACATAGGCGCCGATGGTGGACTGGTGGTCTTGCGGACGGAACATCGCCTTGCCGAACGGCGTCTCGAAAGTCAGGCCCGAAAACGCGGTGATCAACTTGTCGGTATTCACCGAGCCCGCCTTTTTCATCCCGGCGGCCAGGGCCTTGATGGTGGTGTAGCCAACAAAGGAGCCGAGGCGCGGATAGTCGTTGTATTTCTTGTGATAAGCGATGAAGAAAGCCTGGTGGGCGGGCGTGGCAATGCCGTACCAGGGGTAGCCGGTGACGATCCAGCCTTCCGGCGTCTCATCCTTCAGCGGGTCGATGTACTCCGGCTCGCCGGTCAGCAGGCTCACCACTTCGCGGCCCTTGAACAGGCCACGGGTATTGCCTTCGCGCACGAACTTGGCGAGGTCGCCGCCGAAGGTCACGTTGAAAATCGCATCCGGCTTGGCATCGGCGATGGCCTGGGTCACCGCACCGGCATCGATGCGGCCCAGCGGAGAGGCCTGGTCGGCAACGAATTCGACGTCAGGTTGCAGTTTTTTCAACTGCTCCTTGAAAGTGGCGGCCGCCGATTGACCATACTCATAGTTGGGATACACCAGCGCCCAGCGCTTCTTTTTCAGCTTGGCCGCTTCCGGCACCAGCATCGCCACCTGCATGTAGGTCGAGGGGCGCAGGCGGAAAGTGTACTTGTTGCCGTTTTGCCAGACGATCTTGTCGGTCAGCGGCTCGGAGGCCAGGAAGAAAATTTTCTTTTGCTTGGCGAAGTCGGTCAGCGCCAGGCCGATGTTGGACAAAAAGCCGCCGGCGATCACATCCACCTTTTCGCGTGACACCAGTTCCTCGGCCGCGCGCACGGCGTCGCCGGGGCTGGCGCCGTCGTCACGGCTGATCACCTCGATCTTGCGGCCCAGCACGCCGCCGGCGGCGTTGACCTCTTCGACGGCCAGGTCCATGCCCTTCTTGTAGGGATCGAGAAAGGCCGGCTGCGCCTTGTAGCTGTTGATTTCGCCGATGCGGATCGGCCCGCTTTGCGCCAGAGCGTTGCCGCTGGCGATGGCGAAAGCAGCCAGCGCCGCCGCTGCCAGCGCCAGGCGTTTGAAACCCTGTAGTTTGTTTGCTTGAGTCATGCGTCGTACCCCCTCTTTAGTTACGTGCACCAAAACCCCTTTTACCACGACCTAGGCAGCGATATCCGCCGAAGTAATCTTTTTCACGCCGGCGCGCGTCATGTCTTTCCATGCCGCGGCCAGCGAACCGTTGGCGTCGATGCCGCGGCAGGCGTCGTCGATCACAACAGCTTCGAATCCCTGCTTGCGCGCGTCGACTGCGCTCCAGGCAACGCAAAAGTCGGTGGCGAGGCCGGCGAGGAACACACGCTTGAAAGCGCGCTGCTTCAGATAGCCGGAGAGACCGGTGCTGGTCTTTTTGTCCGCCTCCAGAAAGGCGGAATAACTGTCTACGTCCTTGCGGTAACCCTTGCGCAGGATCAACTCCGCCTGCGGGATACTCAGGTCTTTGGCAAGGGCTGCGCCCTCGGTACCCTGCACGCAATGATCCGGCCAGAGCACCTGCGTACCGTAGGCCACCTTGATCGCCTCGAACGGCTTCTTGCCCGGATGCTGGGAAGCGAAGGAAATGTGGTCGGCGGTATGCCAGTCTTGCGTCAGCACCACATGCTTGAACGACTTGGCGATCTTGTTGATCAGGGGCACGATGGCATCGCCCTCCTTCACCGCCAGCGAGCCGCCGGGGATGAAGCAATTCTGCATGTCGATCACCAGGAACACGTCGGTGTCGCCGGGCTTGATTCCGGCGGCGAACGCGGGCTGCGCCACGCCACCAAATGCGCTCAGTGCGAGCGTGCCTCCCAGAGCCTTTGCAAACCGCCGACGATTGAACTGTTCCATAGCAAACTCCCTGGTCAAGAAAATCAGCGCTGTCCGTCGTACTTCGAAATCTCGCTGGCGCGCAGGCCGCCGACCCGCTCATGCACCCGCGGACCCGTACCCATGGCGATGATGAACACGATCTCGTCCGGGCGCGGGCTGTCCGGCACGCGCATCTCGATGGCATCGAAGTGGCTGCGCACATAGGCAGCGGTACGATGGTGCAGCGGCACGTCGATCGCGCCACCTGCAGCCGCCACCTTGATCGCCGAGGGCACGATGGCCTTGGAATTTTCCAGCAACTCGCGCATGCCGTAGCCGCCGGGCACATGCCAGAGCGCCGCATGCTCGGACTCGCCGTTGACGCCGACGATTATCGCCTTGCCATAGCTCTCGATTTCTTTCGGGCCGCCGAGGGCCGCAATCAGGCGCTCGGCCAGCTCGTAACCCAGGGGCTTCAGGGCATCCATCATCGGCGTGATGTCCTGCACATAGCGGCCCGCATACGGGTTGGCCACCACAGCGGCGATGGCGCCGCGCTTATAGGGCTTCTTTGCTACCGGGCCGCCTTCGTGGAACGCCTCGTCGATAAAGGTGACGATCTTGCGCACGTCGACCTTCACCTTCACCTTTGCGGGGCTACGCTTGCTTGCGGCTTTGGCGGCGCTCTTGCTGGCCATTCGTTCTCTCCGTTGACTTTCAGGCAGCCAGGCGCTGCGCGCCGGCGGGCAGCGCGGCCTGAAGATCGCCGACGCTGCGCCATTCGTTTTGCAAAGCAAGCGCTGCGCCAATGATCAGGCCGCGGCCAAGGAACTGGTTCGCTGCCTTTGCCCCCGCATCGAGCGCGGCAGCGCGCAGGGTTGCGGGCAACTTGCCTACGTTCACCGTCACCAGCCGGGCACCAAGGTCGGTATCGTCCTTCAGCGTCTCCGCCGGCGTGCGCTCGATGGCGGGATGCTCGGCATTGACCGCGTTGGCGATCATGGTGGCCGCGGCATCGGCGGCGGAGGCGCTGCGCGCCAGCACGGTGACGCTGTCGGCTATGCCCAGGCTGAAGCTGCGGCCGCGCCAGCCGCTGGTGGCAATGCCGCGTATGCCGCTCTCGGCCGATATGCGTACTTGCCCGTCGACCGCCGGCGCGTAGGCGTCGGCCACCAGTCCGATCGTAAATTCCTCGCCGGCAAGCAAATGCAATGCGATATCGCCACCGTTGTTCACATAGGCCCGGGCCACGCCGGGTTCGGCAGCGAAGATTGCCAGTATTTCCTCGGCGACAGCGCCGGCGACCGCTGCCATCGGCGTGATGAAGCGCGGCACATAGGGCAAGGCCGCATCGATCATGCGCCGCGCGACGGGGCCGCGCACCGCTCCGGATTGTTCGACCGACAGCCGCAGCAGCGGCAGTTCAAATACCAGTTCCGCGAGCACCGCCTGAAAGCGCACCCAGGCTTTTTCACACGCACGTGCTACCGCGGCGGCATCGCCGCGCGCTTCGATCACCAGATCGATCGGGCCATGCTGCCAATGCTCGCGCCCGCCCGGGAGAGTTTTGCGCAAGGGAGCGAACGACATGGCCTATCCCACCACCGGCCGCGCGCCTACCGGCCACGGGTTCTGCGGCGCCTGCTCCAGCAACGCCAGTTTCTGGCCGCCCAGCACATCGCCCAAAGG
>DATAZV010000148.1:0-10231 GCA_036271855.1 Burkholderiales bacterium
GCAAAGTTCAGGGGCTTGGCGGCAGCGGGGCACATAGTAGGCAGAGCGGTGGTTTATGCAGGAAATATACAGACCTGTCTGTTTATGGTCAAGCCTTATGGTGCTTATATGAAGCGGCGCACCTTTTTCGTGCCACTTTCACCCCGCATGCACTTGTACGAAGAGCATGCGGGTGTATACAATTTCAGTGCTAAGCTTTGAAGGTTTAATCAGACCAGCCGCACGCAATCGAATAAAACAAGAGTCAGTCAAAAAAACGCTGTAAACCCAGGTAATGCGGCATCGCCGCTGCCCCAAGGAGGCAAGTTTTGAAGCCAACCGACATCGGTCAGCCAGACTACTTTCACAAAGTCGTTGATTGCCAATGGGCCTGTCCCGCCCACACCCCCGTCCCTGAATACATCCGCCTGATTTCCGCGGGCCGTTATTCCGATGCCTACATGGTCAACTGGGAATCCAACGTATTCCCGGGCATCCTCGGCCGCACCTGCGACCGCCCCTGCGAGCCGGCCTGCCGCCGCGGCCGCGTCGAAGATGGCCAGAGCAAGGAGCCGGTCGCCATCTGCCGTTTAAAGCGCGTCGCCGCCGACTACAAGGACGACGTCAAGGACCGCATGCCGAAACCGGCAGCGAAAAAGAACGGCAAGAAGGTGGCCCTGGTCGGCGCCGGCCCCGCCTCGCTGACGGTGGCGCGCGATCTCGCGCCGCTGGGCTACGACGTCACCGTGTTCGACGGCGACAAGCGCGCCGGCGGCATGATCCGCAGCCAGATCCCGAAATTCCGCCTGCCCGAGTCGGTGATCGACGAAGAGACCGGCTACGTCCTCGACCTCGGCGTGAACTTTCGCGCCGGTGAGCGCATCGACAGCCTCAAGGCCTTGCTCGGCCAGGGTTACGACGCGGTGTTCGTCGGCTCCGGCGCGCCGCGCGGCCGCGACCTCGACCTGCCCGGCCGCAAGGAGTCGGCAAAGAACATCCACATCGGCATCGACTGGCTGTCTTCCGTTTCCTTCGGCCACATCGACAAGATCGGCCGCCGCGTCATCGTGCTCGGCGGCGGCAACACCGCGATGGACTGCTGCCGCTCCTCGCGCCGTCTCGGCGGTGACGAAGTGAAGGTGATCGTGCGCTCCGGCTTCGATGAAATGAAAGCCAGCCCCTGGGAAAAGGAAGACGCCGCGCATGAAGGCATCCCGATCATCAACTTCCTGGTGCCCAAAGAATTCAAGCACGAGAACGGCAAGTTGGTGGGCATGGTGTTCGAGAAGGTCAAGGCGGTGTACGACGACAAGGGCCGGCGTTCGCTGGTCAATGCCGGCGAGCCGGACCAGCATTTCGAGTGCGACGATGTGCTGATTGCCGTGGGCCAGGAAAATTCCTTCCCCTGGATCGAGCGCGACATCGGCCTGGAATTCGACAAGTGGGGCATGCCGGTGGTCGGCAAGGAAACCATGCAGTCGTCCCTGCCGAAAGTGTTTTTCGGTGGCGACGCCGCCTTCGGCCCGAAGAACATCATCTGGGCGGTGGCCCACGGCCACGAGGCGGCGGTGTCGATCGACCGCTTCCTGTCGGGTGAAGACGTCTCGGTGCGCCCGCCGCCCACGGTCAAGGTGTTGAGCCAGAAAATGGGCATCCACGAGTGGAGCTACGACAACGCGATTTCCAACGACATCCGCTTCAAGGTGCCGCTGAAAGACATCAATATCGCGCTGAAAAACATCAAGGTCGAAGTGGAGCTGGGCTTCGACCCGCAGATGGCCTACAAGGAAGCGCAGCGCTGCCTCAACTGCGATGTGCAGACGGTGTTTTCCGCCGCACAGTGCATCGAGTGCGACGCCTGCGTCGACATCTGCCCGATGGACTGCATCACCTTCACCGAGAACGACGCAGAGCCGGTATTGCGCGAGCATCTGAATGCGCCGGCCTTGAATCTCGCGCAGGACCTGTACATCGGCGAGGGCCTGAAGACCGGGCGCATCATGGCGAAAGACGAAGACGTCTGCCTGCATTGCGGCTTGTGCGCCGAGCGCTGCCCCACCGGCGCCTGGGACATGCAGAAATTCCTGATCGACACCACCAAGGCTGGTCCGGGCTGCCGTGACCATCCCGCGCCGCTGCGCAAGGCCGCCTGAACGCAAGCGGCGGCCGCAAGCAAGGTATACGGGCAAGCAAGTGAAAACAGCGCGAACCATATCGCGGGAGAGCAGAAAGCCAGTATGAACAAGATCCAGGCAGTCAACGATTTCGTCGTCAAGTTCGCCAACGTCAACGGTTCCGGTTCCGCTTCCGCCAACGAGCTGTTCGCCCGCGCCATCCTGCGCATGGGCGTGCCGGTGAGCCCGCGCAACATCTTCCCCTCCAACATCCAGGGGCTGCCGACCTGGTACGAGGTGCGCGTGAGCGAGAGCGGCTACCTGGGACGGCGCGGCGGCTGTGACCTGATGGTGGCGATGAACCCGCAAACCTGGGACGCCGACATCAAGGAGATCGAGCCCGGCGGTTACCTGTTCTACGACAGCACCCGGCCCCTGCCCAAGTCCAAGTTCCGCGAAGACATCACCGTGATCGGCATGCCGCTGACGCAGATCACCAACGAGGCGTACACCGACGTACGCCAGCGCCAGCTGTTCAAGAACATCATCTACGTCGGCGCGCTCTCGGCCCTGCTGGACATGGACCCGAAAGCGGTCGAGCAATTGTTCGGCGAGCAGTACAAGGGCAAGGAAAAGCTGATCGACTCCAATCTCAAGGCCCTGCACATGGGCCGCGACTATGCCTTCGCCAATCTCGATTGTGCGTCCATGGGTTTGAAGGTCAAGCACTCCGACAACGTCGGCAAGAAGATTTTCATCGAAGGCAACAACGCCGCGGCGCTGGGCTGTGTCTATGGCGGCGCCACGGTGTGCGCGTGGTACCCGATCACCCCGTCATCCTCGCTGGCCGAGGCATTCCAGAAGCATTGCAGCAAGTTCCGCGTCGACAAGGACACCGGCGAGAACAACTTCGCCATCATCCAGGCGGAAGACGAACTGGCTTCCATCGGCATCGTCATCGGTGCCGGCTGGAACGGCGCACGCTCTTTCACCACCACCTCCGGCCCCGGTATTTCGCTGATGACCGAGTTCATCGGCCTGGCCTACTTCGCCGAGATTCCCGCCACCATCATCAACGTGCAGCGCGGCGGACCCTCCACCGGCATGCCGACGCGCACCCAACAAGCGGATATCCTGTCCTGCGCCTACGCCTCGAATGGCGACACCAAGCATCCGCTGCTGTTTCCGGAAGACCCGAAGGAGTGCTTCGAGTTCGCCGCCGAGGCGCTGGACCTGGCCGACCGCCTGCAGACGCCGATTTTCGTCATGACCGACCTCGACATCGGCATGAACCAGCGCCTGTGCGATCCCCTCGAATGGAAAGAGGGTCGCGAGTACGACCGCGGCAAGGTGATGACGGCCGAAGAGCTGGAAGCAGGCAAGGATTTCGGCCGCTATCTCGATGTCGACGGCGACGGCATTCCCTTCCGCACCTACCCCGGCACCCATCCGAAGCGCGGCGCTTATTTCACCCGCGGCACCACCAAGGACCGCTACGCGCGCTACAGCGAAGAAGGCCCGGTGTATATCGACAACATGGAGCGCCTGGAAAAGAAGTTCGAGACCGCGAAAAACCTGGTGCCGCTGCCGCTGACGCGCAAGGCGCAAAAGCCCTCGAAATTCGGCGTGCTGTATTTCGGCTCCACCAGTCCGGCGATGAACGAGGCGCTGGACACCTTCGACGCCGATGGCATGCACATCGATGCCATGCGCATCCGTGCCTTTCCTTTCCACAGCAGCATCATGGATTTCATCGCGGCGCACGACCAAGTGTTCATCGTCGAGCAAAATCGCGACGCGCAACTGCGCGGCATGCTGATCAACGAGGGCAACCTCGATTCGGCGCAGCTGATTCCCGTGCTGCACTATGATGGCACGCCGATTACCGCGCGCTTCATCGTCAAGGCCGTCACCGAGAAGATGGCGGCTTTAGGCGTAACCCACAATGTCACTCCGCTGAAAAAGGTGGCGCAATGACCTATCTCGCCAAACCCAAGCTGCATCACCCGACCCTGGCCACCAACAAGCTGGGCTACACCCGGCGCGACTACGAAGGCGCGGTGTCGACCCTGTGCGCCGGCTGTGGCCATGATTCGATTTCCGCCGCAATCATCCAAGCCTGCTTCAACATCGACCTCGAGCCGCACCGCGTCGCCAAGCTTTCCGGCATCGGCTGCTCGTCGAAGGCGCCGACCTATTTCCTCGGCGGCTCGCACGGCTTCAACACCGTGCACGGGCGCATGCCCTCGGTGCTGACGGGCGCCAACCTGGCCAACCGCGAGCTGATCTACATGGGCGTCTCCGGCGACGGCGACTCCGCCTCGATCGGCCTGGGCCAGTTCGCCCACAGCATGCGCCGCGCCGTCAACATGGTCTACATCGTGATGAACAACGGCGTCTACGGCCTGACCAAGGGGCAGTTCTCGGCCACCGCCGACAAGGGCTCCAAGTCCAAGCGCGGCGTGGTCAACAACGATTCGCCGGTGGACATGGTGGGCCTGGCGCTGCAGCTCGGCGCCACCTTCGTCGCCCGCAGCTTTTCCGGCGACAAGGCGCAGCTGGTGCCGCTGATCGAGGCCGCCATCGCCCACCAGGGCGCAGCCTTCATCGACGTCGTTTCACCCTGCGTTGCCTTCAACAACCACCCGGGCTCGACCAAGAGCTACGACTACGTGCGCGAGCACAACGAGGCGGTGAACCGCATCGACTTCATCCCGCATCGCGACGAGATCACCACCGACTACGCGCCCGGCTCCTTGCAGGAGGTGGTACAACATGACGGGTCTGTGCTTCGGCTGCGCAAGCTGCACGTCGAATACGATGCGCACGACCGCATCGGCGCGATGAACTACCTGCAGGAGCATCATGCCAAGGGCGAAGTGGTCACCGGCCTGCTCTACGTCGACCCCGACCCCGAAGACCTGCACGCCCACCTCGGCACCACTGCCAAGCCGCTGAATACGCTGAATACGGCGCAATTGTGCCCGGGCGCCTCCGCCTTGGATAAAATCAACGCCTCGCTGCGTTAATTCCCAAGACCGATTTCACGGCCGGGCAGCATGCCCGGCCGTTTTCATTTCCTCCTTCCGAACCCGCTTTTCAAACTCACCTCATGCCCAAGAAAATCGACGAAGCCTCCGCCCGCGCGGCCTTCGAACACGCCATCGCCACCCACGACCAGACCTTCGGCACGTTTTTCCTGGCCCGGCTGCTCGGCCTGGAGATCAGCTACCCGGACCCCGACACCTGCGCGGTCGAATTCGACTTGAAGGAGTTCATGTTCAATCCGCAGGGCACCCTGCATGGCGGCATCATCGCCACCGTGCTTGACATCTCGATGGGCCACTTGCTGAAGACGGCAGTCGGCGCCGGCATGACCCTGGAGATGAAGACCCAGTACCTGCGCGCGGCGCGCAGCGGCCGCTTGCGCGCCGAGGGCAAGTTCCTGAAGAAAGGCAGGTCGATCAATTATCTCGAGACCCGGCTCTACGATGCCGAGCGCAACCTGCTGGCGACAGCCACCTCGACCTGGCAATTGCTGCCGCCCGCGGCCGCTGCCTAGCGGAAAAAATTCCAATATCAAGAAAGGGGATGCAGCATGGGCGAGGAAGAGAGCGCGCAAAACCCGTATTCGGCACCCAAGGCGAAACTCGAGGCCTTTGCCGACCAGGGCACCGCCATCTGGCGCGACGGCAAGATCCTGGTTTGCCGCCGCGACGCCGCCTTTCCCGGGCGCTGCATCAAATGCAATGAGCCGGCGCGGGAGGCGCCCGCGCGATTCAAGCTGGCCTGGCATCACGCCGGCTGGTATGTGCTGGTGCTGGTCAACGTCCTCCTCTACGCCGTCGTCGCGCTGGTGGTGCGCAAGCGCGCAACGCTGGAGGTCGGGCTATGCGAAGCGCATCTGCGCAAGCGCATGCTCTCCCGCTGGATAGGCTGGGGCGGTTTCGCCGTGATCGTGCTTTGCTTTGTGCTCGCCGGCGCATTCCAGGTGAGTTGGCTATTCGCCGTCGCCGGCCTGGCGATCATTCCCTGGGCGTTTGCCGGCGTACTGCTTTCGCCGCAAATTCGCGCAGCGCGCATCGGCAAGGAATTCCTGCGCGTGCGCGGCTGCGGCCGCGACTTTCTCGACACCTTGCCGGAATACGTCGAGTAAAAAACCGGGGCGCCTGCGCGCCCCGGGAACCGGCAATGCGGGGCGAACCGCCGCACGCCGATCTCCTTACTCCATCAGCTTGCCGCGCCCATCCACCACGCCCAGTTCCACATAGCGGGTGCCGTCGTGCTTGCCCGGGCCGTATGAGATGCGGAAGCCGCCGGCTTCGTAGTCGTCCATGGTTTCCAGGCCTTTCACCAGGCTTTCGCGGCTCGGGTCCTTGCCGGCGCGGCGCAGGCCCTCGATGAACACCTTGGCGGTGATGAAGCCTTCCAGCGAGGTCGGGTTGACCGCGTCGGCCGGCGCGCTGGCCTTTTTCGCCAGGTCGCGCATTTCACGCGCGATCGGCAGGTAGGAGACCGCCGGGTTGGGCATCACCTGCGCCACCGAAAAGCCGCGCGCGGCCTCCAGGCCGGCCTGCTTGATCACCAGGCCGAGGTCGATGGTGGACACGCTCACCAGCTGGGCGCGGCCGCCGCCCTGGCGGTATTGCTTGACGAAGGCCGCGGTCGGGCCGACCACCCCGGCCAGCACGATGCACTGCGGATTGACCTTGAGCATCTCGGCCACCGCGCTCTCCACCTTGACGGTGTTGCGCTCGTAGGCCGAGGCCACCGTCGGCTTGAGCTTGTGCGCCTCCAGCGCCGCGGTGACGCCCGAGAGGCCGTCCTTGCCGAGTCCGTCGTCCTGGTAGACCACGCCGAAGCTGTTGAAGCCGATCGAGGTGAACTGCTCGACGATTTTCGCCGTCTCGTCCTTGAAGGTCGCCTTGTTGCGGAATATGAAGGGATGGTTGGCGATCGAGCTGGCGCCGGAGCGCGCGCCGATGATCGGCAGCTTTTCGCTGGTAATGACGGGGCGCAGGGCCTCGATGTTGGCGGTGCCCAGGGGCGCGATCAGGGCGATCGGCTTGTCGGCGGCGGCCGACTCGGTCACCAACTTGACGGTGTCGGCCACCTTGTAGCCGTCGTCTTTCAGCAGCAGCTTCACCGTGTTGCCGTTGACCCCGCCCTTGGCGTTGACATCGTCCAGCAACAGCTTGATGCCGAAGCTAAGATTCTTGCCCACCGGGGCCTGCGGGCCGGACAGCGCCACCACCTGCGTGACCACCACCTCGCGGGCGCCCGCCAGGGGCGGCAGCGCGGCGCCAAGAAGCGCCGCAATCAACAGATGAGGCCAATGCGCCGGACCCGGAGCTGGCGCAAAGCGCCGCAACGCGGGCGCACGCACCCGGTCCTGGTTGAATAAATTCACAAATCCTCCTGAATCAGGTCGTTATTTGAATTGCTCCGGCAATCCGGATCGGGGGCGCAGACACATCCGCAGCCCGCCGGAAGCGGTCCCCTAGGCTTTGCCGAAGCACATACATATGCCGAATGCATGAAAATGTCAATGTGCTAAGTTAATCAGCATGCACTGATTTGTCTAGCAAGACATTACGGGCTACGGCCGCATTCATGTACGTGAATCGTTGAAAAACAGTTGCTTGCCTACATGCGCCGGGCACGCCATGAGCATAACCATGACCAGCTACATGGAGCTGCACGATGCCGGCCGACCGGTCCACGCCGGGAAACGGCGGGCCTGCATACGGCCAATTAACGCCGCAGGCGCGCCCGCTGCTGGCGCGCCGGAGCGCAATCGGGCATAATCCCAACTCTTATGTCTTATATAAGACTTAAGGAAAAGTACAAGCTGGCTTGGGGCCACCGAACCGCATAACTCGCGCTATAAGCGCGGGCCGCAAGCAGCGGCGCGCGGTAAAATAGACGGCTCAGTCGAACGCTGAAAATTATTCCGGGCTTAGGCCCGTCACACGCATCCGCAGCAACCGCGCGGCTCATTTTTCGGGCCGCACATCACTACAGAGGGCAACCATGGCGAAAATCAAAGTCAAGAATCCGGTCGTCGAGATGGACGGCGATGAAATGACCCGGATCATCTGGGCGAAGATCAAGGAAAAACTGATCCACCCGTACCTGGACATCGATCTCAAGTACTACGACCTGGGCATCCATCATCGCGATGCGACCAAGGACCAGGTGACTGTCGATTCCGCCAACGCCACCAAGCAGTACGGCGTCGCCGTCAAGTGCGCGACCATCACCCACGACGAAGGCCGGATGACCGAATTTGGTTCGCCCGACATGCTGCGCAGCCCGAACGGCACCATCCGCAACATTCTGAACGGCACGATTTTCCGCGAGCCGATCATCTGCCAGAACGTGCCGCGCCTGATCCGCCACTGGGACAAGCCCGTCGTCGTCGCGCGTCACGCGTTTGGCGACCAGTACCGCGCCAGCGAATTCCGCTACCCCGGCAAGGGCACCCTGAAGCTGACCTTCGTGCCCAACGACGGCGGCCCGGTGATCGAAAAGGAAGTCTACAAGTCCGAAGGCGACGGCGTGGCGCTCGCCATGTACAACTCCGACGAGTCGATCAGCGGCTTCGCCCGCGCCTGCTTCATCTACGGCCTGTCGCGCAACTACCCGGTCTATCTGTCGACCAAGAACACGATTCTCAAGACTTACGACGGCCGCTTCAAGAACCTGTTCCAGGAAATCTTCGACGCCGAATTCGCGGACAAGTACAAGGCCGCCGGGTTGACGTATGAACACCGCCTGATCGACGACATGGTGGCCTCCAACCTGAAATGGTCCGGCGGCTACCTGTGGGCCTGCAAGAACTACGACGGCGACGTGCAGTCCGACACCGTGGCCCAAGGCTATGGTTCGCTGGGCCTGATGACCTCCGTGCTGATGAGCCCGGACGGCAAGGCCTTCGAAGCCGAAGCCGCCCACGGCACCGTGACCCGGCACTACCGCGACCACCAGGCCGGCAAGGAGACTTCCACCAACCCGATCGCCTCGATCTTCGCCTGGACGCGCGGCCTGATCCGCCGTGGTGAAGTGGACGGCACGCCGGACGTGGTGAATTTCGCCAAGCTGCTGGAAAAGGTCTGCGTCGACTGCGTCGAAGCCGGCCACATGACCAAGGACCTGGCGATCCTGATCGGCAAGGAACAAAAGTGGGAAACCACCAACCAGTTCCTCGACACCCTGGACACCGAACTGAAGCGCCGCGCCGCGAAGTAATTTTTCGCACGCAAGCTGCAAAACAAAACGGCGCGGAGAAATCCGCGCCGTTTTTGTTTTTGCAAATCCGCCTCAGGCCCGGGCCTGCACCACCAGTTGCACCAGCTCCGCCAGCGACTTCGCGCCCATCTTGTCCATCACCTTGGCGCGGTGCGCTTCCACTGTCTTGATGCTGATGTTCATCGCATCGGCAATCGTCTTGTTCATCTTGCCGGCGATCACCAGGTCGAGAACCTCGCGTTCGCGCGGCGACAGCTTGGCCAGGCGCTGCGCCACGTCGGTCAGCGCGCTGGTCTCGCCGGCACGGCGCTCGTCGTCCTCCAGTGCGCGGGAAATGATCGCCATCAGCTTGGTTTCGGAAAACGGCTTTTCGATGAAGTCGAAGGCGCCGCGCTTGATCGCCTCCACCGCCATTGGCACGTCGCCGTGGCCGGTGACAAAGACCACCGGTGTGGTGGCGCCGCGCCGTACCAGACGCTCATGCACCTCGACCCCGCTGATGCCCGGCATGCGGATGTCGAGGATCACGCAGGCCGGCCGCCCCGGCGCGTGGCGCTCCAGGAAGTCCTCGCCCGAAGTGTAGGTGTGCACCGCATAGCGGTCGCCGTCGAGCAGCCAGGCCAGCGAGTCGCGCATCGCCTCGTCGTCGTCGACGATGTGGATCAGGGGTTTGGCGCTCATAGGTCGTCGATCACCGCAGCGACCTGCGGCAAGGTGAAGTGGAAAATGCTGCCGCCGCTGCCGTTGCGGGTGAACCAGAGGTGGCCCTCGTGCAGCTCGACAATCGAACGGCAGATGTTCAGGCCCATGCCCATGCCGTTTTCCTTGGTGGTGAAAAAGGGCGAGAACAGCTCGGCCTCGACCTCGGCGGGGATGCCGTGGCCGCG
>DATAZV010000149.1:0-2707 GCA_036271855.1 Burkholderiales bacterium
CACGCATTTTTTCCGCAAACAAAATGCAACCGGGGACCCCGCAAAACCTTTTTGATTATACATCCGCGCCCGCGCCTTCGCATTAAGAAAGCTCGGATTATCCCCATGCATAAGCGCGATGCCGCAAGCCCGCGCGCGGGGCGGTAGCGGCTGCTCCCGAGAGGGAGCAGCGACGGCGAACGCCGCCTCAGATCAGCTCGTTGTGATAATGAAAATCACGGGTGATATAGAGGCCCTTGCGCACCTCGACCGGCCGCTCCCCGTAGGTGTAGGTCAGGCGCTCGGCCGACAGCAGCGGCGAACCCGGCGCCACGCGCAGCAACCGGGCGGTATCGGCGTCGGCTGCAATGGCGCGGACCTTCTCATCGGCGCGGATCATCTTGGTGCCGAACTCGCTTTCGAACAAGCTGTATAGCGGCGCTTTCGATTCGGTCAGGCGCTCGGCGGTGAGCCCCTTGAACAGGCCGCCCGGCAGCCAGATTTCGTCGAGCACGCAAGGCACGCCCTCGAAGGCGAGCATGCGCTTGATGGTGATGGCGGAGTCGCCCGCCTTCAGTTCCAGCGCGCGGCCGATTTCCGCCGGCGCCCGCACCCGCCGGCATTCCAGGATGGCGCTTTCCGGATAACGCGGCTCGCCTTCGTTGGGCGTCAGGCGCAAAAAACGGAACTGGGTGCGCGGTTCGGTATGGCTGGCGACGAAAGTCCCCTTGCCCTGGCGCCGCACCAGCAGGTGCCCGGCCGCCAGTTCGTCGACCGCCTTGCGCACCGTACCCTGGCTCACCTTGAAGCGTGCGGCCAGCTCGATCTCGCTCGGGATCATGTCACCGGGCTTCCACTCGCCGGCTTCCAGGCCCTGGGTGATCAGGCCCTTGATCTGCTGGTACAGCGGGCTGAAGGTGGGCGAGCCGGCGGCGGCCGGCGGCCTGGTGGGTGGAGCGATGTTCGGAATTGCGCCGCGGGTATCGGAACTCATGGGCCTTCCAATCTGCTGTGCAACGGTGAGCGGGCGGAAGCTTGGATTGTGGCGGCGCACTGGATGAAACGCGCGCAGCTATTCTGGTCGCGCGGGAGTTTTACCCTGGCCGCGCCAGGGCCGCATTGCGCCAAGCTATTGAAACACAAGGCACAAGCTTCGTCCATCTCATGTTTTATATCTTATATAAGATATAAGACTTGTCTTGACTTCGACCGGCGCAATTTTTAAACTGGCCGTAACCCGGCGCCGCGCTGCATCCAGCCCCTTGATTTGCCGCCCGCGGCATCGCTGATGGAATGCATGTCACGCACTCGGCGCCCAATTCCCTTATCATTCTTTCCCCGCGCTTTTTCCTAGCCCTCCTCCCCACCTCCTTTCCCCTCCGGAGAAACAATCATGGCCAAATCTCCCCTGCGCGTCACCGTCACTGGCGCCGCCGGACAAATCGGTTATTCGCTGCTGTTTCGCATCGCCAATGGCGACATGCTGGGCCGCGACCAGCCGGTGATCCTGCAACTGCTGGAAATCCCGGACGAGAAGGCGCAAAAAGCCCTCAAGGGCGTGATGATGGAAATCGACGACTGCGCCTTCCCCCTGCTGGCCTCGATGACCGCGCATAGCGACCCGATGACCGCCTTCAAGGACACCGATGTCGGCCTCCTGGTCGGCGCCCGCCCGCGCGGCCCCGGCATGGAGCGCAAGGACCTGCTGGCCGCCAATGCGCAGATCTTCACCGCCCAGGGCAAGGCGATCGACGCCGTCGCCTCGCGCAACGTGAAGATTCTGGTGGTCGGCAACCCCGCCAACACCAACGCCTACATCGCCAAGGAAAGCGCCAAGAGCCTGCCGCCCACCGCGTTTACCGCGATGCTGCGCCTGGACTACAACCGCGCCCTGTCGCAACTCTCCGCCAAGATCGGAAAACCGGTCTCATCGTTCAAGAAGCTCACGGTGTGGGGCAACCACTCCCCCACCATGTACGCCGACTACCGTTTCGCCACCGCCGACGGCCAGTCCGTCAAGGAACTGGTGAACGATGCGGTATGGAACAAGGACGTGTTCCTGCCCACCGTCGGCAAGCGCGGCGCCGCCATCATCGACGCGCGCGGCCTGTCTTCGGCCGCCTCCGCCGCCAATGCCGCCATCGACCACGTGCATGACTGGCTGCTCGGCTCCAACGGCGAATGGGTCACCATGGGCATCCCGTCGGATGGCAGCTACGGCATTCCCGAAGGCATCATGTACGGCATGCCGGTGATCACCCAGCCCGGCGGAAAGTATGAAATCGTCAAGGGCCTGGAAATTGACACCTTCTCGCGCGAGCGCATGGACGCCACCCTGAAGGAACTCAACGAAGAGCGCGACGGCGTCAAGCACCTGCTCTAAGCCGCGCTTCGGCATGCAGTCCGGCTGGTAGCGGCGCCCGTCCCGGGAGAAGTGGCTACCAGCGCGGCTGCGAGTTGCTTCTCCCGTCGTTTTTTTCGCGTTCCTCATGCCCCTGCATCCCGACAAAGTTCTGTACACCGACGGCGCCCCGCTGCCGGTGATCCCGGTGTGCGAGCATTTTTCCGGCAACGAAAAATTCATCCGCAAGACCCTCGCCCTGCAGCGCGAAACCGCCCGGGCTGACCGGCCGGTGTTCGACCTGATCTGCGACCTCGAAGACGGCGCCGCCGCCGGTGCCGAGAAGCAGACCGCCGAGATGGTGGCCCACTGGGTGGCCAGCGACGA
>DATAZV010000150.1:0-9579 GCA_036271855.1 Burkholderiales bacterium
AACCCCCTGATGAAGGATGCGATCGACAAGGACATCCTGGAAGGCCGCGGCAGCGTCAATTTCGATCTCAGCACCGTGGGCAATACGCCCTCCGCGCTCAAGCGGGGACTCAACGGCAGCGCCGCGCTCGACCTCAAGGACGGTGCCTACAAGGGGATCAACCTGGCCAAGTCGTTTCGCGAACTCAAGGCCGGGGTGTCTCTCGACAAAAGCCGCGTGCAGGATGCGAAAAAAGAAGACAAGACCGATTTCACCGAAATGAAAATCAGCGCGCAGATCAAGAACGGCGTGGCCGAAAGTAGTGACCTCGATGCGCGCTCACCCTTCCTGCGCCTGGGTGGTGCCGGCAAACTCGATATCGGTGCCTCCACCATCGACTATGTCGCGAAAGCCGCCGTCGTCAACACCTCGGGCGGCCAGCAAGGCAAGGAACTGGCGCAACTCAATGGCTTGACCGTGCCGGTCAAGCTCACCGGCCCGCTGGAGGCGGTGAAATACAACATCGACTACGGCGAGATTGCCAAGAGCCTGGCCACCTCGCAGCTCAAGGGCAAGGCCGAAGACCTGCTGAAAGACAAGCTCGGCGTCAAAACGCCGGGCGCCGCCACGCAAGGCGGCCAGCAACAGCAAAAGTCGCAGGACAAGTTGAAAGACAAGCTCAAGGGCCTGCTGCACTGATGGCGGCGGCGAAGGCGGGCGGCAAGCGGAGTTTCGCGCAACGCGTGATCGCCTGGCAGCAGACGCACGGCCGGCACGACCTGCCGTGGCAGAACACGCGCGACCCCTATCGCATCTGGGTCTCCGAAATCATGCTGCAGCAGACCCAGGTGAGCGCGGTGATCGGCTATTACCAGCGCTTCATGGAGCGCTTCCCCGATCTCGCCAGCCTGGCCCGGGCCGAGGCCGACGAAGTGATGCGCCATTGGGCCGGCCTGGGTTACTACAGCCGCGCGCGCAATCTGCACCGCGCCGCGCAGCTGATGATGAGCGATCACGGCGGCGTGTTCCCGCAAACCCAGGAAGACATCGAGGCCCTGCCCGGCATCGGCCGCTCCACCGCCGCGGCAATCCGCGCTTTTTCCTACGGCGCCCGCGCCGCCATCCTCGACGGCAACGTCAAGCGGGTGTTCGCGCGCCACGCCGGCATCGCCGGCTATCCCGGCGAACAAAAGGTCGAGCGGCGCATGTGGGAGATGGCGCAGGAGCGCCTGCCCGAAGGCGGCCTGGAACCTTACATCCAGGGCCTGATGGACCTCGGCGCCACGCTGTGCGTGCGCAGCCGGCCGCGCTGCAAGGACTGCCCGGTGGCCGTCGATTGCGTTGCCTTGATCGAAGGCCGCACCGCGGAGCTGCCGACCCGCAAGCCGAAAAAGGAGCTGCCGCAGCGCGAGACCACCATGCTGGTGCTGATGCGTGCCGGCAGCGTGCTGCTGGAAAAGCGCCCGCCCAGCGGTATCTGGGGCGGTCTCTGGTCCCTGCCGCAGGCCGACGATGCCGCCGCCGCGCGCAAGCTGGCGAAAGCGCTGGGGGCGGACTGGGATGACGGCGAATATTTGCACGTGATCGAACACGGCTTCACGCACTATCACCTGAGCATCAAGCCCGTGTTGCTCAACGCAATCACGAAGCACGGCACCGAAGAGCCTGGCCATCTCTGGTTGCCCCTGGCCGAAGCGCATGGCGCAGCCTTGCCTTCGCCGGTGAAAAAGCTGCTGACGGGCCTAGCCGCCGGCACGCCGTTGTTCGACTAAGCCGTGAATGCCGTAACGGTATCCGGCTAGGGAAAGCCCCGCAGCATTCGCTTGCCTATTTCAAGCCTTGCTGCCCCAGATATTTGTGGATGATCTCCAGGCGCGAATCCGGGTCCTCCAGTTCCATCAGCTTTTGCTTGGCCAGCGCGGGTATCGGCAGCACTTCGGAGAGCCGGTTCGAGAGCCAGGCGGCATTGTCGAAATCGTGCGGCTCGGGGATCAGTTCGGCCGGCAGTTTGGGCAGCAGGGCTTTGAGCAGGATCATGCAGCCGGCGAATTCGCTGCGTACGCCAACCACGGCGTCATCGGCGATCGGCTCAGTGGCGGCGCGGATCAATCCGTTGCCCTCGACCCGCGAGGAGAGAATACGAAAGCGCTGCGAGCCGCGCGTCTTGATCTGCAGCACGCCCAGTTGCTGCATGTCCCAATCCGTGATGCTGGCCAGGCAGCCGATGTCGTGCGGCACCGCCGGCGTGCCGACCTCGGCGCCTTCCTTGATCAGGCAGACGCCGAAGGGCATGCCGCTTTTCATGCATTCGCGCGTCATGTCGACGTAGCGCGCCTCGAACACCTTCAGCGGCAAGGCGCCACCCGGAAACAGTACTGTGCCGAGGGGGAAAATCGGCAGGTTGGCCCAGTCCGGCGGGCGCGGTTGCGCCTGCATTGCTTCACTCACTTATTTCATCTCCCGGTGCCGCACCAGCACGTCCGCGGTCTGTTTGAAGCGCGCGGCCAGTTGTTCGGCGAAATAGACGGAACGGTGCTGGCCGCCGGTGCAGCCGATGGCTACCGTCAGGTAGTGGCGGCTGTCGCGCGCGTAGGCGGGCAGCCATTTTTCGACCAGGTCGCCGATGTCGGCCAGCATCTCCTGGGCCGAGGGGATCGCGTCCAGATAGGCGATCACCGGCGCGTCGCGCCCGGTCAAGGGGCGCAACTGCGGGTCGTAGTAGGGGTTCGGCAGGGGCCGCACGTCGAACACCAGGTCGGCGTCCAGCGGAATGCCCAGCTTGAAGCCGAAGGAGGTAAACACCAGGGTCAGGTTCGCGCGTTCGGTCTGCAGGAAATCGAGCAGCCAGTCGCGCAGGGTCGAGGGCCGCAGGTCGCTGGTGTCGATGCGGTGCGCCATGCTGTGCAGCTCTTCGAGCAGCTCGCGTTCGCGGGCGATGTACTCGGGAACCGTGGCGGTGCCGTCGTCCAGCGGGTGGCGGCGCCGGGTTTCGGAATAACGCTTGATCAGGGTTTCGGTCTTGGCGTCGAGAAACAGCATGCGCAGGTCGACGCCGTAGCGCTGCATCCCGGACAGGTATTGCGGCAGGTCGGTGAGGCCCCGTCCGGTGGCGGCGGTGCGCGCGTCGATCGACACGGCGACCTTCTCCTGGCCCGACTCGCGCAGCGTCCCCACCAGGTCCGGCAGCATCGCCGGCGGCAGGTTGTCGACGCAATAGTAGCCGCTGTCTTCCAGGACGCGGAGCGCGACGCTCTTGCCGGAGCCGGAAAGGCCGGTGACGAGGATGAGCTGCATGTTGCGGCGGCTTAGGGCCTGTTCAGTATATTCGGGGCGCCTGTCTTCCAGACCGTACGGAAGCGGATGCCTTGCCGGATGCAAAAGGCCGGGCATGTCCCTGCTCAGGGCGCATGCCTGAATCATGCCATACGTTTGGAAAGGGAACTGCCGTTCCCTTACGGGCTGCGCCCTATCCCTTGCGCAGCGTCAATCGGGCTTCGTCCGTACTCGAGGGAACTGCCTTGGGGAAGGGAGCTGTCGCTCCCTTACAGCCTGCGGCCTATCCCTCGTGCAGCTTCGATCAACTTTCGTCCATCGCGGTTTGCGCTGCGCCATACGCCCGGAAAGGGACCGGCTTTCCCTTACGCCATTGCCGTCAGCTGTCGTCCATGGCAGCCTGCTGCCGGGCCATGAAGTCGGCCATGGTGTCGATCCCGCGCAACTGCAGGATGGTGTTGCGTACCGCCGCTTCGGTGAGCACGGCAAGGTTGCGGCCGGCGGCGACGGGGATCACGACCTTGCGGATCGGCACCCCCAGCACATTTTCCATCTGCTCGTTCAGCGGCAGGCGCTCGTAGTCGGCGGTGCCGATGGCATGCGGGCGCTGCAGGTGGACGATCAGTTTCAGGTTCATTTTCGGCCGCACCGCGGTTTCGCCGAAAATCGCGCGGATGTCCAAGAGGCCCAGGCCGCGCACCTCGAGCAGGTTTTTCAGCAGCGGCGGGCAGCGGCCCTCCAGGGTTTTGGGCGCGATGCGGGTGAGTTCGACGACGTCGTCGGCCACCAGGCCATGGGCGCGGCTGATCAGCTCCAGGCCGAGTTCGCTCTTGCCCAGGCCCGATTCGCCGGTGATCAGCACACCCAGGCCGAGTACGTCCATCAACACGCCGTGCATGGTGGTCTTGGGCGCCAGCAGCTTGGTCATGTAGACCCGCAGCAGGTCAATCACGGTGGCCGCCGCCACCGGGGTGGCGAATACCGGCACGCCATGCGCCGCGCAGGCCTGGACGATCACCGCCGGCGCGTCGACGCCGTCGGCGATGATCACCGCGGGCGGGTTGCCGCCCAGGAGCTCCGAAAGATAGTGTTGCTGGCGGGTGGAGGCCAGATGGGCCAGGTATTCGTATTCCGGCTTGCCGATGATCTGCAGCCGGTCCTTGTGGATCAGGTTCAGGTGCCCGACCATGTCGGCCACCGCATGGGTGGCATAGGAGTCCGGGTTGAGGACCTTGTCGCCGTGCTCCTCCCCGGCGATCCATGACAGCTCCAACTGGCGGGCGGCGCCGTCAAACAGGGACTTTAGGGTCAGTGGCTGCATCGTCGGTGTGCGCGGTAGCGGAGGGCAGAGGTAAGCGTAACAGCAGTCATCAGCGGGCGCCCGTGAGTTCGCGGTGCACGCTGGCGGCGTCCGGCAACGCGGCCAGGCGTGCGCGCGCATCGATGTCGGCGAAAATCTCGGCCAGCGAGGCCAGGATCTGCAGATGGCTGTTGGTGTCCTTCTCCGGCATCAGCACGAAAAACAGCAGGTTCACCGGACGGCCGTCCGGCGCTTCAAAGGGAATCGCCTCTTTCAGGCGCAGGAAGGCGCCGATCGGCGCCGCCAGCTTGGCGATGCGGCCATGGGGGATCGCTACGCCCTGGCCCAGGCCGGTCGAACCCAGGCGCTCGCGGGCGAACAGGCTGTCGAAAACGGTCGAGCGCGCGATGCCCTGGTGATGCTGGAATAGCATCCCCGCTTCGTCGAAGACGCGGCGTTTGCTGGCGAGCTCGAGATCGAGCGCGACATTGGTTTCCGGCAGCAACCGGGCGATGACTTGCGAAGGGGTCTGGATGGGGGAATTCATGCACCGTGCCTGGGGAACAATCCCCGGGTCTGACGGGCGCGAATTATACGCTTGATCAATGCGCCTGCGCGCCCGCGGCCGGAGCGGCTGCGGGCGCGAACGTGACTTGCACGCGAACGGGCAATGGCTAGTTCAGGTCCATGCGCTTGGGCGAAGCGCCGACGTGATTTTGCGTCTTGTCTTTGTACTTGCAGATCTGGCGGTCGAGTTTGTCGGCCAGGGTGTCGATGGCGGCGTACATGTTTTCGTCTACCGTCTCGACGAAAATGTCCTTGCCTCGGACGTGTACGTTCACTTCTGCCTTTTGTGCCAGCTTTTCGACCGAGAGGATGACGCTGACGTCGATGACGTGGTCGAAATGGCGATTGATGCGGGAGAGCTTGGAGACCACGTATTCGTGGATCGCGGGGGTGACCGACACATGATGCCCGCTGACGGTGAAATTCATGCTTGCCTCCTTTGCAGCGGAGCCGCTTCCGGAGAAAGCAGCCCCTACAGCGACTTGCGAAGATTGGCCGGCGGGATCTTGAGACCGTCGCGATATTTCGCGATGGTGCGCCTCGCAACCACGATGCCCTGCTGGCCCAATATATCGGCAATTTTCGAGTCCGATAGTGGCTTTTTGACATCCTCCGAAGTGACGAGTTGCTTTATTAAAGCTCTTATTGCCGTGGAAGAGCAAGCCCCCCCACTGTCGGTCGCCACGTGGGAACCAAAAAAGTATTTCAATTCAAAGATCCCACGGGGAGTGAGCATGTACTTATTTGTCGTCACCCGGGAAATTGTGGACTCGTGCAGGCCCAGTTCGTCGGCGATTTCCCGCAGTACGAGAGGGCGCATGGCGACTTCGCCGTGGTCGAAAAAATGCTTCTGGCGTTCGACGATGGCCTGCGCCACGCGCTCGATGGTTTCGAAGCGCTGATGGACGTTTTTCAGCAGCCATTTCGCTTCCTGGAAACGCGTGTGGATGGTCGCTTCGCCATTCAGGGCGGGCGTGCTGCGGCCACGCTCGCGTGAAAGTATTTCGGCGTACAGACGGTTGATGCGCAGCTTGGGTACCGCGGCCGGGTTGACGCCCACCTTCCACTGGCCCTTGATTTTGCGCGCGATCACGTCGGGGGTGATGTAGCGCGTGTCGATCACCGCGTATTGCGCGCCGGGGCGCGGGTTTTGCGCCAGCAACATTTCGTGCGCTTCGCGCAAGTCGTCGTCGTCGCAGCGGCAGGCGCGCTTGAGCTGGGCGAAGTCGCGCGCTCCCAGCAACTCCAGGTGCTTGCGGCAGACCTCGATCGCCAGGTCGCGGCAGCGCGAAACCGGCAGCAGTTGCAACTGCAGTACCAGCGCTTCGGAGAGGTCGCGCGCGCCCACGCCGGGCGGATCGCACGACTGCAGCAGGCGCAAGGCCACTTCGAGATCGTCGAGCTCGATCTCCAGGTCGTCGGGCAACAACTCGAGGATTTCCTCCAGCGGCTGGCCGAGGTAGCCGTCTTCGTTCAGCGCTTCGATCAGCGCGGTGATCAGGCCGCGGTCCAGTGCGCTCACGCGCATCAGCGCAACTTGGTTCAGCAGGTGGTCGCGCAAGGAGGACTCGGCCGCCGGTAACTGGCGCGACGGGCCTTCGTCGTCGTCGTCGTTGCGGTTGCGGGTGCTGCTGGAGCCGAACTCGCGCTCCGACCAGTCCGGCGGGCTGTCGGCGTTTTCCGGTGTGCCGAAAGCCTCGGCCAGGGATTCGGTCTGCACCTTCTCGCCGGTGCCGAAAGCCTCGGCGGCGACTTCGCCGCCCTCGGTGAAACCCTCCGGAGCAAAGGTGCCGGCATCATCGTCGCGCTCCAGCAGCGGGTTCTCCGCCAGGATCTGCTCGATCTCCTGGTTCAGCTCGATGGTCGACAGCTGCAACAGCCGGATCGACTGCTGCAGCTGCGGCGTCAGCGTCAGGTGCTGCGAAAGTTTGAGTTGCAGTGCTTGCTTCATGGCTACAGTCGGAAGTTCTCGCCGAGATAGACCCGGCGCACGCCCTCATCGGCGACAATGGCTTCGGGGGTGCCGCTCTTGAGCACGCTACCCTCGCTGATGATGTAGGCGCGGTCGCAGATGCCCAGCGTCTCGCGCACGTTGTGGTCGGTGATCAGCACGCCGATGCCGCGGTCCTTGAGGAAGCGGATGATCTTCTGGATGTCCAGTACGGCGATCGGGTCGATGCTGGCAAAGGGCTCGTCGAGCAGGATGAACTTCGGCTCGGTCGCCAGGGCGCGCGCGATCTCGACGCGGCGGCGCTCGCCGCCGGAGAGCGATAGCGCCGGATTGGCCGCCAGCCCGGCGATGTTGAGCTCGCCCAGCAACTCGGC
The DNA here is from genome assembly GCA_036271855.1 of Burkholderiales bacterium. Lineage (GTDB taxonomy): Bacteria > Pseudomonadota > Gammaproteobacteria > Burkholderiales > JAEUOS01 > JAQGMJ01. Next base: position 7,445 of record DATAZV010000150.1, read on the forward strand.
CAGGCGCTCGTCCATGCGCTGGCGCGTCATGCCCTGCAGCTCGAGCACGGCGCGAACGTTTTCTTCCACCGTCAGCTTGCGGAACACCGAAGCTTCCTGCGGCAGGTACGAAAGCCCCAGGCGCGCGCGGCGGTGGATCGGCTGCGCCGTCACGTCTTCGCCGCCGATGGTGATGCGCCCGGCATCGGCGCCCACCAGGCCGACCACCATGTAAAAGCAGGTGGTCTTGCCGGCGCCGTTGGGTCCCAGCAGCCCGACCACCTCGCCGTTGGCGACGTCGAAGGAAATGCCCTTGACCACCTCGCGCGACCCGTAACGTTTTTTCAGCCCGCCGGCCACCAGGTTGCTCATTTCTTCGGCGGCTCCGGATATTCTTCGCGCGGCGCGGCGATGCCGCCGGAGGACTTCAGGCTGAGGTCGGGGCCGCTACCCTTGGAGGGGCCGCCCTTGGCCGCGTCGCTGCCCTTGCCGGCGGGGCCGCTGTTCTTGTCGCCGGCGGTGGCGCCGGCGCTCTTGGGCATGATGGTGACGTTCACCGGGCGCCCCTGGCCGTCGACGGTATAGAACTCGGTGCGGCCATCGTAGTTGATGACGTTGCCGCGCGCTTCGTCGCCGTTGCGCAGGATGCGCGCGCGCGTGATCAGGTCGGCCTTGTCGGTCTTGGCGTCGTACTTGATGCGCTCGCCCCAGCCCTCGATGTATTCCTCGACGCCGTCGCGCTTCTGGCGGAAATAGGCCAGGCCGGCGGCGCCCTTGTCGGCGATGCCGGTCTGGAAGCCTTCCGGGTCCTGGGTGACGGTGAGCTTGTCGGCGCGGATCACCAGCGTGCCCTGGGTCAGCACCACGTGGCCCTCGAATATGTTCACCTGGCGCAGGTCGTCGTAGAACATCTTGTCGGCTTCGATGTTGACCGGCTTTTCGCGGTCCGCCTTTTCCGCATGTGCCGGGGCGGCCGCGGCAAGCCCCAAGGCAAGCAGCGCGGCCGGAACGGCGGTGGAGAGCGGACTGCGGCGTAAACGCATGAACAAAAGACTCATTTCTTGGCGGGAACCTGAATGTAAGTGCCGGTAACCGCCGAATGCAGGCGCATGTTGCGGTAGCGGTTGTTGGCATCCATGCCGGTGCCGATCAGCACCGAGGGGCCGTCATGGATCACCACCCGTTCCGGCGTGTCGGCGGTATCTTCGTCCGGCCGTGCGCGCAGATAGGTGGTGGTGGCGCGGAGATCCTCGGCACCGGAGGGCTTGGCGCCCGGCTTCTTGTCGCCGGCGCGGAAGATTTCGACGTTCTCGTAGAGCCGCACTTCCTCGCCGCCGGTGGTGGTGATGCCGCGGTCGGCGGACAGGCGCACTTCCGGCGCTCCTGGCTGCAGTTCCTTGAACACCGGCTGCCGCAGATGGGAGGTATCGTCATCCGGATAGTGGATCAGGCCCTTGGCGGTCAGCACGTAATGGATCTCGCCGATTTCGGAAAGCCGCACGATGGTGAAATTGTCGGCCGTATAGTCCGGGTCGTGGGTCAGGGGATGCGGCGGCGCCGGGGTCGAGAGCTCCACCGTGCGGTTGAGCCAGGTGGTCAGCATCACCAGCATCAGCAGGATGGTCAGCGGCACCAGCACCGACAGGCCGCGGGTGTTGCGCGTTGCCGCACGCGGATTCACTTCAGGTACTCCGCGACCAGGCGGTCGAGCCAGCCCTGCGCCTGGAGGATCAGCTCGCACACCTCGCGCACCGCGCCCTCGCCCCCCGGGCGGGTGGTCACGTAATGGGCGCGCTCGCGCACCGCCGCCGCCGCCGTCGGCACCGAGGCGGCAAAGCCGGCGCGCAGCATCGCGCCCAGGTCGAACAGGTCGTCGCCCATGTAACCCACTTGCTGGGCGCCAAGCTTTTGCTCGGCCATGATCTCGTCGAGGGCGTCGCGCTTCACCGCCACGCCCTGGTAGCAGTAATGGATGCCGAGGTCGCGCGCCCGGCGCTCGACCAGGGGGGAGCGCCGCGAGGTGATCAGCGCCAGCTTCAGGCCGGCGTCGCGCAGCATGTTCATGCCCTGGCCGTCGAGGGCGTGGAAGGTCTTGGTCTCGACCCCGTCGTCGGTGTAGTAGAGGCGGCCGTCGGTGAGCACGCCGTCGACGTCGA
>DATAZV010000151.1:0-10192 GCA_036271855.1 Burkholderiales bacterium
CCGCGGAGTGCCAGCGGTTCCGCTGGTTTTAATAGGGGTAGTTCCCTAGCCAGTTGGGTTTCGTTGGGGCCGAACGGCCTGCCCGAAGGTGCGTCGCGGCTATAGATGTCAAGTCTAGGCTACGCACCAACAACCTCTTTCGCATGCTCCGCGATCTTCTTCAAGAACGCGTCAACGCTCGCCTTGGTCGCAGCAAACCCCTCCGTCTTCCTGAACGTCTTGGTGTCGATGAACATTTTCTTGTTGATTTCGATGAATATGCTGTTGATGCCGTTGGCGGGGTCGGAGTGGCGCTTGGTGAGTTCGCCGCCGTAGTAGGGGAAGTTGACGCTGACGGTGTGGCCTAGGGATTTGAAGGTGCTGGTGACGAGTTCGAGGAATTCGGGGGTGCAGGTTTTGCCGTTGACGTCGCCGATGTTGAAGTCGGCGCGGGGCTGGCCGGGGTCGGCGTGGGTGGGGGCGCCGATGGCGGACATGCAGTGGAAGCTTAGTTGCCAGGCGGCTTTGTGTTTGGCGTGGAAGCCTTTGAGGAGGCGGGAGAGTTGCTGGTGGTAGGGCTCGTGGTAGGTGGCGAGGCGTTCCTGCACTTCGGCGACGGTGAGTTTGCGTTCCTGCATGTTGGTGCCGTAGCGGGAGAGGCGTTTGATGAGGCCGAGGCCGCGCTGGGTGAAGTCGCTTTGGGTGATGGGGCCGGGCCATTTGCCTTCGATGAGGTTTTCATCGATGTCGGCGGCGCTGCGGTTGGTGTCGACGTAGGTGTTGGGGAAGCTGGCGAAGAGCAGGGTGGCGCCGAGCGCGGGGGCGGCGGCGCAGAGCTCTTCGACGTACATGGAGACGTTGTCGTGCACTTCCGTTAAGGGCAGGGGGGAGCGGAAGTCGGGCGGGTATTCGCGGCCGCTGCGGGAGACGTCGACGACGATGGGGAGGCGGGGGGCTGCTTCCGGTTCGTGGAGAAGGAATACGCCTGGGTTGACGGTGATCATGGCTCGGTTCGTTTCGCTGGGTTTTCGTTTGGGTGAACGTTTGGGTGAATGAGGGGGGCCGCTTACATGGCCTGGATGCCGGCCTGCTTGACGAGGCCTTGCCATTTCCTGGCTTCGGCTTTGACGAAGGCGCCGAATTCTTCCGGGCTGTTGCCGCCGGGTTCGATGCCTTTGGAGAGCAGGTTGGCCTTGAGCGTTGGCTGCTTGAGGGCTTTGGCGATGGCTTCGTTGAGGGTGGTGACGATGGGCTCCGGCGTGCCGGCGGGGACGAAGATGCCGTTCCACGGCAGCACTTCATAACCCGGCAGGCCGGACTCGGCAATGGTGGGGAATTCCGGCGCGGCGGCGGAGCGGGCGGCGCTGGTGACGGCGATGCCGCGCAGCTTGCCGGCCTGCACGTGGGGGTAGACGGAGGGCAGGTTGTCGAACATGAGGGCGATCTGGCCGCCGATCAGGTCCGTTACCGCGGGGGCGCTGCCTTTGTAGGGGACGTGCAGCATGTCCACGTGGGCCATGATCTTGAACAGTTCGCCGGAGAGGTGCACTGCGCCGCCGTTGCCGGCGGAGCCGAAGTTGAGCTTGCCGGGGTTGGCCTTGGCATAGGCGATGAGTTCACGCACGGACTTGACCGGCAGGGAGGGGTTGACCACCAGCAGGTTGGGGACGAAGCCGACCATGGTGACGGGCTTCAAGTCTTTTTCCCAGTTGTAGGGCATGTTGGTGAACAGGGCGGGGTTGACGGCGATGGCGAGGGTGGCCATGAGCACGGTGTAGCCGTCGGGGGCGGATTTGGCGACGAAATCACTGCCGAGGTTGATGGCGGCGCCGGGTTTGTTGTCGACGAGCACCGGCTGGCCCAGGGAGGTGGTGAGGTTTTCGGCCACCACGCGGGCGAGGTAGTCGGTGGCGCCGCCGGGGGCGAAGGGGACGATGATTTTTATCGGCTTGGAAGGGTAAGGCTGGGCGAGCGCGGCTGGCGCGGCGCCGAGCAGGGTCACAAGCAGGGCGCTCGACGCAAGGGCCAGGGCCGCGCGTACGACGACGGTTCGCTTTGTACGGGACATGAGGTTGGCGATGCACTTGGTCATGCGGAGGGTTCCTGTCAATGGCGGGCGGAGGGGCGCAGGGCTTGCGCGGCTAAGCGATGGCTTGCTGCGGCCTATTCTACGAAATCCGCACCCGGGGTTCGCGCCATCGGGCGAATAAGGCCATGACAGGCGCGAGGGCGCGCGGCGGGGATTAAAATGCGCGCGTCAGCAAATCACAACAACCAAGGAGACATCATGTCCACCCTGCCCCGCGCCGCGCTCGGCGCCCTGCTCGCCTGTTCCGCTTTTCTCCTGCCGCCCGCCTCCGCCACCGAAATCAAGGTGATGGCCTCGGTGGCGCCGCAGCATGCCTATGAGGAGTTGCAGCCGCTGTTCGAGAAGCAGACCGGGCACAAGGTGAAGACGGTGTGGCTGCCGACGGTGGAGATGATGAAGCGCCTGGAGGAAGGCGAGGCGGCGGATGCGGTGCTGATTGCTTCGACCAACATGGAGAAGCTGACCAAGCTGGGGATTACGGTGGCGGGCACCCGGGTGGACGTGGTGAAGTCGGGCATCGGCGTGGCGATACGCAAGGGCGCGCCGCGGCCGGATATTTCTTCGGCGGCGAAACTGAAGGAGGCTTTGCTGGCGGCGAAGTCGGTTTCGTATTCCACCGGGCCTTCGGGGGTGTACATGGTTTCGCTGTTCGAGAAGCTGGGGCTGACGGAGGCACTGAAGCCGAAGCTGAAGGTGATCCAGGGGACGCCGGTGGGAGTGCTGGTGGCGCGCGGGGATGTGGAGATCGGCTTTCAGCAGGTGCCGGAGATCGTGCCGGTGCCGGGCATCGAGTATCTGGGGCCGCTGCCGGCGGAGATTCAGTATGTGACGCTGTTTCCGATGATGGTGCATGCGAAGGCGGACCCGGAACATGCGGCGGCGGCGAAGGCGTGGATGGCGTTTTTGCATACGCCGGCGGCTGCGGTGGTGATGAAGAAGCATGGGTTGGAGGCGGGGCCGTGAGGGGCTGGGTGTAGAGAAAAAGGCCGCTGTGTAGCGGCCTTTGTTTTTTGGGGGTTCACCCCATCCCTACCCTGTCCCTCCCCTTGAAGGGGAGGAGACGTGCTAAGGGGCGGTGTTAACCCCATCCCCCCTTGCAGGGCGCGCTGGCCGTTTGCATCGGCCAGCCGTTCAGGCGGCACGCGGCATGCCGCGTGAAACCCCGCCTTCACCCCCGGCCCTCCCCTTGAAAGGGAGGGTGAGTGGTGAGTGCGCTGCGCGCACTACGCTATGCCTCCCACCCTGTCCCCCCCTTGAAGGGGAGGAGACGTGCTAAGGGGCGGTGAGAGGTGGAGGCTTGCAGAGTAGATCACTCCGCGCTCGAAAATCGGTGGTCAGAGCACTTTTGCAAAAGGCGCAAAAGTGATCCGACCCCGAGTTTTCGCCGATTTCCGCGGCGTGCCTTGCGGGGTAAGATGCGGGCGATTTTCATAACTTGGGCTTGGGACTGATGAATACTTTTACGATCATGGCTTCGGTGGCAATCGAGCATGCTTACAGGGAGCTGGTGCCGATGTTTGAGTCGGCTTCGGGTGTCAAGGTGCAGACGGTGTGGTCGCCTTCGGTGAAGATGATCGAGCGGCTGAAGGGCGGCGAGGTGGTGGACCTGGTGTTGCTGTCGTCGGTGGCGATTGAGTCGCTGATCGAGGCGCAGGTGCTGGCGCGGGGGTCGCGCACGGACCTGGTGACTTCGATCGTGGGGGTGGCGGTGAAGCAGGGGGCGGCGCGGCCGGATACGAGTTCGGCAGACAAGCTGAAGGCGGCATTGCTGGCGGCGCCGTCCGTGGGCATTTCGACCGGGCCTTCGGGGATTTATATGAACAAGCTGTTCGAACGGCTGGGGTTGACGCAGGCGTTGCAGCCGAAGCTGAAGGTGTATACGGGCACGCCGGTGGGCGAGTTCGTGGCCAGCGGGGAAGTGGCGCTGGGCTTTCAGCAGGTGGCGGAGTTGATGCCGGTTGGGGGCATCGATTACTGGCCGGTTTCGGACGACGTGCAAAGCGTGACGACGTTTTCCATCGGCGAGCATTTGAAAGCCACCAACCTGGAAGCTGGGCGCAAGTGGGTGCAGTTCTTGATTTCGCCGGCTGCGGGGCCGGTGATGCGCAAGCATGGGGTGGAGCCGGTGCGGCGCTGAGGAACGATTGATAAAGGGGGTAACCCTTTAACAACCCCCGATTTCAGAAAACACCCAGTCTTGTCTCTCGCGATCTTGGGGCCTGGTTAGCGTTTCCCGAAAGTTGTTTGAGGTCAAGCAAAGGCCGCCCGCGGGCGGCCTTGTTTTTGGTGCCCGGCGGCGGCCTGCGTGCAGGATAGTGCAGGTGCTGCGATGTCGCGCTCGCCGGCGGAAACATAGTGCAGGTGGGTTCAAGCGTCGGGCGAGAAAAAGGCCGCTGGGGAGCGGCCTTTTCATTGCCGGCGGCGTGCGCTTACTTGGCGTCTTCGACCTTGTTCTTGACGTCGTGCGCGCCTTCCTTGACGTTGTCCTTGATGGCGTGGGCGCCGGCCTTGGTTTTGGCCTTGGCGGTTTTGGCGCCGTGCTTCACTTTGGCGGCGCCGGTCTTGGCGCCTTGCTTGATGTTTTCCTTGGCTTCATGGGCGTCTTCCTTGATGTCGGCGGCGTGGGCGGCGACGGGCAGGGCAAAGGCGGCGGCGAGAAGGGCGAGGGAGAGGTTTTTGTGCATGCGGGCTCCGGGTGGACGGGGTGGTTTGGGGTTGTCTTGGGTTCCATTTGCGAGATTGTGCAAGGGCTTGCTCTGGTTGGACGTGTCCGGCGCGAGTTGGTTCGCGCCTTGTGGGCGGGCGAGCTGGTTCGCGCCTTGTGGGCGGGCGGGCCGCTCGCGCCTTGTGGGCAGGCGGGCCGCTCGCGCCTTGCGTAGACGCCAGCTTCGACTTGCAGCCTGGGCTGGGCTTGGGCCCTGCCCGGCCCGAAGCGGCCTAGCCGTCGGCCGGGTCGGGTTCGCCTTTGCCTTCGCCGAATTCCTGGCCTTCGGCGAGGGCGATGAAGATGGGGGCAGCGGTGAGTGCGGCAAACAGGAATGCGAGGGCGAATTTGGTCACGGTGCGCTCCTTGAAACGTTGCGGCGGGCCGGGTGCGCCTGGGATGGGCGGACGGCGGGCTGAGGGCGGCGGGCTAGATGGCGGCAGGCAGGCGTGGCGCCTGCGGGCGACACATCGGCAGGGCGCGCGGCAGTGCCTGATGTGCGGATAGCTGCTTGTACGACAGCGCGGGCCGCGCGGAAGTTCGGTGGGTTCGCGCGAATTTGCCAGGCGTTGTTGCGAGGGTGCAACAGGAAATTTATTCCTTAAAAAGTTGCCGGCGGCATAAATAGCCGGGAAACGGGCATTTGCGCGCCGCACCGATTGGTGTTGACGATCTGACAGGTCTGTCGAATCACTGTCAAATCTGGCGCCGAAATGGGCTATTGGGATGGGATGAGGTACCGGGCGCAAGGCCTGTATTTACCTTATACGCGGCATGCATTTTCACTGCGCCCGGCGCCGCGGGCGCAAGGCGTTTGATCGCGCCGGGCGCGCGTGGCAAGCTTGGTTCGGTGGAGAACAGAGGATGGCGAAGCGATGCAGGGGAGGCGGGCGGCGTTTGCGCATTGCGCAAAGCCGGCGGCGCGGGGGCGCCGGGCGCGCATTTCCCGCGCAAAACGTCGGACCCCGGCGCAGAGTGGCACAGGCATTGCAAATGCCCTACTCATGCGCATCCGGATAAAATCAAGGCGTCCCTCTACTGACTGCCTTCGCCATGCGCCATCACACTGCCGATTTCGTCACCTGGTTCCGCTCCGCGGCGCCCTGGATTCATGCCTTTCGCGACAAGACCTTCGTGGTCGCCTTCGGCGGGGAGATCGTCGAGCAGGGGCAGATCGACGCGCTGGTGCAGGACATCAACCTGCTGGTGTCGCTTTCCATCCGGGTGGTGATCGTCTGCGGCTCGCGTCCGCAGATCGATGCGGCGCTTGCAGCGCGCGGGCTTTCGACCCCGTATCACGCCGGGCGGCGCATCACTTCGGCCGAGGCGATGGATTGCGTGAAGGAGGCGATCGGGCGCCTGCGCATCGAGTTCGAGCAGCGCTTTTCGTTCGGCCTGCCGAATACGCCGATGGCGCAGTCCGAGGGGGTGCGGCTGATTTCGGGCAGCGTACTGACGGCGCAGCCGGTGGGGGTGGTCGATGGCGTGGACTTCCAGTTTTCCGGCACGGTGCGTGACGTGGATGCGCAGACCATCCACCACGCGCTGGACAACGGCGATATCGTGTTCGTGACCAACATCGGTTACTCGCCCTCGGGCGAGGCGTTCAACCTGGGGATGGAGGATGTGGCGGCCTCGGTTGCCTCGGCGCTGGATGCGGAGAAGCTGATTTTCCTGATCGACGGCGCCGGCCTGCCGCCGCTGCCGGGTGCCAAGACCAAGCGCGCCAAGGCGCAGGAGATTTCGCGCGAGCTGGCGGCGGCCGAGGCCGAGATGCTGTTCAAGTCGGCGGCGCAGTCGCCCGAGCTTTCCGGGATGAACGAGGACACGGTGCGCGCGCTGGATGCGACGGTGCGCGCGGCCAAGGGCGGGGTGACGCGCACGCACGTGGTGCCGCGCAATGTCGACGGCGCGATTTTGATGGAGCTGTTTTCGTACAACGGCATCGGTACGATGATCAGCGAGGCGGGGCTGGAGACGATCCGCGATGGTGGCGTCGGCGATGTCGGCGGGGTGGTGAAGCTGATCGAGCCGCTGGAGGCCGACGGCACCCTGGTGCGGCGCGGGCGCGAGAAGCTGGAAGCGGAGATTTCTCAGTTCAGTGTCATAGAACATGATGGCGTCATCGCCGGCTGTGCGGCGCTGTATCCGTTTTCGAAAGACGGCACGGCGGAGATGGCGTGCTTCGTGGTGGCGCCGCATTTTCGCGGGCGCAACTATGGCGAACAGTTGCTGGCGCGCATCGAGACCAAGGCGCGGCAGGCGCGCATCAAGCGCCTGTTCGTGCTGACCACGCGCACGGCGCACTGGTTCATCGAACATGGCTTCGTCGAAAGCTCGCTGGATGATTTGCCCGAAGCCAAGCAGGCGCTCTACAACTTCCAGCGCCAGTCGAAAATCTTTGTCAAAAAACTTTGAATTGTCAAAAAGGTTTGCACTCACTAAACAATTGTTAATTCGAGTTGTGGCCCTCAAGGGTCACAGGTACATTTCCCCTCGCTGTGTACGTAATAAGAGAAATGGAACAGGAAGAGGAACCGCAGCATGGCCGCCATCCGGCATTCGCAAGGCATCTACCGCGTTGACTCCCCGAAGAACGGGACCTATGCGTGGATCGTGGTGCTGACTCGCAACCGCGAGTCGTTCCGCAAGCATTTCACCGACGGTGTGCACGGTGGGCGCGAGCAGGCGCTCGTCGCCGCCATCGCCTACCGCGACGAGATCGTCGCGCGCTTCGCGCCGCTCAAGCGCTCGGAGTATGTCTCCGTCCTGCGCAAGAACAACACCTCAGGGCACCCCGGCGTGCGCCTGAACCGCGACGCCGAGGGCAACCCGCTGTACTGGGCGGCGAGCTGGGTGCCGCACGCCGGCGCCAAGGCGAAGGTGGTGAAGTTCTCGGTGTCGAAGTACGGCTTCGACCGCGCCAAGGAGCTGGCGGTGCGCGCGCGCGCCGACGGCGTGGCGCAAATGGACGGCTACTACAAGCCGGTGGACGGCGACGATGCCGCCCGCCCGGCGCCGCAGCGCATGCCCAGCGGCGCGCGCCTGCCGCCACGCGGCTGGAAGGAAGGCATGCGGATCCGCCGCGCCTACGTGACCCGCGTTCATGTCGCCCTCCTCCTGGTCAACGATGCGCTGTTCCGCCTGCCTCTGGAATGGTTCCCGGCCTTGCGCGAGGCCAAGGTGGCGGAGCGCGGCCAGTGGACCCTCTCCGACGACGGCCAGGTGATTGCGTGGCCGGACCTGAATTTGGTCATCAATCCCACCCAGATGATCCGCAAGCCGACCGGCGTGGGCGTTTAAGCTCCACCACAAGGTCAAACGGCGTCCAACAGCGCCGCGGGTTTGGTTGCACCAGGGCTCTTTCGCGAGGCCCGGATGCAGGAAGCCAGCCCAAGCAGGTACCGCCAGCGCACCGCAGCGCGGCCGATCCGCACCGCCCTCCCCCCGCTCTTTCCCCGCCCCCGGGCAGTCTCCCGCACAAGCGTAAAATAGCGCCTTCGATTTCACGTTGGAGCAGCATTCAATGGCTCGCATGGTTCAGTGCGTCAAGCTTGGCCGCGAAGGTGAAGGCATGGATTTTCCGCCTTACCCGGGCGAACTCGGCAAGAAGATCTACGAAGGCATTTCCAAGGAAGCCTGGCAGCTGTGGCTGAAGCACCAGACCATGCTGGTGAACGAGAACCGCCTGTCGGGCGCCGACCCGCGCGCGCGCAAATACCTGATGGAGCAGGCGCAGAAGTTCCTGTTCGAAGGCGGCGGCGACGCCGCCCAGGGTTACGTGCCACCGGCTTAGCGGACAAAAGTGAAAACCTACTTTTGCCCGGCTTTGGAATGAAAAAATCGCCGGCAAAGCCGGTCGATTTTTTTATAAAAGCTACGAAAAACCCCTGGCGGGATAGGCTTGCTCTGAACCGGGGACCCGGCGCTGCGCCTGCCGTCGAATCGTCGCCTTAGGCGGCGGAATAGGTCTTGACGCCATCGGCAGTGCTCAGCAGCAATACATCCGCCGGGCGGCGCGCGAACAGGCCGCAGGTGACCACGCCGGTGATCTGGTTGATCGCGGTTTCCAGCGCCGGCGGATCGGTGATGGCAAGACCGGCGATGTCGAGGATGACGTTGCCGTTGTCGGTGGTAAAGCCCTCGCGCAGGCGCGGGGTGCCGCCCAGTTTCGCCAACTCGCGCGCGACATAGGCGCGCGCCATCGGCAGCACTTCGACCGGCAGCGCGAAGGCGCCGAGCATCGGTACCAGCTTGCTGGCGTCGCAGATGCAGACAAATTTTTTCGCCACCGCGGCGACGATCTTTTCGCGCGTCAGGGCGCCGCCGCCGCCCTTGATCATGTGCAGGCCGCGGTTGATCTCGTCGGCGCCGTCGACATAGACCGGAATGTCGTCGACATCATTCAGGTCGAGCACCTCGATGCCGTGGCCGCGCAGGCGCTCGGCGCTTTTCACCGAACTGGCGACGGTGCCGCGGATGCGGCCCTTCCAGGCAGCCAGTTCATCGATGAAGAAGTTGGCGGTGGAGCCGGTGCCGACGCCGATGACGGCGCCCTCCACCACGTAGGCCATGGCCGCGCGCGCGACCTCAAGCTTGAGCTGGTCCTGCGGGGTGATGGTCACTGCGAAGTTCCTCTTGCTCAGAGCCCGGCGTCGGCGATTGCCTTTTGCAGTTGCGCGATGGGAATCGCGCCGGGCACCCGTTCGCCGTTGCTGAGAATGGTGGTGGGCGTGGCGCGCACGTTCAGGCGCTCGCCGAGCGCGCGGTTGGAGTCGATCGGGCTGTCGCAAGCCGGGGTGGAGGCCATCTGGCCGCGCAGCATCCAGTCGTTCCATGCTTTGGCGCGGTCGGGTGCGCACCATAGGGTCTTGGCCTTTTTCACCGAATCGTCGCCGAGGATGGCGTAGAGGAAGACGTAGACGGTGGTGTCCTTGATCTGCGTGAGGTTCTTCTCGTACTGCTTGCAATAGGGGCAGTTGGGGTCGGAGAAATAGGCAATCTGCCGCTTGCCGGTGCCGTTGACCAGCTTGATGGAGTCCTTGAACGGCAGGTCTTCGAAGCGCACGGTGGTGAGCTTGGCGACGCGCTCTTCGGTCAGATTGGTCATCGTCTTCGTGTCATAGACGCTGCCGGCGAAGAGATAGTTGACGTTTTCGTCGGTATACAGGATATCGCTGCCGACACGCACTTCGTACAGGCCGAAGAACGGCGCCTTGGTGACGCTTTCGACCTTGGTGCCGGGCTTGAGACGCGACTCCACCAGGTGGGCAATGTTGATCTCGGGACCGATCTTTATCGGCGTCGCGTTCTTGGGCTCAGAGGCGTTGGGCACGGAGGCGTTGGGCACCTTGTCTTCGGCATGCGAAGCGCTGAGCAACAAAGGCGCGCAAAGGACCAGCGCCGCCGCGCCGGTGGCC
>DATAZV010000152.1:0-11129 GCA_036271855.1 Burkholderiales bacterium
CTGCGCCGCGAGGAAGTGATGCTGCGCGGCAGCGGCTTTATCGTCTTCGGCCATAGCGCCGCCGATTCGAAGGCGGAAGTGGTCGAGTTCACCGTCCGCGCCTAGCCAGGCGAAAACCCGCCGCGCTGGCGGCGCGTTTTCATCCAGACAGCATTTGCGGGAACGGGCGCCGCTGCGTCCGCGCCCGCCTTTCCCGCATCGATGCCGCTTCACGTCGTGGTCTTGCGCACGGCCTTGCTGCGGGCGTCCGGCCCGGCCAAGAGGCCCGCGGGAGGCGTGTTCTCCAGCTTGCCGCGTACCGCGTCGCCGGCGCAGGCGGCGGCAAAGGCCACGTTGACGCTGTCGCCGGCCGAGCCTGCCGAAGTGAAGCAGGATTGTCCCAGCTTGGCATTGAGCGGCTTGAGCACGGCTTCGGCGATCATCTCCGGGCCCGATCCTTCGGGCAGGGTCAGCTCATACTTTCCGGGCGCCGTTTCCTTTGCATCGAGCACCGCGCGCATGCTGCGCAGTTCACGCAGGACCACCGGGCTGGCGCCGTCGGGCAGGCCGCTGATGTTGAGCTTGGTCTTTTGCGGGCGGAAGTTGAAGTGGGCGAGGAAAAAGTTCTTCGAGAACTCGTCGCCCACCATCTTGCCGATCGAACTCAAGGCCTGGTCTTCGGTGTTGAAGCTGTCGCCCTGCGGCAGGGTGGTGTTGCTGTAGATTTCTTCGCCGGTGGCGCGGTCGACCGCCTTCACCGTCCAGGAGGTGAGCGCGGTCTTGCTCATTTTCAGGCCGGAAGCCGGCAGGGTGATCGACATCGTCTTCACCTTCACCTCGCCCAGGATCTGGAAGTCCGGCGATTGCGCGTTGGCCGCCGTCTTGGTGTCGCCGTCGTTGGCCCAGGTGCGAAAGCCGAAGGACTTGATACGCTCCTTGACCACGTTTTCCGCCAGTTGCGAACGCGCCGGCGGCAGCCTCTCGCCGCCTTCGGCGTTGACGATCTGGATGGCGACGGCGATTTTCGGGTCGCCGTTGTTACGGATGAAGTCGACGCGCTCCTGCTGGCTCATTTCGTTGAGCGACTTCTGCAGGTCGCGCACCTTCACCGTGGCGGTGGTGTTGATCGCCACCAGGCCGTCCTTGCCGGTTTGCGGCGCATCTTCCGACAGCGTGGTCTTGATGAAGTCGCCGGAGTGGGCCAGCAGCTTGGAGGAGACCCACTCGTAGTTCTTGTTCAGGGAGTCGGAGGTGACGTAGAGGGCCAGCGCTTTTTCCACCAGCTGGCGCTTGGCGTCGGCGCGCGCCTCGTTGCCGGCGGCGGCGGCGTCGCCGTTGAAGCGCGCCGGGTCGGCCAGGCCGAGGGCACTGATGGTGATCAAGCCGGGATCGTTCGGAGCGGGTGCGGCCACCGGCGCCGCGGCCGGGACAGCAGCGGGCGTTGCCGCGGCCGTTGCGGGGGCGCCGGCGGCGGCGCTTTGGTCGGCGGCCTGGTCCTTCTTGCCCAGCACCAGATAGCCTCCGGCGGCAATCACCAGCACGCCGGCCGCAATCGCCGCGAACACGGGGGCATTGCTTTTTTTCGCTGCTGGCGGCGCTGCGGGAGTCTGTGCCGGTTGGGGTGAGGGCGCTGCCGCGGCGGCGGGCGCGGGCGCTGCTGGCTTGGCCGGCGGCGGGTTGGCCACTGTCGCGTTGACCAGGGTGGCCTCGGGTGCGTTGACCACGGTGGCATCGGCGCTGCCGAGATTGATCACGGTGGCGTCGGCGGCGCTGCCGGCGCCCTTGCCGGAAATCACCGCGCGGATCGCCTCGCCGAATTCGCGCGCGCTCTGGTAGCGGTCGTCGGGATTTTTCGCCATCACCTTTTTCACCACGCTGTCCCAGGCGGCGGGCAGGGTGGCGTTGAGCGTCGAGGGCGGCAGCGGCTCTTCCTTCAGCACCTTGTGCATGATGGTGGTCACCGCGCCGGTGAACGGCTTTTCGCCGGTGAGGAACTGGTACAGGATCACGCCGCAGGAAAACAGGTCGGAGCGGCGGTCCACCGTCTGGCCGAGGAACTGTTCCGGCGACATATAGGCCGGGGTGCCCAGCACGGTACCGGCCTGGGTGAGTTCGGAGGTTTCGATGCGCGCGATGCCGAAGTCCGCCACCTTCACCGCCGCCGTGCCGTCGAGCAGGATCACGTTGGCCGGCTTCATGTCGCGGTGGGTCACGCCGTGGCTGTGCGCGTGTTCCAGGGCGTCGAGCATCTCGGTCATGATGCGCTCGACTTCCTTCATCGGAAAGCGGCGGTTTTCCTCGAAGTAGTCTTTCAGCTCGCGGCCCTTGATGTACTCCATGGCGATGAAGGCGACGCCGTTGTCCTCGCCGTACTCGTAGATGCCGACGATGTGCGGGTGGTTCAGCCGCCCGGCGGCCTGGGCTTCGCGCTTGAAGCGCGCCAGCAGGTCGGCCACCTGCGAGCGGTCGAACTGCTCGGCGCGGATGGTCTTGATGGCGACGATGCGCTCGATGATGGGGTCGAAGCCCTCGTAGACCACGCCCATGGCGCCGCGCCCGAGTTCACCGCGGATTTCGTACTTGCCCAGCTTGCTTATATCAGCCACTTGTAGACCTCGCCTTCAATGGCGGCGCAGAGGCCCGCGCGTTTTTTATGAATGGCGGCGCGCCTGCCGGCGGCCTCCCTGAATGGAGTGGAATTTTATCTGACGCTGGTTGCAGCAATAAGGACAAAAGTCCGCGTTCCGCGCGGATCGGCTTCCACCGTCCTTGATTTTACGGAACTATTTCACAAAAGCGGTTAAATAGTTAAAGCCCTGGTTCCCGGCACTGCACGCGCGAACCACAGTAAACCACAGGTTTTTTGCCGCTGCTCAAATCTGGAGTGCTACGACAAAAGCACTAGGGGCCTACACCTGCGAGAAATTGCCATCCTCGCGCGACCCGACAAATCCCTAGTGCCGCCGCCGCCACAATTGGCGTAAAACCTGAGAAAACGCCCTGAAAGAAGTCCCCTCGGGGGACCTGAGAAATTTTCAACAACGCTGCATCGCGTTTTTTCGCGATGACGGTAAATGATGGTGTTTTTTTAGAAATATCGTGCGCCTTACCACGGTTGTAGTAAGTGGCTGCTGGCTCCTGTCCACCACAATCCATACCTCGATCGACGCTGCAAGCAGGCCGCCGCGCCGGCTTGGAATGAATTAAAAATTTCAAAGAACAACGGAGATGCGCGGCGCACATGTTGCCGGATGGTTTCAAGAATACGCCGACCGGGCAACTAAGTGTGGTTGATTTTCATTGGCGCCACGGGCAAAAAAAGCGGCCGCAAGATGCGGCCGCCTTCGATACCCGCCCGTCACCGGACGAGAAAATCGGTGGAACTGCTACATGCCGTAGCGTGACTTGGCGTCGGCCACGCAGCGGTCCTTGGCGTCGCCGGCATAGCCGTCGCAACGCTCGCGCGCGGCCTTGAAGTCGGCGGCGCGCTTTTCCTTGTCGGCGTCGGCGCGGGCGTCGGCGATGCGGGTGTTGGCGCTGCCCTGGGCGTCAGCGGCAGTGCGGTCTGCCTTGGCGTCGGCCAGGCCGCGCTCGTGCCGAGCTTCGGCGTCCCTGCGGCATACATCCTTGGCGTTGCCGGCGTAGTCATCGCACTTTTCTTTGGCGACGGCGAAAAGCGCCTCGGCACGTGCAACACGGGTTTCGTAATAGGCTTTGTTGGAAGGCTCATAGCGGGCGTCGAGGTCGGCGTTGGCGACCTTTTCGTTGCCGCGGGCTTCTTCAACGCAGATGTCCTTGGCGTTGCCGGCCAGGCGGGAACAGCGGTCGCGGTCGGCGTTGTAGTTGGCGGCGATGCGGTCCTGCTCGGCCTTGTATTGGGACTTGTCCATGGCGAAAGCAGGCGCGGCGGCGAACAGGCCGCCGGCGACGGCGAGCGAGATCAGGATTTTGTTCAGCATGGCGTTTCCTCTTTGGTGTGACGCGTTATGGTTCTTGGCGATACGGTTGTTGTCAGCGCGGCAGGCGCCGCCCCCGCCCGGCAAAAAATTCGGAGTGCCGTGCCCGCCACATCGCCAGGTGGCGCCTGGTTTGCTGGTTGGCGCGGGCATGCGCCCCCGCCACCCGGCCCATGGTCTGCTCCAGATGCCCGGCGATGATTTCGCGGCGGTCGCCGGAGAGGCGGCCGAGCAATACCCGCAGGCTGCCGTGAAGCCGATGCCACCAGGCGCTGATGCTGGCGTTGTTCATCACAGTTCCTAGCGGCGGAAGAACAGCACGCCCAGCGCGATGCCGGCCAGCGCGGCGACGCCGATGGTACGCATCGGGTTGCTGCGGGCATAGTCCGTCACGGCGGCGCGGCCGGCGTCGAACTGCTCGGCGGCGGCGGCCTTGCGCTGGTCGAAGGCGCCGGCGATGGATTGCGCGACGTTGCCGAAGCTGCTCTTGACGTCGTCGACGGCGCCGGAAATGGCTTCAGTGGGGCTGGCGATATTTTTGCTGCTCATGAAAATGCTCCTTGATTGAGGCTGGGGATGGATGCCGCCGTCAAATGCCGGGGCGGCGTCCCGAGACAAAGGCCACGATGGCGAGAACCAAAAAGACCAGGAACAGCACCTTGGCGATGCCGACCGCGCCCGCCGCAATACCGCCGAATCCGAGGATCGCCGCGATGATCGCAATGACCAGAAATACGACTGCGTAGTGCAGCATGGCTATCTCCTGGAGAAAATCGCATATGCGCGAATGAGTAGGAGAAGTGTAGGCAGGGCAGCGCGGCGCGAGCAGGGGAGGGCGGCTGAAACGGATGTCGGTGCAGTCCGACACCGGGACTTTGGGCAGGCTGCCATGCCGAAACGCGCCGTTCGCAAGTTAGCGCAATCGCGGCAGGTATGGCATTCTTGCGTCTAGTAGAAAAACGGAGGCTTCATGACCACCCCCAACCCACGACCTTGCAGCCGAAGTCCTTGATCTCCCCGCCGAGGAACGTGCCCGAATTCTTGAGTTGCTGATTGCCAGCTTCGAACCGGAGTCAATTGCGCAGAAAGCGTGGATGGAACTTGCGCTTCGCCGGCGGGAGGAAGTTCGGAGCGGCAAGGTAGCCATGGTCCCCGGCGATGAGGCCTTGGCGCGTGTCAGGGCAAAGATTGCGTGAACTACTCGATTCACCCGGACGCCGAGGCTGAACTGGGTGAGGCGGCGGTTTACTACGCGGCCCGCGCCAGCGCAATGATCGCCTTGGCCTTCCTCGCGGAGTCGGAGTATGAGCGCGTGCGCGATTTACTGGTCGAAAATCAGCAACTAGGCCCGCGCGGTGAACACGGCTTTCGCTTCTACCACTTTGATCGCTTCCCTTATACAGTCGTATGTGAAGAGGACGCCGCCGGCGGCCCGCAGATATTTGCGATCGCGCATCAAAGCCGCGAACCGGGATACCGGGGAGATCGAATTTAGGTTGTCCAAGAGAAGCGGCGGAAGATGAAAGTTAACTTGGTGCTCGCTTCCGATGAACTCGTCGTGCGTCGCCCCGTCTGGGAGGCGTTATCTGGTCTCTTCCTCGACACGGACGTCTCCCTATCGAGGAGTTGGCGTATTGAGGTTCTCGCCGGATCCCCATACTCCATTCAGGCGTTGCAAACAATCCTGGTTGAAGAGGTTTATCCGGTTTGTAAATACAACCTGCTGAGTATGGCCGGCGAGTGGGCAGGTTTTGATCCCGACTGGCTGGAGCGGAAAATTCTTCATCACCTGGCTTCATCCCTTCGGGTTCTTCGCGCCATCAATCTCGGTCGTCTCACCGTACCTCTGTCGTATGAATGGCGGGCCACCAGGGCAGGCATTGTTGCCGCTCGTCAGAACGCTGCGCAAAGTAGCTTGAACTGTCCGCCAGGACACTGCGGCCCGGCCTAGCTCAGTTGTTCGGCGTGCTGCGCCAGCACTTCGACGGCGCGCTCGAATTCCATCGACTTGTCGAGGAAATGATCGGCGCCGAGCTTTTCGCTGGCGCGGCGGAACATCGGCGCGGTGTGGTTGGTGAGGACCACGCGCAGGATGTTTTTCGGATTGGCGCGCGCCAGGTGCGCGAGTACTTCGAGGCCGGAGCCTTCGCGCAGGTGCAGGTCAATGACGGCGGCGTCGATCGCCTGGTTCTCGAGGGCGCGGATGGCGTCGTTGGCGTTGTCGGCATAGCCCACCACCGACATTTGCCCGGCCGACTCCAGGGTCTGGGTCAGCGCTTCCCGGATCTCCGCGGAATCCTCAACCAGGAATATTTGTAGTGGACGCGTCATGGCCGTTTGTTTGTAGGCAGCACCTGCCGGCCCGCGCCCGGTATGGTGGAAAACAGAAGCGTCATGGTGCTCGCGGAACGGGGGCACGTCTGTCGGGGGCTGTCTGACAGTCATCCGGCGCGCTCATTCCAGGAGGGAGTTCTTGATCGCGTAGTAGGTCAGGTCGGCATTGGTCTTGAGGTGCATTTTTTCCAGCACCCGCGCACGATAGGTACTCACGGTCTTGACGCTCAGATTCAGTTCGTTGCCGATTTCGGTCGCGCTCTGGCCGGCGGCGAGCTTGCGGAAGATCTGGAATTCGCGCTCGGACAGGGTTTCGTGCAGGGGCTTGGCCGAGCCTTCGGGGCGCGCCAGTTCGGCGGAAACCAGGTCGGCGGCAGTTTCGCTGAGATAACGCTTGCCGCGCGCGACGACGCGGATGGCGCGGATCATTTCTTCCGGCGGCGCGTCCTTGGCGATGTAGCCTGAAGCGCCTGAGCGCAGCAGGTTCACCGCATAGTGTTCTTCGGGGTAGCCGGAGAGCATCAGCACGGCCAGCTCGGGCTTGATCTGGCGCACCACGCGCAGGGTGTCGATGCCGTTCTTGCCGGGCATCGAGATGTCGAGCAGCAACACGTCGAATTCCTGCTTGCGCACCAATTCGATCACTTCGTCGCCGCTGCCGGCCTCGGCCATCACCTTCAGGTCGCCATGGTCGGCAATGAATTGGGAGAGGCCGGCGCGCACGATCTGGTGGTCGTCGGCCAGCAGGATGCGGATTAGCGGCGGTGTGCTCAAGGCGGTCCCTTTCTTTTTTCTAGTCGTCTATCTAGGTCTTGCGCCG
This sequence comes from Burkholderiales bacterium, assembly GCA_036271855.1. Taxonomy (GTDB): domain Bacteria; phylum Pseudomonadota; class Gammaproteobacteria; order Burkholderiales; family JAEUOS01; genus JAQGMJ01. The sequence continues at coordinate 7,090 of DATAZV010000152.1, forward strand.
GAGTCGGCGAACTGCTGCTGCCGGCATTTTCCGGGATAGGTCTGCGCCGCTGTCAGCCAGCGAATCATAGTCCCATTCCTTAGCCCCATTCGTCGGGCCGGCGGCGGTGGTCAATCCACTGCCTTGACCACGAACAGGCCGAGGGAGAGGAAAATCAGGAACACGATCAGCGCCACCACGAACAGCAGCTTGGCGAGCCCCGCCGCACCGGCGGCGATGCCGGTAAAGCCGAGCACGCCGGCGACGATGGATATCAAGGCAAATATCAGTGCCCATTTCAGCATGGCGATCTCCGTACGCGAGGCGGCGAAAAACTGAATTTCGCGAAACCTGGACAAATTCCGCGAAAACCCGCCTGACCCCAAAATTTGCAATGAACGTAGTGTGCCCGCCGGGCACGGGCGTAAAAGTCGGCCCTGAGCCGGTTTTCTTGTAGGACGGCACTGACAAGAAAAAGGCCGGGTGCCGCAAAAACATGCAGTTACGCGGTTTGCCTGTCGGCGCATTCCGACAAGACAATCGGATGGGCGAAGCTTGGCGGCGGCACGGGCAGTGGCAATAATGATTGCACCCCCACCAGCTGTTCAGCCAACCTTGGAGCTGAAACATGCAAACCCTGACCCGTACTTTCAACCTGATCCTGATCGTGATCCTGCTGGGCATGATCTTCACCGCGATGGGCTGCAGCAAGACCGACGATAACGGCCAGACCGTGGGCCAGAAACTCGACCAAAGCCTGGACAAGGGCAACGCGGTTGCCAGCCAGGCGGGGCAAGACATCCAGAACGCGGCGCGCCAGACGGACCGAAAAATCCAGCAGGGCGCCAACAAGGCGGAAGACGCCCTGCGCGATAGCGTTGCCTCGGCGCGCGACAAGTCGGGCGAGGTGCCCAGCGTGGTGGACGATTCGGCGATCACCGCTTCCGTCAAGGCGGAAATGCTGAAGGACCCGGCCCTGAGTGTGCTGAAGGTGGACGTCAGCACCAACAAGGGTGAGGTAACGCTGCAAGGCAAGGTGGCCAACGCGGCGGCCCGGCGCCATGCCGAGGAGGTGGCGCAAGGCGTCTCGGGCGTGCAAAAGGTGAACAATGAATTGCAGGTGGCGGCCAACGACAAGGCGGCCGGCGCCGCCTAGCCGGGACCGGGGTAGACACGAAAGCGCGGGATGCCCCGCGCTTTTTTATTGCCTGCGCGCCCGCTGCTTCAGAGAAAAATTTCCAGCAGGTCGTTCAGGTAATGCCGGCCGCGCTCTGTAGGGGCGATGCGCGCGTGGTCGCGCACGATCAGGCCGCGCGACTCGGCACTGTCGAGGGCACGGCCGATGACGGAAATCTGCAGGCCGGTGCGTTCGGTGAACAGGGGGATCTCGAAGCCCGCGGTCAGGCGCAAGGCATTGAGCATGAATTCGAAGGGCAACTCTTTTATGCCGACCTCTCGCTCTTCGGCCAGCGGCGCATCGGCTTCGCAGCCGGCCATGTAGCCTTCGGGATTTTTCAGCTTGGTGGTGCGCAGCACGCGGTGGGCGAAGGAGAGTTTGCCGTGGGCACCGGCGCCCAGCCCCAGGTAATCGCCGAAGCGCCAGTAATTGGTGTTGTGGCGGCTCATGCGGCCCGCTTGGGCATAGGCGGAGGTTTCGTAGTGCGTGAAGCCCGCGCCGGCAAGGGTCTCTTCGACCATCTGCTGCATGTCGGCGGCGGCGTCGTCGTCGGGCAGCTTGGGCGGGTACTTGGCGAAGTAGGTGTTGGGTTCGAGCGTGAGGTGGTAGACCGACAGATGCGGCGGGGTGAAAGCCAGCGCGGTGTCGAGGTCGGCGCGCATCTGCTCCAGGCTTTGCCCGGGCAGGGCGTACATCAGGTCGAGGTTGAAGTTGTCGAAGTGGGCGGCGGCGATTTCCACCGCGCGCCGCGCTTCGCCGGCGTCGTGGATGCGGCCCAGCGCCTTGAGGTGTTCGGGGTTGAAGCTCTGGATGCCGATCGACAGGCGGTTGGCGCCGGAGGCGCGATAGGCGCGGAATTTTTCAACTTCGAAGGTGCCGGGATTGGCTTCGAGGGTGATCTCGATGTCGGCGTCGAATTGCAGGCGCGCACGCAATTCGACCATCAGGCGCTCGAAGCCGGCGGCGGACATCAGGCTGGGCGTGCCGCCGCCGAAAAATATGCTGTGGATGCGCCGGCCCCAGATCAGCGGCAGGGAGAGTTCAAGGTCGTGGATCAGCGCGTTGATATAGCGCTCTTCGGCGGCGGGTTTGTCGGCGTCGAGGGCGTGCGAATTGAAATCGCAATAGGGGCATTTGCGCACGCACCAGGGGTAGTGCACGTAGAGCGAGAGCGGCGGCAGGGCGGCGAGGGTGATGGCGCCGGGCTGGGTGTGGGCGGCGACGACATCGCGCGGGGCCTGGCCGGCCGGGTTTGCCTGACCGGCGGCGGGTTTGATCGGGATGACGGTCACGGCCGCGCCGCTAGAGCGGCTGTTCCTTGAGCAGGGCGGCTAAGCGCTGCAGGGCGAGGGCGCGGTGGCTGATCTTGTTCTTGAGCTCGGGCGCGAGTTCGGCGGCGGTCTGGCCTTGCGCGGGCAGAAAAAAATAAGGATCGTAGCCGAAGCCGCCGGCGCCGCGGGCCTCAAGCACGACTTCGCCGCGCCACACGCCTTCGGCGATCAGCGGTTGCGGGTCGTTTTCGTGGCGCACCAGTACCAGGGCGGCGTAGTAGTAGGCGCGGCGATTGGGTTCATTCGCCAATGCCGCGACCAGTTTCTGGTTGTTGCGTTCGTCGGATTTCGGCTCACCACCGTAGCGCGCGGAGAGCACGCCGGGGGCGCCGCCCAGGGCTTCGACACAAATGCCGGAGTCGTCGGCCAGCGCCGGCATGCCGGTGTGGTGTGCGGCATTGCGCGCCTTGGTGAGGGCGTTTTCGACGAAGGTGGGGTAGGGCTCTTCGGCTTCGGGCACATTGAAGTCGGCCTGCGCGACGGGTTTAATCCCAAGGGGCGCGAGGATGGCGGCGATCTCGCGCAGCTTGCCGGCGTTGTTGGAGGCGATGACGATTTGCTTCATGCGGCAAAGGCTCAGGCTTTTTGCAGTTCGATCAGCTCGCGGATGCCGCTGCCGGCCAGGTCGAGCAGGCTGTTCATTTCGGCGCGGGTGAAGGCGGCACCCTCGGCGGTGCCCTGGATTTCGACGAAGTGGCCGGCGCCGGTCATGACGATGTTCATGTCGGTGTCGCAGTTGGAGTCTTCGGCGTAGTCGAGGTCGAGCACCGGCATGCCTTCGAAAATACCCACCGAGATGGCGGCGACCTGGTCTTTCAGCGGGCTGGCGGTGAGCGCGCCGGCTTTTTGCAGGGTGGCGATGGCGTCGCGCGCGGCGACCCAGGCGCCGGTGATGCTGGCGGTGCGGGTGCCGCCGTCGGCCTGGATGACGTCGCAGTCGAGTTGCAGGGTGCGCTCGCCGAGCAGCGTGAGGTCGGTGACGGCGCGCAGGCTGCGGCCGATCAGGCGCTGGATTTCTTGGGTGCGGCCGGATTGTTTTCCGCGCGCGGCTTCACGGTCGCTGCGGGTGTTGGTGGCCCGCGGCAGCATGCCGTATTCGGCGGTCATCCAGCCTTGCCCCTTGCCTTTGAGAAAGCCGGGGACGCGGTCTTCGATGCTGGCGGTGCAGATCACCTTGGTGTCGCCAAACTCGATCAGTACCGAGCCTTCAGCGTGCTTGGTGTAGTTGCGGGTCAGGCGCACGGGGCGCAGTTGGTCGGCGCGGCGGCCGGAGGGGCGTGTGGTCATGGAGGGATTTTATCGTTTGAAGTGATGCGGCGTTGCGCGTTGCAGCGGAATTTGCAGAACAAAAAGCCCCGCCGAGGCGGGGCTTTTGCGAACCTGAGTGAAATCTTACTTGGTCGTACCGACCACTTCGATTTCCACGCGGCGGTTCTTGGCGCGGCCTTCCGCGGTCTTGTTGTCAGCGACGGGCTGCTTCTTGCCCTTGCCTTCAGTGTAGACGCGATTCGGCTCGATACCCTTGGACACCAGGTAAGCCTTCACCGATTCGG
>DATAZV010000153.1:0-6279 GCA_036271855.1 Burkholderiales bacterium
CAGCGGGGTGCGTGCGCGGATCGCGTCGATGTCGGCGCCGACGCCGCGCATGCTCTCGGCCAGCGTCAGGCCGCTATTGCGCTGCTTCAGTTCCAGGTCTTCGGGCGAAACCTTGCCGAACAATGAGCCTGATCCCATATACGCCTTGCCGAACCAGGCGCTTTCCTCGCCGCGAAAGGCTATCACCCGCAGCGGCGGTCCCTGCGGGGTGCCCTGGCGCCTGCGCGCGATCAGGCACAAGAGACCGGCGACGATGCCGGCCAGGCCATCGAAGTTGCCGCCCTGCGGCACCGAGTCCAGGTGCGATCCGCTCCACACCGCGGGGGCCTCGCCGCCGTCATCAGGAAGGCTGAACACCAGGTTGGCGGCGCGGTCGGTCTCGACCTTCAGGCCCTCGGCTTGCGCCAGTTCGCGCAAAAAATCCGCCGCCGCGGTCTCACCGCGGCCGTAGCTTTCGCGAGTGACGCCGACGCCGTCGAAGGTCAGCTTGCGCACTTCGTCGAACATGCGCACGGCGGTATCACGCAGCGTGGATAAATCCAGGGTTGCGGTGCGGGTCAGCATGGCTTAACCCGACTGCTGGGCAAAGCGCAGCCAGCGGTCGGTCAGTTGCCGGTCCAGTTGCACCGCGCCGGTAAGTTCGCGCAGGTGGGCGATGCCCTCCTGCTCGCAATAGGCCTGCAGGCCATCGATGATCTTTTGCATCACCCCGGGGTCGATGAAAGAGGCCGTGCCCACCTGCACCGCGCTGGCGCCGGCCAGCATGAACTCCAGCGCGTCCTCGGCGGTGGCGATGCCGCCGCAGCCGATGATCGGGATGCGCACCGCACGGTGGCACTGGTGCACCATGCGCAGGGCGATCGGCTTGATCGCCGGGCCGGAGAGCCCGCCCATCACATTGCCCAGCTTGGGCTTGCGCGTACGCACGTCGATCGCCATGCCCAGCACGGTATTGCCCATCACCACCGCGTCGGCGCCCGCCTCTTCGGCGGCCTTGGCAACGGCGGCGACATTGGCCGCGTTCGGCGTCAGCTTGGCCCACAACGGATGCTGGGTGCGGCGGCGGATCGCGCTAATGGCGCGGTAGGTGGTGTCCGGTGCCATCGCGAAAGCCATGCCGTCGGCCTCCAGGTTGGGGCAGGAGATGTTGGCCTCGATCGCCGCCACTTCGGGCAGCGATACCTCGGCGCAGGCAGCGGCAAATTCCTCGGCGGTATCGGCCGAGATCGACACCACCACCGGCGTGTCGTAGGCGGTGTAAGGCGGCAGCGCGTTGGCGCGGAAATAGTCCAGGCCCTTGCTCGGGATGCCGATCGAGTTGAGCATGCCGCCGTGGGTCTCCGCCACCCGCGGCGTCGGATTGCCGGCGCGGCTTTTCGGTGACACGCTCTTGATCACCAGCGCGCCCAACTGGTTAAGGTCGAGCGCCTCGCGGTATTCAATGGCAAAGCAGCCCGAAGCCGGCATCACCGGGTTGCGCAGGATCAGGTCGCCGACGTGTACGCGTAGATCAGCCAAATTCCACCTCCCCCACCACCGTACTGATCGGAAATACCGGCCCCTCGCGGCATACCCGCAGGAATTGCATGTCCTGTTTGCCCGCCTCTTTGCTGCAGTCGAACAGGCGCACGCAGGAGAGGCACACACCCATGCCGCAGGCCATGCGCTGCTCCATCGCCACTTCGCCGCGAATTTGCGGATAGTCCGCCAGCACGCGCTGCAGCAGCATCAGCAGGCGATGCGAGCCGCAGGTGTAGACCGCTTGCGGCGCCTGCGTGTCGATCAGTTCGCGCAATAATATTTCGATGTGCTCCACCGCCGAACTGCCATCGCTGTCGTACACGCTATGCACCTGCGCCTCGACCCCGCGCAGGAACTCTTCGCGCATCAGGTCGGCCGGGCTGCGCGCCGACATCAGCGCGGTGACCGCGACGCCGTTGTTGCCGGCCTCGCGCACCAGCGGCGCCATCGTCGCCAGGCCGACGCCGCGCGCCACCACCAGGATGCGCTTGTAGTCCGCCTCGAACCCGAAGGTATTGCCCAGCGGCCCGACGATTTCCATTGCCCCGCCCACCGGCAAATCGGCCAGGGCGCGCGTGCCCACCCCGGTGACGTTGTAGAGAAATTCGACCGTGCCGTCCTCCGGCCCGGTGCCGTAGACGCTCATCGGGCGCAGCAAAAACGGCTGCTGGCGCTCGCTCACCGGGCAGCGCAACTGGTAGAACTGGCCGCAGCCGGTGATGCGCGCCAGCGGTGCTTGCGCGCGCAGGCGCAAGTATTTGTAGCGCGCATTCACCCAGCGGTGTTCCATCACCTCGCAGCGATGCGAGGCCACCTGGGCCGCGCAGCCGGCGCCGGTGCCAATACGGGCCGCGGGTTGTTCGCTCATCACTGCGTTCATCGCATGTCCTCGCTGGCGTGCAGAATCATTCGAGCTCGGCGCCCTTGAGTTCCGGAATCAGGAACACGGTGGCAAAAATGTCGAGCACGTAGATCGAAGCCAGCAGCGCGATGGCGACCTGGAAGGAATACTGCACCGCCAGGGTGCCGACCACCACCGGGCCGAAACCGCCGATCGCCCGCCCGATGTTGAACAGCACATTCTGTGCCGTGGCGCGCGCCTCGGTGGGATAAGCCTCCGACATCAGCGCGCCGTAGCCGCCCAGCATGCCGTTGACGAACATGCCCATCAGCGCGCCGGCCCAGAGCATGGTAATCGGGTCGCTCAATTGCGCGTAGACCAGCACCATGACGATGGCGCCAACCTGGAACAGCAGAAAACTCGGCTTGCGGCCGATCCGGTCCGCCAGCTGGCCGAACACCCAGATGCCGACCATCATGCCCAGGATGGTGACCGAGGTCCACATGGCGGACTTGGTCAGCGAAAAGCCCAGTTGCTTGGACAGATAGCTCGGCAGCCAGATCATGATGCCGTAGTAGCCGAAGTTCTGCACCCCGCACAGCACCACGATGCCGGCGCTCGCCTTGGCGGTGAGCTTGTCCTTCACCAGCAGCTTGAACGCATGCCCGGCAGGCTGCTTTTTCGCCGCGCTGCGCACGAAGGCTTCCGGCTCGTGCAGCTTGTTGCGCACCACCCAGGCCACCAGCGCCGGCGCGATGCCCAGCACGAACATGCCGCGCCAGCCGATGGCGGGCAGCAGCAGCGGCGTCACCACCGCCGCCAGCAGCACACCGCACTGCCAGCCCAGCGCCACGTAGGAAGAGACCCGCGCCCGCTTCGACGCCGGCCAGGCCTCGGCGGCCAGCGCCATGCCGATGCCGAATTCGCCGCCCAGGCCGATGCCGGCGACGGTGCGGTAGAACAGCAGGTCCCAATAGCCCTGCGCCACCGAGCACAGGCCGGTGAACACGGCGAACAGCAGGATGGTCCAGGTCAGCACGCGCACGCGGCCGTAGCGATCGGCCAGGGCGCCGAAAATCAGGCCACCGGCCACCGCGCCGATCAACGTCCAGGTGACCAGCGCGCCGGATTGCCCGGGGTTGAGGTGCAGCTCAGCCGCGATCACCGGCAGCATGAAGCCCAGGATCAGCAGGTCGAAGCCATCCATCGCATAGCCCAGCGCCGAGCCGATCAGGGCTTTCCAGCCGTAGCCGCTCACTTCATTGGTGGATGGTCGCCCGGCGATGGCCGAAGAATCCAGAGTCGTTTGCATGTGTCCCCTCCTAGGTCAATTCGGTTGGCAACGCGGAAGCGGCCGCCTGTGCCAGATTGGATAAATAAAAAACTACCGGAATTGTCAGACCACGCGGCGAGCTATTCCCCGCGCTGTTTTATTATTTATATTTGTATCAATTTTGATACTAGCATCGGAATTACGGCCTTGCAAGCCCCCATTTCATGGCCGATTTACGGCCACCGTGTCATGCAATCAGGCGAAAATCGGGTCGGCCTGCTAAATTGCGGGCTGCGCGTGCAATTTCGCCTGAAGACCAGAAAAGACATGCAATCCATTGATACCCTGATCGACGCCCGCTGGGTGGTGCCGGTCGAGCCCGCCGGCACGGTGCTGGAAGGGCACAGCATCGCCATCGCCGACGGGCTGATCGCCGCCGTTTTGCCGACCCCGGAAGCGCATGCGCGCTACGCCGCCGCCGAACACGTGGTGCTCGCCGATCACGTGCTGATTCCCGGCCTGATCAACCTGCACACCCACGCCGCCATGGCCCTGATGCGCGGCATGGCCGACGACCTGCCGCTGATGGACTGGCTGAAAGACCACATCTGGCCGGCCGAGGCCAAACATGTAAGCGCCGACTTCGTGCGCGCCGGCACCGAGCTGGCCTGCGCCGAAATGCTCAAGGGCGGCATCACCTGCATGAATGAGATGTACTTCTTCCCCGAGGCGGCGGCCCAGGCGGCACTCGCCGCCGGCATGCGCGCCAGCCTGGGCATGGTGGTGATCGACTTTCCCACCGCCTACGCCAGCGACCCGGACGACTACCTCGCCAAGGGCCTGGCCCTGCGCGACTCCCTGCGCCACGAGCCCCTGCTCTCCTTCTGCCTGGCGCCGCACGCCCCCTACACCGTGGGCGACGCCAGCTTCGAAAAAATCGTCCGCTACGCCGAGGAACTCGGTCTGCCAGTGCACATGCATGTGCACGAAACCGCCGACGAAATCGCCGGCGCGATCGCCAAAACCGGCATCCGCCCGCTGGCCCGGCTGAAGAATCTGGGCCTGCTGGGGCCGCAGTTGATCGCCGTGCATGCGGTGCACCTGACGGAGGACGAGATCGGCTTACTGGCCCGCCATGGCGCCTCGGTCGCCCATTGCCCGACCTCCAACCTCAAACTCGCCAGCGGCATCGCGCCGATCGCCCAATTGCTCGACGCCGGGGTCAACGTCGGCCTGGGCACCGACGGCGCCGCCTCCAACAACCGACTCGACATGTTTGCCGAGATGCGCCTGGCCGCCCTGCTGGCCAAAGGCGCCTCCGGCAACGCCCAGGCCCTGCCCGCCCATGCCGCCCTGCGCGCCGCGACCCTGAATGGTGCACGCGCGCTCGGCCTGGAGGCGAAAATCGGCTCCCTGCTGCCCGGAAAGGCGGCTGATCTGGCCGCCATCAACCTCGGCGCAACCGAACTGCAGCCGGTTTACGACCCGGTCTCCCACCTGGTCTACGCGGCGGGGCGCGAACATGTAACAGACGTATGGGTGGCTGGGAACCATGTTGTAAATGCGCTACAATTCCGCCGGCTCGATGTTCCACGCTTGGAAACAGGTGCCCGGCTGTGGCAAAATCGGCTTCGAAATCAGGATTGAAAGTATTGGCATGGCACTCTTTGGTGCAAACCAGATGTGCGGTGCAAAGGCTTCTAATCGATAATCCCGCGAATGTCGCTTTTGGGGTTCGGGATAAATCACTTCGCAAAGAGGAGAAAAATGAAAGTTTCGACCAGGTTGGCAGTACTGCTTGCCGCCGTCGGCGTGAGTTTCGCGTCGGGCGTGTTCGCGCAAAGCAAGGACGCATATCTTCAGGACGGGCGCGGCGTCATCGCGCGCAACTCCAACTTCGGCGACCCGCGCATCGGCAATCTTTGCTGGCGCACCGGTTACTGGACCCCGGCACAAGCCATTTTTGAATGCGACCCCGACCTGGTGAAAGTGATGGCTCCGCCGCCGCCGCCGCCCCCGGTCGCGAAGACACCGGCCCCGCCGCCGCCGGCGATCGTCAACAAGAAGATCACCTACGCCGCTGACGCGTTCTTCGACTTCGACAAGGCCGTGCTCAAGCCCGAAGCCAAGGCGAAGCTGGACGACCTGGTCGGCAAGCTCAAGGGCATCAACCTCGAAGTCATCATCGCCGTCGGCCACACTGACGGTATCGGCAGCGACGCCTACAACAACAAGTTGTCGGTGCGCCGTGCCGAATCGGTGAAGGCTTACCTGGTGTCCAAGGGTATCGAGCCGAATCGCGTCTACACTGAAGGCAAGGGCAAGAAGCAGCCCGTCGCCGACAACAAGACGGAAGCTGGCCGCGCCCAGAACCGTCGCGTTGAAATCGAAGTCGTGGGTACGCGCCCCGTCAAGTAAATCGGTAAGCTACGATTCGCTGGAAAAGCCCCGCTCGCGCGGGGCTTTTTTTTCGTCCGTGTTCGTCCCGCGTTTTTCGGTACTCGTTTTTCCTCCGCTTTCGCATCGGATCCGCGATCCATTCTTGCTTTGTCGCCGTACGGTCGCGGGTATTTGTTTCGGGTCGGTTTAAAGTAGCGGCATGTCAGAACAATCCATCGCATTGCCGGCGGCCTCCGCTCCGGCG
>DATAZV010000154.1:0-38343 GCA_036271855.1 Burkholderiales bacterium
CGGGGCTGGCGTCGCTGTCGGCGCGCGGCGCGACGTTGCCCGGCTGGGCATCGCCCTTCGGGGGCCGGTTGTTCGGACCGCGATTGTTGGGGCCACGGTTATTCGGGCCGCGATTGCCGGGCTCACGGTTTCCCGGCTCACGGTTTCCCGGCTCACGATTGCCCGGCTCGCGGTTGTCGCGGCCACGCTGGCCGCGCGCGCCACGGGCGCCGGGGCCGCGGGCGACGCGCGGGGGCCGCGCATTGCGATTGCCGGGCTGGGCCTCGCCGGGCTGGCCGTCCGCAGTGCTGCCCTGCGGTTCTACCGGCGCGAATCCCTCCGGAGAGATTGCCTGGCCTTCGACGCCGGACTCGGGGTTGGGGACGAAATCGGCCTTGGGTGCGAAGTCCTTGCGGTCGCGCTTGCCCAGCTTGCCGTTGCGGCCACGGCGCCGGCCGCGCCGCTGGTTGTTGCGCCGCGCGCCGTCATTACCGTTGCCGCCGCCCTCACCACCGCCGCCTTCGTTGCCGTTGCCGCCACCTTCATTGCCGCCGCCCTGTCCGGCCGGGGCACCGCCTTCAGGGCCTGCGGGCGCAGCGGAGTGATCCGTTTCCTTGAAGGAGATGCGGACTGCCTTGGAATTGTCGTCGTCAGGCTGCATCGGCCAGATCCATCACTTTTTCAATCTCCTCGAGGGGCGGCAGCTGTTCCAGCGAGACCAGGCCCAAGTCGTCCAGGAATACCTTGGTGGTGGCAAACAGCGCCGGCTTGCCGGGCGCGTCGCGATGGCCGACGGTGTCGATCCAGCCGCGGTCTTCCAGTGTCTTGATGATCTGCGCCGAGACGGTGACGCCGCGAATCTCTTCGATGTCGCCGCGCGTCACCGGCTGGCGGTAGGCGATGATTGCCAGGGTTTCGAGCACGGCGCGGGAATAGCGCGGCGCCTTGTCCGGGTTCAGGCGCGCCAGGTACTGGCCGTATTCCGGCTTGGTCTGGAAGCGCCAGCCCGACGACAGGGCGACCAGTTCGACCGAGCGGTTGGCCCAGTCGGCGCGCAACTCCTCAAGCAGCGCGCGCAGGGTATCGGCGCCGACCGCGTCGTCGAACAGCTTGCGTAATTCTGAGAGGGGCAGCGGCGTCTGCGTGGTCAGCAGCGCGGCTTCAAGTATGCCCTTGGCTTCGGATGTATTCACTCGTCAAGAGGAAAGGACAGCAAACGATAAATGCGCAAATGCCGGGAAGGCGGCGCGCCTGTCTTGAACTTATTCTGATTGGCTGGCGGAAAACGGCTGCTTCAGGAATTGCCGTTTTCGGTTTTAGTCCGCTCGTGCGTCAGCGCCGGGTTGCGGCGCGCGCGACATCTGCAAAATGCGGCAAATGCAAGCGGATCAGGACTGAAACTCATTATATACCAATCCGCGCTACCGTGTTTCGGCCCCGTATTCCAGCGCTCTTTACCCGGGAAGCACGCCGGGCTGCGGGGCGCCGTTGACATAGGGCTTGAGGCACAAATAGGCCATTTCGTGCACCGGCGTGGGCACGCCGTATTGCCGGCCGCGCCGCACCACCAGGCCCGACAGGCTTTCCAGTTCGGTGCGCCGGCCGCGCGCGTGGTCGTGGTACATCGAGGCGTACATGGTCGGCGGGAAATTCTGGTGCAGCTTGAGCGCGCGCTCGACGATGTCTTCGGGCAGCGCGATGTCCTGCGCGCGCGCCACCGCCGCGACTTCGGCCAGGGCGCGGCGCGTCAGTTCCAGCAATTCGGGGTCGTGATAGATGTTGCCGGCCGGCAGGCGGATCAGCGAAGTCAGCGCCGCGTTGGTGGCCAGGCCAACGAACTTCTGCCATTGCGCGGAGCGGATGTCGGGCATGATCTCGGCGGTGAAGCCGGCCTTGGTGCAGGCATCGGCAAAGGCGACGGCGCGCGGGCTGGCGCTGCCGTTGGCTTCGCCGAAACGCAGCGAGGACATTTCGGAAATGGTCCTGATCACCCCGGGCTCGGCGATCACGCCGGAGACCATCGCCAGGCCGCCCATGACGCAGTCGCCGCCCAGCACCGCGGCGATACGGTCCTGGCCGTCGACCCCGTTTTGCACCGTGATCACCACGCCGCCTTGGGCCACCAGGGGGCGCACCGCTTCAGCGGCGCTTTCGGTATCGTATGTCTTGACGCAAAACAGCACCACGTCGCAAGGTTTGAGCGTGGCCGGATCGTCGGTGACAGTGATGTTTTGCACCTGCACGCGGCCGCGCGGGCCGTCGATGACAATGCCGCTGGCACGCATCGCCTGCATGTGCGCGCCGCGCGCGATGAAGGAGACATCGTGGCCGGCCTGCGCCAGCAATGCGCCGAAATATCCGCCGACCGCGCCGGCGCCCATGACTGCAATACGCATGATTAGTCCTGGATCTTGACGTTGAAAAATGGTGCCGGATTGAGGATCTTGCTTTCCTGCACCGCCATTAGCGGCAGGAGTTGCACCACGTAAGCTTGCCAGCCCGGATCGGCGGCCAGCCTGGCGCGCTTTTCAGTGCGCTCGTCCAGGGTTTCGTAGGCCCACATATGCACGATCTGGTTCAGGCCGCCGATTTCGCTGGAATAGTAGCCGACCATGCGGCCGAGAATGCGCTTCTGGATCGCCATACCCTGGGTTTCGTAGAGTTTCAGATAGGTTGCGATCTTGCCGGGGTGCAGGGTGTAGGTGCGCATTTCGACAAACATGGGGTCTCCTCTTTTTCGGGTGGGTTTGATAGTCAGGGTTTGAAGTGCTTGCTGAAGCCGTCCCAGCAGGCGTCGTAGTTGCCTTGCAGTGCCGGCGTGTCCAGCGCGAAGCGGGTCGGCACGCATACCAGGCGGGTTTCGAACATGAAGGCCAGGGTATCGGCAATGTAATGCGGCTTCAGTTCGGCGGCGCTGGCGCGCTCGAACGAGACCGCATCGGGGCCATGGGCGCTCATGCAATTGTGCAGCGAGGCGCCGCCGGGGACGAAGCCTTCGGCCTTGGCGTCGTACTGGCCGCGCACCAGGCCCATGAATTCGTTCATCAGATTGCGGTGAAACCAGGGCGGGCGGAAGGTGCGCTCGGCCACCATCCAGCGCGGCGGGAAGATGACGAAATCGAGGTTGGCGGTGCCGGGCGACTCGGTCGGGCTGGTGAGCACGGTGAAGATCGACGGGTCGGCGTGGTCGAAACTGACGGTGTTGATCACCATGAAATGCGCCAGGTCGTACTTGTAGGGCGCGTAGTTGCCGTGCCAGGCCACCACGTCCAGCGGCGAGTGCTCAGCCTGCGCGGCCCAGAGATTGCCGTGAAACTTGGCCACCACCTGCACTGGTGCGTCGATTTCCTCATAGGCCGCAACCGGGCTGAGAAAATCGCGCGGATTGGCCAGGCCGTTGGAGCCGATCGGGCCGAGTTCCGGCAGGCGCAGCAGCGCACCGTAGTTTTCGCAGACGTAGCCGCGCGCCTGCCCGTCGGGCAGCGATACCTTGAGCTTGACGCCGCGCGGCAACACCGCGATTTCGCCCGGCGCCACTTCCAGCAGCCCCATTTCGGTATGGATCTCCAGCCGGCCCAATTGCGGCACCAGCAGCAGTTCGCCATCGGCGTTGTAGAAGTAACGCTGCGTCATCGAGCGGTTGGCGCGGTAGATGTGCACGGCAAAGCCGCTGCCCGCCGCCACGTCCCCGCCCCCACCCATGGTCGCCATGCCGTCGATGAAATCGGCGGCGCCGGCTTCCATCGGCAACGCATCCCAGCGCAAGCGATTTGGCGTCGCTTCCGCCTCGGTGACCGGCGCGGCACGCCACAGGCCGTTGTCGATGCGCGCGAAGGGGCGCTGCATCGCCGAGGGGCGCATGCGGTAGAGCCAGCTGCGCCTGCTGACCGCGCGTGGCGCGGTAAAAGGGGTGCCGCTGATCTGTTCCGCATACAGCCCCAGCGGCGCGCGCTGCGGCGAATTCTGGTGCGCCGGCAAGGCGCCGGGCATCGCTTCCGTGGCAAATTCATTGCCGAAGCCGGACTGGTATTCCAGTGTGCGGATGCCGCTGCGTGTATCGTTCATGGGCGACCTGCTTGATTCATTTTTCATCCATGGGCCGGGATCATACGCCCCAACTCCACGGCACGCGTGAGTACAGTGCTCGCGCCCCGATTTGAGGCGGTTGGTGACAAAGATTTAACATGCAAGCTTTGCCTGCGCACTCCGGAAGTGCTATAATTGCATTCTTCAGACGCGGGGTGGAGCAGTCTGGCAGCTCGTCGGGCTCATAACCCGAAGGTCACAGGTTCAAATCCTGTCCCCGCAACCAAATTCATGCTCAGGGATCAACGAATTTTTTCGTTGGTCCCTTTTGCATTCTGGGCCGTTCGGCCCAACTTTTCCCGCCAGTCAGCCGGGAGAACTGCCCAGCAGCACCGTGGCCTGGCTCGACAACACGCCGCCGTTGCCATGAGCCAGCGCGACTTCGCAGCCGGGCACCTGGCGCGCGCCGCATTCGCCGCGCACCTGGCGCACCGCCTCGATCAGCAGCAGCAGGCCGTACATGCCGGGGTGGCAGTACGACAGCCCGCCGCCGTTGGTGTTGACCGGCAGGCGCCCGCCCGGCGCGATACCGCCGCCGGAGACAAACGCGCCGCCTTCACCCTTGGCGCAAAAGCCCAGGTCCTCGAGAAAAAGAATCGTGTTGATGGTGAAGGCGTCGTAGACCATCGCCACATCGACGTCAGCCGGGGTGAGGCCGGCCATCGCGAAGGCCAGCGGGCCGGAACGGGCCGCGCCGGTGACGGTAAGGTCGGGCATGCCCGAGATGACAGCGTGCGACAGCGTTTCGCCAACGCCCAGCACGTAGACTGGTTTCTTGCGCAGGGTGCGCGCACGCGCGGCACTGGTGAGCACCAGGGCGCCGCCGCCATCGGTGACCAGGCAGCAGTCGCGCACCGTGAGCGGGTCGCTGACCATGCGCGCGCCCAGCACTTCGGCAATGCTCAGCGGTTTTTTCTCCCACGCCTGCGGATTCATCAAGGCCCATTGCCTCGCCGCCACCGCCACCTCGGCGAGCTGCTCGCGCGTGGTGCCGTACTGGTACATGTGGCGCGCCGCCGCAAGCGCGTAGGCGGAGGCCGGCAAGAAGGGGTTGTAGGGCGTCTCGTAGGGATGAACTTCGCGCGGCGACGCCGCGGCGCGGCTGACCGAACGCTGGGTGCTGCCGTAGGCGATCACTGCCACTTCGCACAGGCCCTGCGCGATAGCGGCCATGGCGTGCGCGATGTGTGACATGAAGGAGGAGCCGCCGATCTGCGTATTGTCCTGATAGCGCGGCACGATGCCCAGGTATTCGGCCAGGACCATGGTGGCAAAGCGCTGCTGCGTATTGGCGGCGAACAGGCCGTCGACTTCCGCCAGCGTCAGGCCGCAATCGGCCAAGGCGCGCACCACCCCCTGCGCTGTCAGGTCCGTGGGCGTGGTGCCCGGGGCAACCTGTCCGAGCTCCGATTCGGCCGCGCCGACAATCGCGATGCTGCCGGATTCGAGCGTCATGGCGCCTCCGCGGCAACGAACACCGGGCGGGCGATGCCGTCCTCTTCGTCGACCATGCGCACCTGCACGCGCAGGCCGATGGCCACGGCCGCCGGCGCGATGCCTTCGACCCGGCTCATCATGCGAAAGCCCTCGTCGAGGTCGATCAGCGCGACGTTGTAGGGCGCGCCCTCGCGCGGATGCACCACCGTGGTCGAATACACCAACCCCAGGCCGGCGGAGATGCGCCAGGACAGCGGCTCGCCGCTGCCGGGCGCAGCCACGCGCGGGTGGAATACCGCACGGCCATCGGCCGTGACCTGGTAGGCGAGCCGGCCGGCGCGGCAATGCGCCTGGTAAGTCGAAAGCGGCGAGGCCGTCTTCAGGTCGTGCCCGGTGAAATCGTCGATGCCCTCTTGCACTTGGCTTGGCTCCGTGTTGTCGCTGCCGTTGCGGTCCATTTGACCGCGATCATGTTAACCGTGTAGACTTTAGTTATGCAAGCAACTAAATCCTCGCGAGGGAGCGGGAAGGCGCCGAATCAGGAGGAAGGCAAGCCTCGCGCCGCAGCGGGGTCGGACGTGCGCGAGCGCCTGCTCGACGCCGCCGAGTTGCTGTTCGCCGAGCTGGGCTACGCCTCCTGCACTTTTCGCGTCATCGCCGGGGAAAGCGGCATCAACCAGGGCTTGCTGCACTACTACTTCGGCAGCAAGCAGAATCTTTTCTCCGAAGCCTTCATGCGCCGCGCCCGCGTGGTGGCCACGCACCGCGACGTATTGCTCGACGAAGCAATCAAGCGCCACGGCGCCGGCCGTGTGCCGCTGGAGGCGCTGGTGCGCTCGTTTCTCACCCCGGCCCTATCGATGGCGCAGGAAGGCCCAGGCGGCCGCGCCTTCGTGCGCATCCATTCGCAACTGCGCAGCGAGCCGGGCGACATCGGCCTGGAACTGCGCCGCCAGGCTTTCGGCGCCTCCACCCAGCGCTACGTCAAGGCACTGGCCGAGGCCTGCCCGCACCTGCCCAAAAAAACGGTGTACTGGCGCTTCAATTTCATGGTCGGCAGCTACCTGGTGGTGAGTTCGCAGGGCGGCCGGCTGGAAGATTATTCCGGCGGCACCTGCGCCTCGCAAGACGTCGAAAGCGCGCTGGCGCAACTCGTGCCCTTCGTCGTCGCCGGCTTCATGGCGCCCGCCCCCGGGCGCAGGAATTCCTGATTCAGCAACGCTTCAACGCCATTAAAACGGAGACATCATGTACGCCGCACCCCCGGTCCTGACAACCGAAATCCACACCCGCATGCCCGAAAGCCTGAAACGCATGGGCCATCCTTCGCACTGGGTGGACAAGCGCGGCGCCGGGCCGGTGCATTCCTTTCTCGAGGGGCCGTCGTTCGACCGCGAGGGCAATTTCTTTTGCACCGACATTCCCTACGGCCGCATTTTCAAGATCAACCCCAAGGGCGAATGGAATACCTTCGCCGAATGGGAAGGCGAGCCCAACGGCCTGAAGATCCACAAGGACGGCCGCATGTTCGTCGCCGACCATGCGCTCGGCCTGCTCTCCTTCGACCCGAAGACGGCGGCGATGGAAGTGATCCTCAACCGCCCCAACCACGAAGGCTTCAAAGGCCTGAACGACCTGATCTTTGGCGCCGCCGGCGACGTGTTTTTTACCGACCAGGGCCAGAGCTCGCTGGACGATCCCACCGGCCGGGTCTGGCGCCTGCGCGCCAGCGGCGAGCTCGACCTGCTGTACAAGGGCGTGGCCGGGCCCAACGGCATCCTGCTGAACAAGGAAGAAAACCTGCTGTACGTCGCCGCCACGCGCAGCAACAACATCCTGGCGATCCCGCTGCTGCCCAACTACAAGGGCGTGGGCAAGGTCGGCATGTTCATCCAGCTCTCCGGCAGCCCGACCGGGCCGGACGGCATGGCGCTGGACCAAGACGGCAACCTGTTCATCGTCCATGCCGGCTTCGGCACCGTGTGGGGTTTTTCCAGATACGGCGAGCCGATCTGGCGCATCAAGTCCTGCGCCGGCATGCGCACCACCAACATCGCCTTCGGCGGGCCGGACTACAGGACCCTGTTCATCACCGAGGCCGAACAGGGCGTGATCCTGAAGGCGCAACTGCCGGTGGCCGGCAAGCGGATGTACTCGCATGCCTGATGCACTGCCCGTCGCCGCGGCGGCACGCTTGCCGGCGCGCCTGAAAAAGCCGCTGGAAGTGCTGCGGCTGTACCGCGCGCACGGCTACACCTTGGCTGATGCCTTCGCCAGCCGGCTGGCCGCCCATCCGGACAAGCCTTTTTATCTTTACGAGGGCCACGCGCGCAGCTGGGCGCAATTCGATGCCGAGGTCGCGCGCACCGCCACGCTGCTCGCAGCACGCGGCGTGAAGGCCGGCGACCGCGTCGGCATCATGGCGCGCAATCACCCGGCGCATGTGCTGCTGCTGTTCGCGCTGGCGCGGCTGGCCGCGGTGATGGTGCCGGTCAATCCGGAGTTCGGCGCCATCGAGGCCGGCTATGTGCTGCACCACGCCGAGTTGAGCGGCCTGGCCTGCGACGCCGCTTCGCTGGCGACCGCGCGCGCGGCCTGTGCCGAACGCGGCATCGCGCCCTGGCTGATGCTGCTGGACGCCGCCCCGGCCGGCACGACTGATGCACCGCCCCTGCTCTCCGCCCTGCTCGCGCAGGCGGACGGCAGCGCCGCACCGCCGCCGCATGGCCGCCCGGAAGATACGGTGGTGATCATCTACACCTCGGGTACCACCGGCTTTCCGAAAGGCGCGATGCACAGCCAGCGCAGCTTCGTGCTGGGCGGCGAGGCCTTCGTCGAGCGCATGTACGTGCAGCCGGAAGACCGGCTGATGATTGTGCTGCCGATGTTCCACATGAACGCGCTGTTCTATTCCGTCGCCGGCACCCTGGCGGCGGGAGCAACGATGGTGATCGTGCCGCGCTTTTCCGCTTCGCAGTTCTGGCAGCAGGCCGAAGCCGGCGGCGCCACCGTGGTCAATATCATCGAGGCTGCCTGCAACATCCTGAAAGCACGGCCGCGCAGCGAGTTCCGCCCGGGGCACCGCCTGCGCTGCGCCTACGGCGTGCGCCATAGCGCCTGGGCCACCTTCCGCGAGGAGTTCGGCGTGCCCTACTTCGTCTCGGGCTACGGCATGACCGAGATTCCCGGCGTCACCTGCAGCCCGTATGAGGGCCTGCAAAGGCCCGGCACCATGGGCCCGGTGGGGCGACATCCGGACCCCGCCGTGGCGTGGGCGCAATGCCGCGTGGTCGACGACGCCGGCAACGACGTGGCCGACGGCGTGGCCGGCGAAATGATCGTACGCACCCCCATCGTCACCCAGGGTTACTACCGCGACCCGGAGCAGACCGCCGCCGCCTTTCGCGACGGCTGGTTTCTCACCGGCGACCTGGTGACGCGCGATGCCGACGGCTACTACACCTTCGTCTCGCGCAAGAAGGACATCATCCGCCGGCGCGGTGAAAACATTGCCGGCGCCGAGCTCGACCGGGTGATCGGCCAGCATCCGGACGTGGCCGAAGTCGCCGCGATAGCAGTGCCGGCCGAGCTTGGCGAGGACGACATTCTGGCAGCCGTGGTGGCCAGGCCCGGCACCGCGCCGACGGCGCGCGACATCGCCGACTGGTGCGCCAAGCACCTGGCGCCGATGAAGGTGCCGCGCTACGTGCTGTTCATGGACAAGCTGCCGTACACGCCGACCAACAAGATCCAGAAGAGCGTACTGCGCAACGACCCTACGCTGAAGGCGCGCGCCACCGATCTTTCCCGCAGTTGAACCCAATCCCAACCGTCCCGCGCCGCCTGGCGGTGCTTCGGAGGACATCGTGCATACCTTGATCAAGCGCCTCACCGCGGCGAAGCATCTCCGTACCGCTTTACTTGCGATAGCAGCCGGCGGCGCCGTCCTGGCCGCGCCCCCGGCACAGGCGCAAGCGAAATTCCCTGCGCGGCCGATCCACCTGGTGGTGCCCTACCCGCCCGGCGGAGGCACCGACGTGGTGTCGCGCCTGATCGCCGACCCGCTGGCGCAGGCCGCCGGCCAGCCGGTGATCGTCGAAAACAAGGGCGGCGCCAACGGCATCGTCGGCTGCCAATACGTGGAAAGCGCCGCACCGGACGGCTACACGATCCTGCTGGTGCTGCCGGCGCAAATGGCGGTCAACCCGGCGCTGATCAAAAACCTCGGCTACGACCCGGTGCGCGGCTTCGTGCCGATCATCCAGCTGACCTCGTTCGAGGTGGCGCTGGTGGTGCACCCTTCGCTGCCGGTGAACAACGTCAAAGCGCTGGTGGCATTGGCCAAGGCGAAGCCGGGCGCGTTGCACCTGGCCTCGGCGGGCACCGGCAGCTCGGGTCACATGGCTGCGGTGTGGTTCGCGATGAAGACAGGGGTCGACTGGGTCCACGTGCCTTACAAGGGCGCCGGGCCGGCCTTCACCGATCTGCTGGGCGGCCAGGAAGAGGTGATGTTCTCCACCACACTCTCCGCCCTGCCCTATGTCCGCGACGGCCGGCTGCGCGCGCTGGGAACCACCGGGCTGAAGCGCTCGCTGGCGGCGCCTGAGATACCGGCGATTGCCGAATCCATCCCCGGCTATGAATTCACACAGTGGCATGGCCTGGTGGCGCCGGCAAAAACTCCGCCGGAGATCGTCGCCAGGCTGAATGCCGACATCGCCGGCGTGCTGCGCCAGACGCAAGTCAAGGACAAGCTGGCCACCCTGGACGCCGAGGCCGTCGGCGGCAGCCCGGCCGACTTCGCCCGGACCATCCAGGCCGACATCGGCCGTTACGCGGGCATCGTCAAGGTGAGCGGGATGAAGGCGGAGTAAAGTCTGGCGCCTGCATGGCGCTTACACATACCGCCGCGGTCCTGCCGCCGCCTTCTCAATACACGATTTCGACCGCGACGCCGAACAGATAGCCGGCGCCGCGTTCGGTGCGGATATAGCGCGGCGCGGCCGGGTCCTTTTCGATCTTGCGGCGCAGACGCATGATTTGCACGTCGACCGAGCGATTGTAGACGTCGTCGTTGTGCAGCCGGGATAGGTCCAGCAGCTGGTCGCGGGAGAGTATGCGGTCGGGCGCGCCCAGCAGCACCACCAGCAGGCTGAACTCGCCATTGCTCAAGGGCACAGCCTGGCCTGCGCGATCGGCCAGGCGGCGCGTGTTGAGGTTGAGTTCCCAGCCGTCGAAGCGATAGGCGCGGATGCCTTCGGGCCGGCCCTGGCGCACTTCGGCGTGGCGCCGGCGCAGCACGCTGCGGATGCGCGCCAGCAGCTCGCGCGGGCTGAACGGCTTGGTGAGGTAGTCGTCGGCGCCCAGTTCCAGGCCCATCACGCGGTCGGCCTCCTCGGCGCGGCCGGTCAGCATGACGATGGGGATGGCGGACTCGTCGCGCAGCCGGCGCGCCAGCACCATGCCGTCCTCGTTGCGCAGCTTCAGATCGAGCACGATCAGGTCGACCACATCGCAGGCCAAAGCGGCCTGCATGGCAGTGCCGTCGGCGACGGCAGTCACCCGCAGCTCGTTGTTCCCCAGGTAGTCGGAGATCAGCTCGCGGATCGACGGATCGTCGTCGACGACCAGAACGTGCGGCAAGGCCGCGTTCCCGGATGGCTGGCTATCGTGACTGGTGTGCCTCATTGCTTCGATGTTCATGCTGAGCGGGATATTCCCACACCGTTACAGGTTCTTTTACATCTGTAACACGGCGGCCGGGAATTGTAAGTCAATCGCAACCGGCGCGGCCTTAAATGGCACCACGCGAGAATTTCCTCGCCAATTATTCAAGGAGTGCCACATGCAACTTTCCCCGAAACTCGTTCTCGCCCTTGCGGTTGCGCTTGCGGCCCCTGGCGCTTTTGCCGCCACCAACGGCGACTCGGACAACGACTGGCTGATGAAAAAGGCGGTTCCGTCCGGCACCGCCGGCACCACCAGTTCGCAAGCCCAGCCCGGCAGCGCCAGCGCTTCCGCCGCCGCGCCCGTGCCGACCGCCGCTGCCGCCGCGAAAAATGCCGACAAGCCTTTCGTCAGCTCGGTGTACACCGATTCCGACGACGGTCTGCCTTGAGCGCATGTAACGGCGCTGCACCGGAGCCGCGGCGGGCGCCGGTCCGCCGCCGGCTTGCCGGAACAGCTTGCCGCCGCGACGGCGGCCGCCACGGCGCCGGTTTGTTACAGCTGTAATCCACCGCCTTGGGCGCTGTAAACTGCGGGCAATCGGGGCAGGCTGGAATTCGGGTGAGCGAAATCGCAAATATTCAGGTTGATGTCCTGGTGATCGACGACGATTCGGTAATGCGCGAACTGGTCGCCGATTGGCTGGACGCCGCCGGCTATCGCGTCGGCAAGGCCACCGATTGCCAGGCCGGGCTGGAGCAGGCATGCCGGGTGCGGCCCGGGCTGATCGTCACCGACATGGTGATGCCCGGCGCCAGCGGCGCCACCGCCATCGCCCGCCTGCGGCAACAGCACCCGGGCGTGCGCATCATCGCCATTTCCGGCCATTTCAACTCCGGACATGGGCTTTCCGCCGAAGAGGCGCTGGAAGCCGGCGCCGCGCGCGCCTTCGGCAAGCCGGTGAAGCGCGCCGAGTTCATCGGCGCGGTTGCCGAAATCCTCGGCCCGCCGGAATAGACCGCCATGCCGACTGCGCGCTCGGCCGCTGTCCGCATCACCCTGCGCCGCGCGCTGGTGGCGCTGGGCTTCGTGCTGGTCGGAGTCAACGTCGCTTCGGCCGTCTGGGACATCCGCGCCGACCGCGAGCGCACCGAGCTGCGCGCGCGGCGCGAACTGTCCAATCTTTCCGCGCTGCTGGCCGAGCAGACCGCCGGCGCGATGGAAGCCGTCGACCTGGTGCTGCGCGACGCGGTGCAGGACGGCTCGGCCGACCGGGCGGCGGCCATCACGCCGCGCCTGCGCGAAGCCATGGTGCACATTCCGCAGGTGGCCGCCTTCCTGGTGGTCGATGCGCAGGGCAACGTCGTCGGCCGCACCAACGAGACGCCCTCATTCGTGCGCAGCCAGGCGGACCGGCCGTTTTTTGCCGCCCACCGCGACGGCGCCACCGGCCTGTTCTTGAGCGACCCTTACCTGGGCCAGGCCGGCGCGAAATGGCGCTTCATGATGACGCGGCGCCTGAACCTGCCCGGGGGCGCTTTCGGCGGTGTCGTCGCCGCGCTGATGGAAGTGGAAAACTTCGATCGCCTTTATCGCACCATCGAGCTGGGTGACGGCGGCTTCATCAACCTGACCAACCGCGACGGCATGGTGATCACCCGGGTGCCGGACCCGCAGGAGGCGCGCGGACGCAAGTTCCCCAATCCGCAGATCAACGACACGGTCGACCGCGCCGGCCGTTTCACCGGCTGGACCGTAAGCCCGATCATCGGTCAGCGCGTATTGCTCTCGATGGTCGCGGTGCGCGGCTTCGCGCTGCGTGTCACAGTCGGTGCCACCGAAGAAGCGGTGCTGGCGCCGTGGCGCGGCGAAGCCTGGCGCATCACCGTGCGCACCCTGCTCACCTCGGGGGCAATGCTGGCGCTGATCGCGCTCGCCGCGCTCGGCCTGGACCATCGCGAGCGCGCGCTGCAGCGCGAACGCCGCCTGGCAGAGGTGGAGCACACGCGCCTGGAGCGGCGCCTGCGCCAAGCCGAGAAAATGGAGGCGGTGGGGCGCCTGGCCGGCGGCATCGCGCACGACTTCAACAACATCCTGGGCGGCATTCTCGGCTACGGCGAAATGCTGGTGGAGGAGACGCCCGCCGGCTCGCGCCTCAAGCGCTACGCGCAGAACGTGCTGACGGCGGCCAACCGTGCGCGCGACCTGGTCGAGCAGATTCTTGCCTATAGCAGCAGCCAGCGCGGCCAGCGCGCCGCCGTCGATTTGGGCCGCATCGTCGCCGAGACCCTGGACCTGGTGCGCGGCTCGTTGGCCGTTGGCGTGCGCCTGCAAACGCACCTGCCCTCCGCGCCGGTGCCGGTGATGGGCAATGCGACGCAACTGCATCAGGTGGCGATGAACCTGTGCACCAATGCCCTGCAGGCGATGGACGGCACCGGCGAGCTCACGGTGAGCCTGACGTCGATCGATCTCGCAGCCGAGCGCGTGTTCCAGCACGGCACCCTGGCGCCGGGATCGTATGTCAGCCTCACCGTCAAGGACAGCGGCCCGGGTATGGACGAAGCTACCCTGGCGCGGATTTTCGAGCCCTTCTTCACCACCAAGGAAGTCGGCAAGGGCACCGGCCTGGGGTTGTCACTGGTCTACGGCATCGTCACCGACTCCGGCGGTGCCATCGATGTCGTCAGCGAGACCGGGCGCGGCAGCGCCTTCACCATCACCCTGCCACGGGCTGGCGCCCCGGAGGAAGTGGCCTTGGGCCACGGCCCGATAGCCACCGACAACGAAATCATCCAGGCCCTGCGCGGCCGCGGCGAGAGCGTGCTGGTGGTCGACGACGAGGAAGCGCTGCTCGCAGTCACGGCCGAAGTACTGCTGCGCCTGGGCTACCGGCCCTGCGCTTTTTCCGACGCCCGGCAGGCGCTGGCCGCGGTCGAAGCGGACGCCGCGCGCTTCAACGCCGTCATCACCGACGAAGTGATGCCGCATCTCACCGGCACCGAGCTGGCGCAACGGCTGCGCCGCCATCGCGCCGACTTGCCGATCGTGCTGGTGAGCGGCTATATCGGACCGATGATGGCGGAGCGCGCCGCGGCGGCCGGCATCGCCGAAATATTGAAAAAGCCGGTGCAATCACGCGAACTCGCCTCCGCCCTGGCGCGAGCGCTGGCAAAGCCCAGGTCCCGGATCAAGGTCGCCGCGTCATAGCGCCGGATGGCACAGCGCCAGGCCATTCCATGCGATGATTATGCCCAGTAGCCGGCGCTGACCGGGATGCTGCGCAATGGAATGCAAGGAGACAGGTTTGAAATCATTTTTTCAGGGCAGGGCAAGCGCCCTCCTCGGCTTGCTTGTACTGGGCATGCTCGGTTTGTCGGCGCCACCGCTGGGGGCCCAGCCCTATCCCAAGGGCGCGGTACGCGTGATCCTGCCATTTCCCTCCGGCGGCGGGGTGGATTCCGCCGGGCGCATCCTGGCGCAAAAGCTGACCGAAAGCTTCGGCCAATCCTTCGTCATCGACAATCGCGGTGGCGCCAACGGCAACATCGGCACCGAGGTGGCGGCCAAGTCGCCCAACGACGGCATGACCCTGCTGTTCACCGGCGCCGGGCTGGTGACCAACCCCAGCCTGTACAAAAAAATCCCCTACAACCCGTTCAAGGATTTCGACCCCATCAGCCTGATGGCCTTCGGCCCCAATGTGCTGGTGGTGCATCCCTCGCTGCCGGTGCATTCGGTGAAAGACCTGATCGCGCTGGCCAAGGCCCAGCCCGGGCGCATCGGCTTTGCCGGCTCCGGCAACGGCAGTACGCCGCACCTGGCCGGAGAACTGTTCAACCACATGGCCAATGTGCAGTTGCTGCACGTGCCCTATCGCGGCTCGGGCCCGGCGATGGTCGGGCTGCTCGCGGGAGATGCGCCGGTGATGTTCCTGCCGGCAATCAACGCCGGGCCGCACATTGCCAGCGGGCGCCTGCGCGGCATCGCCGTGACCAGCAAGGAACGCCTGGAGGCCCTGCCCGACCTGCCCACGGTGGCCGCCTCCGGCCTGCCCGGCTATGAGTCGAGCCAGTGGTACGGAATATTGGCGCCGGCCGGCACGCCAGTCGAGATCCTGGATGTGCTGAATGCGCGGGTGCAAAAAATCATGCAGACACCGGAAATGCGCGAACGGATGAAAAGCGATGGCTTGGTGCCCGCCGCCGGCAGCCGCGAACAATTCGCGCTGCACCTGCGGACCGAGACCGACAAGTGGTCGAAAGTGATCAAGGCTTCCAGCGCGACCATCGACTGATTACGCGGGCATTTGGCGCCGCCTCATTTGAACGACGACACCTGCCCCATGTGACTCACCGCCTGGCGCGCCATCACCATGATCAGGTTGGCGCGGTATGCCGGCGTGGCATTCAGGTCGTTCAGCAGCCCGGCCGCGTCGACGCGCAGATCGGCCAGCGCTTGCGCGCTGAAGTCCCGGTTCAGCGCGGCCTCCAGCGCGGTAGCGCGAAAAACGCCACCCTCCCCTGCGCCGGTGACGGCAACGCGCACGCCCTGCGCGGTGCGGGCGACGAATACGCCGACCAGCGAATAGCGCGAGGCTGCGCTCCTGAATTTCGCATAGCCCGCCGCTAGCGGGATCGGCATGCGCACCTGTACGATCATCTCGCCCGGCGCCAGCGCGGTCTCGAACAAGCCGGTAAAGAACTCATCGGCCGGGATTTCACGCCGGTCGGTGACCACTGTCGCGCCCAGGCCGAGGACACTGGAAGGATAATCCGCGGCCGGGTCATTGTTCGCCACCGAGCCGCCGATGGTGCCGCGATTGCGCACCTGCCGGTCGCCGATCGAACCGGCCAGGCCCGCCAGTGCGGGAATATGTTCGAGCACCTCGGCCGAGCTCGCCACCTCGACATGCCGGGTGGCGGCGCCGATCAGCAAGGCCTTGTTTTCGGCGTCGAAGGCGATGCCGCGCAATCCTTCGATCGCGCCGAGGTCGATCAAGTGCGAGGGCCGGGCCAGGCCCTGCTTCATTGCCGGCAGCAGCGTGTGGCCGCCGGAGAGATAGCGGGCTTCGGCGAAATCGGTGTGCAGCTTGGCCGCCTGCTCCAGGCTCTCCGGGCGCAAGTAGGTGGCGGGGTTCATCGGGCTTGCGTTTCCGGCTGCTTGCCGGCGCTACCTGCATGCATCTCTTCGGAGGCGGCGATGATCGCGCGAACGATGTTGTGATAACCGGTACAGCGGCACAGGTTGCCTTCCATGCCATGCCGCACGTCTTCTTCGGTGAGGGGTTTGCCGTGATGCTCGATCAGGTCGACCGCCGACATCATCATGCCGGGCGTACAGTAGCCGCATTGCAGCGCGTGCATTTTGGTGAAGGCCTTCTGGATCGGATGCAGGGTCTCGCCGCTGTTGCCTTGGGCCAGACCCTCGACCGTGGTGACCGAACAGCCCTGCACCTGCACTGCCAAGGTGGTGCACGATTTCACCGAGGTGCCGTCGATGCGTACCACGCAGCAGCCGCATTGCGAGGTGTCGCAGCCGATGTGGGTGCCGGTCAGGCCCAGGCCTTCGCGCAGGAATACCGCGAGCAAGGTGTTGTCCGGCGTTTCCCGCGAGACTGGCGCGCCGTTGACGCGCATCGATACGATGGTCATACAGTCACCTTCGAACCGGCAGCGGAATGCCCCGGTGAATTTTCTTGCCGCGCCGCCTTGGCGGCTTGTATCGCGGTCCAGATTTTCAGCGGCGTGGCCGGCATTTCCATCTCGACCGGCCCGCACACCGGAAGCAGCGCATCCTCGACCGCGCTCATGATCACCGCCAGTGCCTGGGTGGTGCCGCCTTCGCCGCCGGCCTTGACGCCGAAGGGATTGGTGGGCGACAGCACTTCGGCGATCTCCACCTTGAACGACGGCATGTTGTCGAAGCGCGGCATGCCGTAGTCCATCAGCGAGCCGATCAGGGGCTGGCCCGTCGCGGGATCGATATGGCAACCTTCCCATAGGGCCTGGCCCACACCCTGGGCGATGCCGCCGTGGGTCTGGCCGTGCACGATCAGCGGGTTGATGCAGCGCCCGACATCGTCGATGCTGGCGTAGCGCTTGAGTTCCAGGCTGCCGGTTTCCGGGTCGATCTCGATCTCGCACATGCAACTGCCGTTGGGGAATACCGGGGTATGCATTTCGTTGTCGCAGCGCACGCGCAGGCCCGCTTTCAGCTCGGGCGGCAGCTCGGCCGCGGCTGCTTTAGCGGCGAGCTCGAACCAGGTCCAGGCGCGCTCGTCGCCCAGGCAGTTAAACACGCCGTCGTCATAAACCACCTGGTCCAGCGACGCGCCGAACAAATGCGCGGCAACCTTGCGCCCGGTGGCGATCAACTCCTCGGCGGCCAGCACGATCACCGTGCTGGCATGGCGCAGCGAGCGCCCGGAGTGGGTGCCGCCGCCGGCGCTGACAATGTCGGTGTCGCCCATGGTGATGAACACCTGTTCGAAGGGCACATTGAGCACATCGGCCGTCACCTGCGCGAAGCTGGTCTCATGCCCCTGGCCGGCGGGCTGGGTGCCGATCACCACTTCGAGGGTCTTTTCATGCACGATGAGGTCGACCCGCTCTTTCGGCGTACCGATGGAGGACTCCACATAATTGGCAATGCCGATGCCCAGCAGCTTGCCGCGCGACTTTGCTTCCTGGCGGCGGCCCTCGGCGCCTGCCCAGTCGCCGAGTTGCAGCAGCGCGTCCATATTGATTTGATACTCGCCGCTGTCGTAGGTCGAGCCGACGGCGTTCACATATGGCATCTGCTCGCGCTTGACCAGGTTGCGGCGGCGCAACTCGATGCGGTCGATGCCGGTTTGCAGCGCCGCCCGGTCGACCAGGCGCTCGATCGCATAGGTCACCTCCGGCCGTCCGGAACTGCGGTAGGCCTGGGTGGCCATGGTGTTGGAAAACACCGCCTGCGCGCGCAGGGTGGCCAGAGGAATGTCGTAGGAACCGGTGATCAGCCCCGAGCCCTTGCCCAGCGGCGAAAGCGAAACGCAGACACTGCCGACATTGCTCAGATTGTGGGCGCGCATGGCGAGGAACTTGCCATCGGCATCGATCGCCAGCGACACTTCCGTCACGAGGTCGCGGCCCTGGTAATCGGTGAGAAAGGACTCGGAACGTTCGGCGCGGAACTTCACCGGCCGGCCGATTTTTTTCGCCGCCCACAGCACCAGGCCCGATTCGACGTACAAGCGGTTGCGCGTGCCGAAATTGCCGCCGACGTCGTAGGACAGCACGCGGACCTTGTTCGGCTCCACCCCCAGCACGTCGGCCACTTCGCGCTTCTGGCGCACCGCGCCGCCGCTGCCGGCATAGAGCGTATAGGCGTCCTTTTGCGGATCGTAGGCGCCGAGCGCGGCGCGCGGCTCCAGCCCAACGCCGGTGACGCGCCCGACGTGCGACTTGAAGCTGACAACGTGCGCGGCGGACGCAAACGCTTTATCGGTCGCGGCCATGTCGCCGAAGCTCGCATCGACCAGCACGTTGTCCGCAATATCGTCCCACAGGCGCGGCGCGCCCGGCTTGGCGGCTTCGGCCGAGTCCGCCACCCACGGCAATTCCTCGTAGCTCACTTCCACCGCTTCGGCGGCGGCGCAGGCCTGCTCGCGCGTTTCGGCCACCACCATCGCCAGGGCCTCGCCGACAAACCGCACCTTGTCCGTGGGCAGCAGGAAATGCCGGCCGGTAAACACCGGGGTGTCGTTCGGGCCGCGCAGCTTGACGTCGTATTTGGTCGAGGGCACCGGGCTGTGCTGGATCGCCTTCAAGCCATCGGCGGCGCAATCGGCGCCGGTCAGCACAGCCAGCACGCCGGGCATTGCCAGCGCGGCGGTCTTGTCGATGGCGACGATGCGCGCATGCGGATACAGCGAGCGCACCATCCACGCCCAGACCTGCCCGGGCAAAGTGAAGTCGTCGGTGAAGCGCCCCTTGCCGGTCATCAGGCGCACATCTTCCTTGCGCTGCAGGGGCTTGCCGATGGCCTTGAACAGCCGGTCGTTGATCAGCGGGCTGCCTTCGTTGCCCAGGGCGGTGATGAGTCGATCGTTCATCGGTGGATTGCCTCCGGCTGCGCCCGATTCAAAGCGCCGCGATCACCGCTTCGTAATCGGACAGGGCCAGGTACTTGTCGACATCCGACAAGGCCGCCTTGCCGCTGCCGTAGCGCGAGCGCAGGTCCAGCACCGTCTGCATGCCTTCGCGCAAAATCGCACCTTTGGGCGTGAGGCCGGAGCGCGGCGACAACAGGCTGTTCATCACCGCCTCGACCACGCCCGGCTTGATCTCCGGCATTTCGGCCTGCAGCAACGCGGCGGCGGCTGCGCGATTCGCCGGGTCCAGCGTCCATGCCAGGCCGCGCAAATAACCCTTGATGAAGGCGCGCACGCTTGCGCTGTTCTGCGCGATCCAGGCCTGCCGGCCGGCGACAACACCGCCCTGGTACACCGGAAAAGCCTCGGTGCTCCGGCGCAGCACGCGATAGCCGGCCGCCTGAGCGATGCTGGTGAAAGGCTCGATAGTGATGGTGCCCACATGCTTGCCTTCTTTCACCGACTGCCAGCGTTCCGGCGTCGCGCCCACCGCCACGCGCTCGTATTCCGACATCTGGAGCCCGAGTTGCGCCAGCATTTCGTAGAACACAAAGGCAAAGCCGGTACCGACCGCGTCCAGCGCCAGGCTCTTGCCCTTGAGTGCCTGCGCATCGCCGATGCTCTTGTCGACAATCACGGAAAGCTCCACCTGGGTGGCGCCCATGATGACGCGAAAGTCCACCGGCCCTTCCAGCTTGGCCGCACCCTGGCCTTCGCGATAGGCGACGATGTTGTCGCAGGCGGTGAAGGCGAGGTCGAACTCGCCGGCGTGAAAGGCCTGTATTTGGTAGACCGAACTCGGCGTGGTCGTCAGGGTCACCTGCAAATCCTGCTCGGCGAAGTAACCCTGCTTGTGAGCCGCGAATACGGGCAGATTGGGAGCGCCGGGAAAGGCGATGATTCTTAATGCGTTGGACATTTCGGTTCCGGAAGAAAACTGCCTGCGCGCATGCTCGGCGGGAGAATCCTCGCCACAAGGCCTTGCGCATTATGCCAGTTCATTCGGGTAATCTTCCGGCATCGGCATGGTCCGCGCGATGCCTCACTCCACCACGTTCGAGGGGTGATCGAGCAAACGCCCCAGCAATGCATCGAGCTTCTCCGGGTCGACCGGCTTATGCAGCAGATCGCAGCCGGCCAGGCGCGCTTCCTGCAAGACCTCCGGACGCAAATCGCCGGTAAGCAGGATCGCCGGAATGACGCTGCGCAACTCGGCACGGATGGCCTGAATCGCGTCGACCCCTGTTTGCATGCCGTTGAGGCGATAGTCGGCCAGGATCGCCTGCGGCAACTGGGCGCGGCCCTGCAGGATGGCAAGCGCCTTTTGCGCGCTGGCGGCGAGCAGCGGCTGATAGCCGAGCTGGCGCAGGAACAACTCGGTGCTCTGCAGCACGGTGGGGTCATCGTCGAGCACTAGGATGGCGGCGGCATGCGTGGCGGCGGGCGCCTGCGGCACCGCCGGCGCCCGCGGCATGGCGGCCGTCAGCCCCACCTCCACCTCGAACACCGAGCCCTTGCCGTAGCGCGAGCGCACCCGCACCGGATGGCCCAGCAGCCGTGAAATACGCTCGACGATCGCCAGGCCGAGGCCCAGGCCGAGCGCGCGGTCGCGCCCCGGATTGTTGAGTTGGTAATACTCTTCGAAGATGTTGTCCAGTTCGGCCGCGGGAATGCCGGCCCCGGTGTCCCATACCTGGATCAGCACCAGGCTTGCGCGTAGCCGGCAGCCCACCAGGATGCCGCCGCTGCGGGTGTGGTTGGCGGCGTTGCTCAGCAGATTGCGCAGGATCGCCATCACCAGGGCCGGGTCGGTCAGCACCGCCGCGTTGGCCGGCGCGCGCCGCCGCGGCGAGCGCACCCGCAGGCGCAGGCCCTTGATTTCGATCTGCGTGCGGAATTCGTTGTCCAGGCGCTCCAGCAGGTCGGCCAGGAGGACGGGTTGCGGATTCGGCGTGACCGCGCCGGCATCCAGCTTCGACAGGTCGAGCAGGCTGTCGAGCAATTCCTTGAGGGCGAAGATCGAGGCTTCCATCGGCTTGATGATGCTGGCGCTGGCGGTGTCGCCATGGCGGCGCTTGAGTACCGAGGTGAGCAAGAGCAGGGATTGCAGCGGCTGGCGCAGGTCATGGCTGACGGCGGCGAGAAAGCGGCCCTTCGATGCATTGGCGGCCTCGGCCTGCGCGGTGGCAGCGGTGAGCATGGCATCGCGCTCGATCAGCTTTTGCGCCGACAGCAAGGCACGTGAACGGCCGCGCATGAAAAACCAGGTGAAAAACGATAGTCCGATGGCGGCGCCGATGCCGGCGTTGGCAATCAACCGGGTCTTGCCGATCACCAGCGGCGAAACCAGGTCGGGCAGCGAGCGGACGGTAATCGTCCAGGTGTAGCCGCCGATGTCGATGCTGCGGGAGTCGTTGAGCAGGCGCACCGCCGATTCGCCGCCGACCCGGTCGCGATCGGAATCGAACAGCTCATTGCCCTCCGGCAAGGTAGCGTCGTCGACCACTTCCACCGCCACTTCGGCGCCGCGCGGGCCGATCAGGCTTTCGGTCAGGGTATCGAGATCGAAGGTGGCGTAGACCCAGCCGGTGAGATTGGCGCGCCGATCGTCGGCGCCGAGGATCAGCGCGCCCTTGCGATATACCGGCAGGTACATGCGCATGCCGGTCTGCGCGGCCCCGGCATCCTCGTCGAGCAGCTTGACCTTGTTGGAAATGGCGACCTTGCCGGTGTCCCGCGCCAATTGCATCGCATCGCGACGCACCACATCGGCGAAATTGTCGTAGCCCAAGGCTTTCTGGCCGGCCCCGGTCACCGACTCGAGATAAATCACCGGGCAGCGCGGGCGCTCCTTGCCCGCTCCCGGCTGCAGGCTGCAATACCCCACCTCCTGGATCCCGGGGTAGTTGCCTTTCAACTGAAGGTTGTCGATGAAACCGTGGAATTGGTCGCGCCCGACCTTGCCTGCGGCCTGGAACAGGCCGTCGGTGGCGTGCAGCACCTGCTCGTAGGAACGCATGCGCTGCTCGATGCGCATGATTGCCTCGCGGGTGCGGAAGTCGAAATTGGTGCGGGTCTCGCGCTCGATGTTGCGCCACTCCTGCTGCCACAGCTGATAGGTGACGGCCAGGATGGCGGCCAGCACCAGCAGCGGAATGGCATAACCCAGCAGCCCCCAGCTGCGCAACCAGGGTGCTGTCCGCATCTGCGGGAGCGCCGTGGTCATCGCTGGAATGGCCGCAGGATGGCGGCTGCCTCGAGTTGCGCGTCGCGCAGCGCTTGCGCCGGTGATTTGACGCCGGTGAGCGCGTCGCGCAAACCCTTGTTCAGGGCCTGGGTCACCCGCTGGTTGCGGTGGGTGGAAAGTTCGGCGGCGGAACTCGGGAGCTGGTCGCGCGCCACCGCGCCGGCGGGGAATTCAGCCAGGTAGCGGTTCATTTCCGGCGTCGCCCAGGCGTCTTCGCGCACCGCAATGTAGCCGGTGGCAATGCTCCAGCGCGCCGCGCGCTCCGGCGCGGTGACCCACTGGATAAAGGCGAGGGCCGCGCGCTGCTGCTGCGCGCTGGCGCCTTTGAAAATGTAGAAGTTGCCCCCGCCGGTGGGCGAACCGCGCCGCACGCCGCCGGGCAGCATGGCCACGCCGAAGTCGAACTTGGCATTGTCGCGGATGTTGCCCAGGTTGCCGCTGCTCATCCAGGTCATCGCGGCGCGCCCGCCGATGAAATCCTGCGGGGTGGCGCCCCATTCGACGATGCCCGGGGCGTGCACCTTTTCCTTGCGCGCCAGGTCGACCCAGAACTGCAGCGCCTCGATCGCACCGGGGTCGTCGAATCGCGTCAGGGTTCCGGCCGGATTGGCCAGGGCGATGCCGCTGCCGATGGTCAGGCCCTGGAACATCCAGTAGGAAAATATCGAAGAGGGAATCTGGATGCCCCACTGCTCGGCGCGCCCGCGGCTGTCAAAACGGGTCAGCTTGCGCGCGTAGGCCAACATTTCCTGGCGGCTTGCCGGGGGATGTTCGGGATCCAGCCCAGCCTGCTTGAACAGCGCCTTGTTCCAGTACAGGAGAATGGTCGAGCGCTGGAACGGGATTCCCCAGGTGCGGCCGCCCGCAAGGCTGTTGGTCATCAGCGCGGGGTGGAAGCTGCGCAGCCAAAGCGTGTCTTGCGGGCTGGCGATCAGATCGTCGAAAGGCACAATCGCCTCGTTGTCGATCAGCGAATGCATGTCGGTCGAAAGCAGAACCGCCGCTGCTGGCGGCACCCCGCTCTTGTGCGCCGTGATCGCCTTGGCGACCGACTCCTTGTAGGTACCCGAATAGACCGGCCTGACCCGGATGGCCGGATGCTCCTTCTCGAATTCCGCGGCAAAGCCGTCGATGATCTTGGTCAGCGGGCCGCCAACGGCCACCGGATAGTAGAACGAGATCTCCAGCGGCCCGGCTTGCGCCTGCACGGCGTCAGCGGATTTCGCCAGGCCCGCGATCGCCACAAAAAAGGAAACCGTAAGCGTGCGGCGGGCGCGCGAATGCCGCCCACATCCTGCACCGGACGCCCCTCTACGTTCGCTTGACGCGGCTTTCACATCTCTCCCCGTTTACCAATCGGGCGCCGCCGCGCTTGCCCGATGTTTGATTGTCACTCTGGAGCGCAGCCATGCGCAAGCCTGTACCCGGGGAAATTGCGCGATTTTTTGCAAAAGCCGCAAAAAGCGGGCTTAAACATCGAATAAGCCAATTGTCATATTTCGGGAGGTGCCAAAATCACCACGGGATTTATTCGTCCCCGCACGGGTCCACTCTGACGAGGCCCCACCCTGCCGCAGGAAAGCGAGATTCCACATGCCACAGTTCGAAGGTTTTTACACTCGCAGGGCGGGACTCAGGCGCAAATACGCCTACAAGGTCACTTATGGCATGCGCGGCAACGCGCTGGGCTGGACCGCGGCGGTGCACTTCGGCGACGAACTCAAGGGCCATCCGGCCGGCGAGTTTGCTTTCACCCTGCCGCCGCCGGAGGAAGAGCAGCATCAGGCGGCGGAGCGCCTGACGCGCGATGCGATTGAAGCGCTAAGCGGAATGGTGGAATAGAAGCGCTTCGAACAGGCTTTGGCCCGCATTCGGGCAGCCGTGCCGCTCGCCTACAACATTCCATTTTCCGATACTACGATTCATAAATATTATTTTATGTTATGGAGCAAAGCTTGTAACGTTTGTGACGAACGGCACGGCCTGATGCGCGACTGCGCACGCTGTACGCAAAAACGACAATCGGAGACAGCATGTACGTCACAAGCCTCCCGGATGGGGCGGAGTTTGACTATGTAGTTTGCGGGGCCGGCGCTTCCGGCTGCGTGGTGGCGGAGCGGCTGTCGGGGGACGGCAAAAACAGCGTACTGCTGATCGAGGCAGGGCCGCCGGCCAACAGCATCAACATCAAGATTCCGCTGTTCGTCGCCAACATCCTGAACGACGCGAACTACACCTGGCCCTACATGACCGAGCCGCAGGTGCACCTGAACAAC
This sequence comes from Burkholderiales bacterium, assembly GCA_036271855.1. GTDB lineage: Bacteria > Pseudomonadota > Gammaproteobacteria > Burkholderiales > JAEUOS01 > JAQGMJ01. Next base: position 24,830 of record DATAZV010000154.1, read on the forward strand.
AAGCCGCAGCGCTGGACCCGCGGCCGGGTGATCGGCGGCTCCGGCTCGATCAACGGCAACCTGTTCGTGCGCGGTGACCCGCAGGAATACGACCACTGGCGCGACAGCGGCTGCACCGGCTGGGGCTACGCCGACATGCTGCCGATTTTCAAGCGTCTGGAGGACTTTCCCGAGGGCAATGCCGGCGTGCGCGGCAGCGGCGGGCCGATCCATTGCACCCGGCTGGACAAATTCGACCGCCTCTCCGACGCCTTCATCGGCGCCTGCAGCGAGGCCGGCTACCGCGAGTTGCCGGACTACAACGACGGCAGCTACGAGGGCGTGTTCTACCTGCAATACTCCACCCGCCGCGGCCTGCGCAACAGTTCCGCCGCCGGTTACCTGAAGCCCGCGCGCAATCGCAGCAACCTGACCATCATCACCGACGCCACGGTGGCGCGAGTGCTGCTGGAGGGCAAGCGCGCCACCGGGGTCGAATACATTGTCGGCAATACCCACTTCAAGGTGAAGGCGCGCAAGGAGATTTCACTATCGGCGGGACCGCTGGCCTCGCCGCAGATCCTCGAACTTTCGGGCATCGGCAACGAAGCGATCTTGAAGGCGCACGGCATCGAGGTACAGCATCACCTGCCCGGGGTCGGCGAAAACTTGCGCGACCACCCGAACACACGCATCACATTCGAATGCGCGCAGCCGATCACCATCAACGACGTGCTGCGCAGCCCGATGATGAAAATGCGCGAAGGCGCGCGCTTCATTTTCAAGCGCGAAGGCCTGTTGACCATCTGCTCGGCCACGGCGCAAATGAACTACCGCAGCGACCAGTCGCTGAAACAGCCCGACCTGGTGTTGCGCCTGCTGCCGCTTTCCGGCGCTGACCGCTACGCGCGCACGCCGAAAAAGGGCATGGATCTGTTCCCCGGCTTCACCTTCGGCATCACGGTTTTGCAGCCGAAGTCGCGCGGCACCCTGCACATCCAGTCGCGCGACCCGAAGCAGCAGGCGGCGATGGACCCGAAGTACCTGTCGAACGAGGAAGACGCGCAGCTCTTTCTCAAGGCCTTCAAGCTGTCGCGCGAAGTGGCAAAAATGCCGGCCCTCAAGCCGATGGTGGTGCGCGAAACGCGCCCGGGGCCGAACGTGCTCGACGAAAAAGAGCTGATGGGCTACATCCGCGACACCATCCAGACCTCCTGGCATATGGTGGGCACCACCAAGATGGGTGTCGACGACATGGCGGTGGTGGACCCGCAATTGCGGGTGCGCGGCATCGAGGGCCTGCGAGTGATCGACTCCGGCATCTGCCCGACCATTCCCTCCTCCAACACCAACGTTCCCTCGATCGCCATCGGCGAAAAGGGTGCCGACTTCATGCTGGCGGCCTAAGCGCGTAGCGCCAGACACAAAAACGATACCGGAGACCAACACCATGCGGCGAACCAGACAGCAAACGCGGCGGCAAATACTCGGCTTGATGGGGCTGGCGGGGCTGAGTCCCACCCTGTCCGCACTGGCGCAGGCCTACCCGTCGAAGCAAACCCGCATCGTCGTCGGCTTTACCGCCGGCGGGCCCTCGGACATTGTCGGGCGCATCGCCGCCCAGCAACTGTCCGAGCGCCTCGGAACATCGGTGATCGTCGACAATCGCCCCGGGGCGGCGGGCACCATCGGCGCCGACATCGTCGCGCATTCGCCGCCGGACGGCTATACGCTCTACCTCGCCAGCCAGACCAGTCACGCAGTAGCGCCTTACTTGCTGACCAAGGCGAATTTCGACCCGGTAAAGGATGTGACCACGATCATCCGCGTGGTGCACAACCCGCTCTTGATGGTGGTGCCAGCAGCTTCGCCGTACAAGAGCCTGGCCGACATCGTCAACTTCGCCCGCGCCAACCCCGGCAAGATCAACTTCGGCACCGGCGGCATCGGCTCCTCGCCGCACATGTCGATGGAGCTGTTCAAGAAGGTGGCGAAGATCAACATCACGCCGATCCACTACAAAGGCGACAGCGCGGCCATTGTTGATCTGCTGAGCAGCCAGGTGGACATGCTGACTTCGAGCATCTCCGCGCTGATGCCTTATGTGGAAAGCGGCAAGTTGCGGCCGATCGCCATCACCGGCGCCAAGCGCTCGCCGGTGGTGCCGCAGATTCCGACCATCGCCGAATCCGGCTACGAGGGCTACGAGGTCCTGACCTGGTTCGGCCTCGTCGGCCCACCGGGCATGCCCAAAGACATTGTCGACCGCATCAACAAGGAGATGTCCGCCGCCATCGCCACGCCCGCAGTCAGGCAGCAGATGCTGAAAATGGGCTTCGAGATCGTGCCCAATACGCCGGAGGAATTCAACAAATACCTGAACGAGGAAGCCACCAAGTGGCGCACCCTGATCCGCGAACTGAACCTCAAGGCAGAGGGCTGAGCATTCCGCAGTCGCCGCAGCACCAGGCAAACCACCCATGATCGACAAGATAGAGATTTTCGTCACCGACATCCCGGTGCGCGTCAAGCGCATCTTCTCCTCCGGCAGTTGGGATACGGGGCCGCCTGCCAGCCTGCTATCCAAGCCGGTGCTGGTGCGCATCTACGCCGACGGCGTCATCGGCACCGGGCAGATCCGCCCGATCAGCCCGGGGCATTTCGTTTCCGACACCACCCATAGCGCGGTGACCGCGATCAAGGAAATCTACGGCCCGGCGATGCTGGGCAGGAGCATTTTCGACGTCGAAGCCATCAACCAGATGTTCGATCAGCGCCTGGCCGGCAACCCGGCGGCGCGCGCCGTGCTGGACATCGCGCTTTACGATGCCATGGGCCGCGCGCTGAATCAGCCGGTGCACAACCTGATCGGCGGCTGCTGCCAGCCGGTGATTCCCCTGGAGTGGTCGGTCAGCCTGGCCGACGACGTTGGCACCATCGTGGCGGAGGCCAGGCGCGCGGTCGATGAATTCGACATCAAGGTGCTGTGCATCAAGGCGGCGGACCGGCGCGGCTGGCGCCAGGACGTGAAGCATTTCGAGGCGGTGCGCAAGGCGGTGGGGCCGGACATCACCATCGGCATCGATCCGAACACCGGCTGGAGCCTGTCCGATTCCCTGCTCGCCATCCACGCGATGATGCCGATGGACCTGGGCTATATCGAGCAACCGGTGGCGCGGCGCGACCTACGCGGGCTGGCGGAAATCCGCCGCCAGGCGCAGGGCATCCCGGTGATGGCCGACGAGTCGCTGTTCACCCTGCAGGATGCCTATGCGCTGGCGGAGGCCGACGCGGTGGATGCCTATTGCATCAAGCTCTACAAGGTCGGCGGCATCACGCCGGCGCGCAAGATCGGCGCTGTGGGAGAGGCCTCCAACATCGCGCTCAACATCGGCGGCCTGGCGGTGCAATCGCAACTGGAAGCGGCCGCCGGCGCGCATTTCTACGCCAGCACGCCGGTGAAACGCATGATGGGTGCGGGCGAGTTCCTGTTCGGCCTGAATGCCACCGCGCCCGACCCGCTGGTTCCTGAAACCGACTTCGTGATCAAGAACGGCAGCGTGGCAGTGCCCACCGGGCCGGGCCTGGGTGTGACCATCGACGAAGCCGCGCTGGCGAAAATGACGCTGCTGCGCGAGACGGTGGCCTGAGGCCGGTTACACATCGCCCTGCGGCGAACCTGAAACAATCAAACGAGGCAACAAATGGCAAGACAAATCGGTTTTATCGGGCTGGGCATGATGGGGGCACCAATGGCGGCGAACTTGCTGGCCGGCGGCTTCGAGGTGACGGGTTACGACGTGCGCCCGGAAAACGCCAAAGACCTGCAGGGCAAGGCCGGCTTCACGCTCGCCCCCGCACTGGAAGCGCTGGGCGGCCTCTCGACCATCATCCTGATGGTGCCCAACAGCAAGATCGTCGACAGCCTGCTGTGGGAACAAGGCCTGGCGAAATTGCTGGCCAAGGGGGGCTGCCTGATCGACATGAGTTCCTCCGAGCCGCTAAAAAGCCAGGCGAACGCGGAGAAGATGCGCGCCCTGGGGCTCGCCTTCATCGACGCGCCGGTCTCCGGCGGCGTCAAGCGCGCCCGCGACGGCAGCCTGGCCATCATGATCGGCGGCGAGGCTGAAGCGGTCAAAGGCGCCATGCCGGTGTTCGAGGCCATGGGCAAGACCCTCGTTCATGTCGGCAGCGCGGGCGCCGGGCATGCGGTGAAGGCGCTGAACAACTACGTCTCCGCCTCCGGCTTGCTCGCCGTATGCGAAGCGCTGACGGCAGCGGAGAAATTCGGCATCGACCCGCACATCGTCAACAAGGTGTTCTCCGCCTCCACCGGCAAGAACAACACCACCGACAACAAGGTCGAGCAATTCATGCTCAACGGTGCTTTCAATTCCGGCTTTTCCCTGAGCCTGATGCGCAAGGACCTCGATACCGCGCTGGCCTTCATCCAGGCCGTCGGCACGCCCGACGTCTTTGCCAGGAGTTGCGCGGAGACGTGGCGCGCGGCCGACGGCGGCCTGCCGCAACCGGCCGACCACACGGCGATGTATGCCTACGTGCACGACCACCAGAAATAGGCAGACCGTACCAGCAAGGACTAGAGACATGGCACGAACATTTTCCGCAATCCTGATCCGCCTCGCCAGTCCGCTGGCGCTGTGCCTCGCTACCCTGGCACCGCAGGCTGCATCCGCCGACGACGCCTGGCCCTCGCGCCCGATCCGCATGATCGTGCCCTTCTCCGCCGGCGGTGGCACCGACATTTTCGCCCGCTCGGCGGCGCAAAAGTTGATGGACATCTGGGGCCAGTCCGTGGTGGTCGACGACCGTGCCGGCGGCAACGGCACCATCGGCACCGATGCGGTGGCCAAGGCGCCGCCGGACGGCTACACCCTGCTGCTGACGACCAACGCCACCATCGTCATCAACCCGCATTTGTCCAAGCAGCCCTACGACCCCTTCCGCGACCTGGCACCGATCAGCATGCCGGTCACCCTGCCCTTCGCGCTGCTGGTGAACCCGAAATTTCCGGCCAAGACCTTCGCCGAACTCGTCGCCCTGATCAAGGCCCAGCCGGGCAAGCTCAACTTCGGCTCCTCCGGCATCGGCGGCGGCGCGCATCTCGCCGGCGAGATGATGAACCTGATGGGCAAGCTCGATACCGTGCACGTGCCCTACAAGGGCGTAGCACCGGGGCTCACCGCATTGATCGGCGGCGAAATCCAGTTCATGTTCGCCAGCGTCTACTCGGCCACACCGATGGTGGAGACCAATCGCCTGCGCATCCTCGCCGTATCGAGCGCCAAGCGCATTCCGGCGATGCCCGATGTACCGGCGGTGGCGGAGGCACCGGGCTTCGCCGGTTTCGAATCGGACCTCTGGTACGGCGTGTTCGCGCCTGCCAAGACCGACCCGAAAATCGTTGACAAGGTATATCAGGATTTGAAGAAAGTAATTTTCGAGCCGGAATTCCGCAAGACGTCCGACGGCGGCGGCATGGTCACGGTGGGCAATACCCCTACCGAGTTCGCCGTGAAGATGCGCGAAGACTCGGCGCGCTGGGACGCGCTGATCAAGAAAATGGGCAACCGGCTCAAGACCGACTGAATTCTCAAGGAGCAACATTTTGGCTGCTGAACAAAAACCGGCCACCTGGCCGGACGAAATCTACGAGGCTTTCAAGAAGCTCGACATCCGCCAGGTGGCCTACGTGCCGGACGCCGGCCACACCCGCCTGATCAATGCCTGCGAAGCAGACAAAGAGATGCAGGTGATCTCCTGCACCACCGAAGAGGAAGGCGTGGCCATGCTGGCCGGCACCTGGCTGGGCGGCGAGCGCGGCGCGCTGCTGATGCAGTCTTCCGGCGTCGGCAACACCATCAACCTGCTGTCGATCTCGCTGGAGTGCCGCATGCCGCTGGTGATGGTGGTGACCATGCGCGGCGAATGGGGCGAGTTCAACCCCTGGCAGCTGCCGATGGGCCAGAAGGCCGGCGCGGTGCTGGAAGAAATGCAGGTCATCGTTTATCGCGTCGAGAAAGCCGAGGAAATCGGCCCGACCACTTACGCCGCCGCGCTAATGGCCTTCAACACGGGCCGCCCGGTGGCGGTGCTGATCGCGCAATGCGTGATCGGCTTCAAAGACTGGAGCAAATGATGAGTTCAGGACACATGGACCGCCGCGACGTCGCGCGCAAACTCCTGGCTGCACGCGGCGAGGCCCTGATCGTCACCGGCCTGGGTTCGACCTGCTACGACGCCGGCGCGATCGCCGACCACCCTCTCACCTTCGCCTTCTGGGGCGGCATGGGCGCTGCTGCAATGACCGGCCTGGGTCTTGCGCTGGCGCAAAAAAAGCGCCCGGTGCTGGTATGGACTGGCGACGGCGAAATGCTGATGGGCCTCGGGGCGCTGGCCACCCTGGGCACACAGGCGCCGCCCAATCTTTCCATCGTGGTGATCGACAACGAGCTCTATAGCGAAACCGGGATGCAAAAGACCCATACCGCGCGCGGCCTGGACCTGGCCGGCATGGCCAAGGCGGCCGGGTTCGAGCGCAGCGCCACCATCCGCACCGAGGCGGAGCTGGACGAGTGGATTCCAAAACTCTACAAACCCGAGGGCGCGGCCTTCGTCGCCATCAAGGTGAACGACGCACGTTACCCGCTGACCCTGAAAATCCGTGACGGCAGCCTGCTGAAAAACCGCTTTCGCGAAGCCCTGCTGGGCAGCAAGGCCCTGGAGTAGACCCATGAGCGCCTCTTCTTCCTCTGCCGCCCTGCTGGCCACCTATGCCCGCTCGCAGGAACTGATCACCTTCCTGCATGGCATGTCCGCAAAGACCGTCCCCGATAAGGTGATGAGCATGGCGCGCCATTGCCTGCTCGACACCCTGGGCTGCGCGCTGTTCGGCTCCACCCAGCCGTGGTCGAAGATTCTGCGCGAGGAAATGGCGGCGGAAGAGGCGCGCGGCGTCGGCAGCGTCTTCGGCACCGACCTGAAATTGGCCGCACCCGCGGCGGCACTGTGCAACGGCACTGCGGTGCACGGCTTCGAGCTGGACGACCTGGTGGACGAGCCCATCGTGCACCCGGGCTGCGTGATCATTCCTGCCGCCCTGGCCACCGCCGAGAGCATCAATGCTTCCGGCGAGCGCCTGCTGCTGGGCATCATCGCCGGCTACGAGGCAATGGCGCGCTTAGGCATGGCGCTGGGCGTCGATGTCGCGCATCGCGGCTTTCACAAGACCACGCTCACCGGCCCGGTGGCGGGCGCGATCGCCTGCGGCGTGGTGCGCGGACTTTCGGTGGCGCAATTGCAGATCGCCGCCGGCCTCGGCGTGTCCGCCTCCTGCGGCATCAAGAGCTTCGCCGCCGGCACCGGCGGCGGCATGATGAAGCGCATGCACGCCGGGCGCGCGGCGGAATCGTCGGTGCGCATGGCGCAACTGGCGGCACGCGATTTCAGCGCCCCGCCTTCGGCCATCGACGGCAAGTTCGGCCTGCTCGAAGTCTATGGCGGTGAAGACCGCGATCCGGACCAACTGGTGAAAGACCTCGGCCGCCGCTGGGCCACCGACAACATCTACGTCAAGCTCTACCCTTGCTGCAGCTGGATCCAGTCCGCGGTGCAGCAGCTCGTCGCCCTGCGCGGCGACAGCCCCGTAACGCCTGAACAAGTCCGCAAGGTGCGTATCGGCGTTTGCGCCTATGCCGCACGCAACAACGGCGCGGTGGCGCCGCCAGACACCATGGGCGCGCAATACAGTTTTCCCTATTGCGCCGCGGTGGCGCTGACCGCCGACCCGCAAGACCCGGAGATGTACCGCAGCGCCGGACTCGACGATGCCGCGCGGCGCGCCCTGGCAACCAGGGTGGAGCTGTACACCGACCCCGAAATGGAAGCCGCGCACCCCAAGCACTACGGCGCGCGCGTCGAGGTCGAACTGACCGACGGCCGCAAGATGCAAAGCGCCCTGCTCGACCCGCACGGCATGCCGGCCGATCCCTGCACCCCGCCGGAACGCGAAGCCAAGTTCCGCCGCCTCGCCAAAGGCGTGATTTCAGGCGCGGCTGCTGACGGCGTAGTTGCCGCGGCACGCAACGCCGCCGCGCTGAAAAGCGTGACCGAGCTCACCGCGCTATTGCGTGCCTGACCAACAATAGCAACCAGGAATTGCAGCATGTCCCCGAGTTTTCCCAACCCTCTGCGCGACGCCTGCCGCGCCGAGCTTGATCTCGGTAGCGGCGCTTTCGGCCTGTCGCGGCCCGCCGCCTACTATTCGCTGCTCCGGCTCGAAGCCCAGGGTGTCGGGCCGCTGTCGCGCCTGCCGGTGTCCATCCGCGTGGTGCTGGAGTCGCTGCTGCGCAATTGCGACGGCCGCAAGGTGGAAGAGCGCAACGTACGCGAAGTCGCGGCATGGAAGCCGAATGCGCCGCGCACCACGGAAATCCCCTTCGTCGTCGGCCGCGTGGTGCTCAACTGCGCCGCCGGCATTCCGCTGCTGGGCGACCTCACCGCCATGCGCGACGCGGTGAAACTGCGCGGCGGCGACCCGCAAAGCGTGCAGCCCCAGGTGCCGGTGGACATGACCCTGGACCACACCCTGGCGGTGGACTACTCCGGCTCGCCGGACGCTCTGCTGCGCAATATGCAGCTAGAAGTCGAGCGCAACAACGAGCGCTTCGCCTTCGTCAAATGGGCGGTGCAGGCCTTCAAGGGCGTGCGCCTGATCCCGCCCGGCTTCGGCATCCTGCACCAGATCAATCTCGAATATTTCGCGCCGGGCCTGATCGTGCGCGATGGCGTCGCCTATGCCGACAGCCTGGTCGGCACCGATTCGCACACTTGCATGATCGCGGGTCTCGGAACCGTCGGCTGGGGCGTGGGCGGCATCGAAGCGGCGGCGGCAACCCTGGGCCAGCCGGTCTACATGCTGACGCCGGACGTGGTCGGGGTCAACATCATCGGGGCCCTGAATGCCGGCGTCACCGCAACCGACCTGGTGCTGCATGTGACGCAGATGATGCGCCGCGCCAAGGTGGTGGGCAAGTTCGTCGAGTTTTTCGGCAGCGGTACCGCGCATCTCACCGTGCCGGACCGCGCCACTATTGCCAATATGGCGGTGGAGTATGGCGCCACCATCGGATTTTTTCCGGTGGATGAGCAGACCTGCCGCTTTTTGCGCCAGACCGGTCGGCCCGAGGCCGATGTCAAAGCGGTCGAGGCCTACTACCGCGCGCAAGGCTTGTTCGGCACGCATCTTCCGGGGGAAATCGACTACACACAAACCCTGACCCTGGACTTGTCGCAGATCGTGGCAGCCGTGGCCGGACCGAAGCGCCCGCAAGACCGGATTCCCCTGCCGGAACTCAAAAGTAATTTCTCGGCTGCCCTGCGCACGCCGATTGCCGAAGGCGGCTATGGCCGTCCTGTCGCCGATGCCGGCGAGGTCGCGGTGATGGAGCGCGATACGGCAACAGCGCTGCGCGACGGCCGCATCGTCATCGCCGCCATCACCTCCTGCACCAACACCTCCAACCCCAGCGTGATGCTGGCGGCCGGTATCGTGGCCAGGAAGGCGATGGCGAAGGGCCTGACCGTGCGTTCCTGGGTCAAGACCTCGCTGGCGCCAGGCTCGCGCGTGGTAAGCAAATACCTGGAAGCGGCCAATCTGCAGGGCGACCTCGACAAGCTGGGCTTCAACGTAGTCGGCTATAGCTGTACCACCTGCGTCGGCAGTTCCGGGCCGCTGAACGACAGGCTGGAAGAGCAGATCGTCGCCGACGACCTGGTGGCCTGCGCGGTGCTCTCCGGCAACCGCAATTTCGAAGCGCGTATCCACCCGCAGGTGCGCGCCGCCTTTCTCGCCAGCCCGCCGCTGGTGGTGGCTTTCGCGTTGGCCGGACGCATCGACATCGATTTCGAGCAGGAGCCGCTGGGCATCGCCCGCAACGGCAGCCCGGTCTACCTGAAGGATGTCTGGCCCAGCAGCGAAGAACTCAATGCCGCGATGGCCATCGGCGCCGATCCGCGCTTTTATCGCGAGGTCTACAGCATGGACTTCGACACCACCAATCCCTACTGGGGCGAGGTGCCGGGCACAGGCGGACAGTTGTTTCCCTGGGATGCGCAATCGCTGTACATCAAGCCGCCGCCCTTTCTCACCGACCCCAAGCTGCAGGGCTCCAGCCTGCGCGATGCCGTCGGCGGCCGCGCGATCGCGATTCTCGGCGACTCCATCACCACCGACCACATCAGCCCGATCGGCAGCATCAAAACCGGCGGCCCGGCGGGCAACTACCTCGCCGAACGCGGCATCCGCCCGCCCGACTTCAACAACTACGGCTCGCGGCGCGTGAACCATGAAGTGATGGTGCGCGGCGCCTTTGCCAATGTGCGCCTGCGCAACCAGATGGTGCCCGGCGTCGAAGGCGGCATCACCAAGCACTATCCGGACGGCCGCGAATTGCCGATTTTCGATGCCGCCATGGCCTACGCGGACGAAGGCGTGCCGCTGTTCGTTTTCGCCGGCGAGGAGTACGGCACCGGCAGCGCGCGCGACTGGGCCGCCAAGGGTACGCGCCTCCTGGGCGTGCGGGCAGTAATCGCCAGGAGCTTCGAGCGCATCCACCGCAGCAACCTGGTGGGCCTGGGCGTGCTGCCCTGCCAGCTGCCCGAGGGTGTCAGCGCCGCAACGCTGAAACTTACGGGCGAGGAGACCTTCGACCTGCTCGGCCTGGCCGAGCCGGTGAAGACGCGCCAGCCGGTAACCCTGAAAATCCATCGCCGCGACGGCAGCACCGAAGAAGTAAAACTCACCCTGCGCCTGGACACGCCGGCGGAGATCGACTATGTACGCCAGGGTGGCATCCTGCCCTTCATCCTGAGCGAACTGATGCACTAACTCCGGCACCACTGGACAAATCGGGAGAGCGCAGCTCTCCCGTTTTTCTATTCGCCCCCGAAAAAAAGCCGCCCGCAGGCGGCTAGTTCAATGGGCGGCCGTTACACCGCCCATCGAAGGGTACAACAACAAACCTTTTTACTGCTTCGCCTTGGCGTACTTGCTGGCGCTGTGCCCGGCGATGCGCCCGAACACCATGCCGCTGGTCAAGCCGGTGGCGCCGGGGTAGTTGAAGTAGAACAGGCCGCCGACCATCTCGCCTGCCGCGAACAGCCCGGGCATCACCTCATGATTGGTGTTCACAACCTCGCCGTCATTGGAAATGCGCACGCCGCCGAAGGTGAAGGTGATGCCGCAAGTGATGGCGTAGGCGTGGAACGGCGCCTTGAGGATCGGATTGGCCCAGTTGGAGCGCGGTACCGGCAGGCCATCCGCGCCACGCCCATCCTTGATGTTCGGGTTGAAGGGCACATCGGCCTTCACCGCAGCGTTGTACTCCTTGATGGTCTTGAGCAACTGTTCCTGGTTGACGCCGTCCATCTGCGCCACCAGTTCCTCGATGGTGTTGGCGATCACCTTGGTGACGTGCTTGGTGCGGTACTCCGGGCGCAGCAGATGCAGCACGCTGGCGTCGTAGATCTGCCAGGCGCACTGGCCCGGCTGCTCAAGAATGATCTGGCCGTACTTGGCGTAGGTGTAGTTGCGGAAGTCGGCGCCCTCGTCGAGAAAGCGCTTGCCGTCGTTGTTGATGATGATCGAAAAAGGGTAGCTGTCGCGCTCGTAGTCGTTGGTCAGCGCGTAATCGCCGAAGTCGGAGGCGTAACGCTCCCAGCCTACCGCATGCGCACCGGACCAGTGGCCGCGCGGCTGCGCGCCGGCGCGCAGCGCCATCGCCAGGCCGTCGCCGGTGTTGAAGCGGGTGCCGCGCACCTTCGCCAGGTCCCAGCCCTTACCGAGGTAGCGGCCGCGCCATTCGGTGTTGGCTTCGAAGCCGCCACAGGCCAGGATCACCGCGCGCGCCACCAGGGTATGCGTGACGCCATTCAGGCGCACGGTGACACCGGTGGTCACGCCCTCGTCCTGCACCAGGTCTTTCACCCAGGCGTCGTACACCACGCTGACGCCGGCCTTGGCCGCCGCCTTGTAGAGTCCATCGACCAGGCCCGGGCCGCCGCTCCAGGCGGCCATGGTGGCGCCGCCCCAGAACTTGAACTTACCGTCGATGTTAAAGGCCTGGCGGCCGAATTGCGGCTCGAACTTGATGCCGTGGGCCACCAGCCAGTGCAGGCCGGGGTTGCTGCCCTTGACCAGGAGTTCGCACAGGTCGGGGTCGGTGCGGTTTTGGGTGATGCGCGCCATATCGTCGAAAAACTGCTCTTCGGTATAGCTGCCGAAGTCGCTCGACTCCATTTCCTTGTCAGTCAGGTGCGGCGCCAGGGCGCGAATGTCGTCGGCACCGTTGTACACGAAACGCATCAGGCCTTCGGTGTAGGTGCTGTTGCCGCCACGTTCTTCCTCCGGCGCGCGCTCCAGCACCAATACCTTGGCGCCCTCTTCGGCCGCGGTGATGGCCGCGCACAAGGCGGCGTTGCCGCCGCCGACCACGATCACATCCCAATTCTGCTTGCTGACGTCTGCCATCATTTCCCCGTGCTTTTGCGAAACTTATTCAAGGGCCGAAGCCCTCACCAGTAAATTGCCTTCGAACAGGCGCCGCTGCGTGCGATAAAAACCACCGCGCAGCACCTTCCAGTTGCCGTTTTCCAGTGCCACTTCAGCGGCCACGCGCAGCACACCCGATGGCATGGCGATGCGAATGTCCCCGCTGTCGCGCGCCTCCGGGCGCGTGGCCTGGTGCACCACGCTGCCGGTGAGGCGCGCGGCGGCGGCCATGCACATGGAAACGCCCAGCGGCAACGCGCGATGCGGCTGGCCGTTGGAAATAGCGCGCGCCACCAGGTCGACTTCGCTGCCCGGAATTCTGGCAGCGGAGAGAGTTTGTGTGTCCACCGGCGCGGTGACAAATGCAACGAAGGGCACAGTGGTCTTTTTCAGCGCTTCGGCTTCGGTTTTGGCCAAGCCCATGCGCATGGAAGCAGCAACGCGGATCGCCGACAGCTTGGCCATCAGCTCGCGGTTTTTATCGATCTCGTCGGGTAACTCGCGCCCGCTGATGCCCAGGTCCTGGGCGCGTACGAAGACGCAAGCGTTGCTGGCATCGATCAGCGAGGCCTCGATTTCACCGACGCCCGGCACATCCAGTCTTTCAATTACCTTGCCGGTGGGCAAAAGCTTGCCGGTGGAAGCGCCACCGGGATCGAGAAAGTCCAGGCGCAGCGGCGCGCCGGTGCCGGCGACGCCGGGAATCTCCAGGTCGCCATCGACGGCGGCCACGCCGTCTTCCACCGGGAAATGCGCGACGATCACCTTGTTGGTGTTGGTGTTGTGGATACGTACGCTGGTCGATGTTCCGCTGGCCGACAGCATGCCCTGATCCACCGCGTAGGGACCGACGGCGGAAGTCATGTTGCCGCACAGCGCGCTGTAATCGACGTGCGCCTTGTCGACCAGGACTTGCGCGAAGGTGTAGTCCACGTCCGCGTCCGGGCGGGTCGGCGGGCCGATG
>DATAZV010000155.1:0-3240 GCA_036271855.1 Burkholderiales bacterium
CGACGTGCGCCGCGACCGTGGCGACGTGCGCCAGGACCGCGCCGACGTGCGTAACGACCGGCAGGACGTCGCCAAGGATCGTGGCGACGTGCGCCACGACACCGCCGACATCCGCAGCGACCGCCAGGACCTTGCCAAGGACCGCGCCGGCCTGAGAAGCGACAACGCGGACATCAAGGCCGACCAGGCCAGCATCACCACCCAGCGTAACGATATCTCGCATGACGTCGGCCAGACCTTCAAGCAGGACCAGGCCGTGCGTGCCGACAAGCGTGAGGTGCTGCAGGCGCAAACCCAGTTGCAGGCCGACCAGAAGGCAGGCAATACCGCCGCCGCCGCCGCCGACCGCACTGCCATCCGGCAGGACACCGCTGCCGAAAACCGTGACCAGACCGCGCTGAACAAGACCAATGCCGACATCCGCTCCGACAACGGCACCCTGTCCAAGGAACAGGCTGACCTGAAGAAGGACAACGTGGACCGCAGCAAGGACGTGGCCGACCTGCGCAACGACAGGCGCGACCTGCGTAGCGACGTCAACGGCCGCCAGAAGGACGTGGGCGATCTGCGTAACGACCACCGCGACCTGAGCCGCGATACGGCCGAGCGCAAGACGGACGCGCACGACCTGCGCAATGACCGCCGCGACCTGCATCAGGACCACACGGTTGCCGATGCCGGGATGCACAACGGTGCCGGCCACGGCAACGACATGCACGGCAACGACATGCACAACGACATGCACGGCGGCATGCATAACGACAAGCACGACGTCCATGTCGCGCGCGTCTCCGAGCAACCGCATGCCAAGGCCAGCACCGGCACCCAGGCGCAAGCCGCCGCCGGCTTCAAGAAGTAGGGTGCGCGCGATCTAGCGTAATCCCTGCCACGCTGTTCTTCCTGGCCTCCCGTGCAGCGCTGCACGGGGGGCTTTTTCGCTGCGGCTGCCTGGGGCGGCCGCAGCAGTTTCAGGCAGTCACCACCATGCGCTGGAATAGCCCGGTGAGCTTGGGCTGCTGCTCCAGGTTCCAGGCGTAGTCGAGGAAGTTGCGGATTTGCGCTTCCGGCCACACGCCGCGCACGTAGCGGCGGAACTTGGCTTCAACATCCGCGCGGGTCATCGGCAGGCCGCCGAAGCCCGGCAGGTCGAGGCTCTCCCCACTGACCGTGCGGCCGTCGTTCAGCGTTACCGTGACGCGGGTGGGCAGGCGGGTGGGCATGGCCGCGGTGAAGGCCGGGTCTTCCTCCACCTTGAGCACGGCCATCAGCGCGCGCACCCTGGGGTCGTGCAGGGCCTGCGCCGAATAGCTGGCCGGGGTGATCTCGCCGTCGAGCATGGCGCGCGCCACCACGTAGGGCAGGCTGTGGTCGGCCGTTTCGCTGGTTTCCGGCGCCCACTTCTCGGCCGAATCCGCCGAGTACTGCACGCCGGTGAGCGTGGTGTGGACCAGGATGGACTTGACCTGCCCGGGGTCACGCAGCCCGGCGCCCACCGCCGCGCCTGCCTTGGCCGCCGCCGGCACCGCCGTCTGCAGGGTCATCTGCGCCGGGTAGTGCTTGTAGGCGCAGGCGTTGATCAGGAAGGGCCCGGCGCGGCCGCCGAAGTTTTCGAAGTCCAGGGTGAAGGGGCCGGACACCTGGCTGAAAAAGCCGGCCTTGCCCTCGAAGGCCGGGGCCGGCCCGGTGATGCCGCCGCGCGCCAGTTGCGCGGCGAACACCGCGCTGCGCCCGGCGTCGGCGTCCGCCATGCCCTTCCAGTTGGAGATGGCTTGCAGGCGCGTCTGGTTCGAGGCGTAATGGCCGGCCAGCGCCAGGTTGACCGCCTCGGTGAGCTGCGCCTGCCGCAGGTTCATCAGCTTGCCGGCGGCGAGGGCCGCCGCCGGCAGGCTGTAGTTGGGATGGTCCCAGCCGCGCGCGGTGATGCGCACGGCATCGAGCAGATGGCAGTCGATCTCGTAGGCCAGGGCAATGGCCAGGATCAGGTCGCGCCCGGAGCGGCCCTCGGCCTCGGCCACCGCCAGGCAGGGGGTGATGTTGTCGCTGGGGTGGCCGGGCTCCTTGCCGGCATAAGCGTCGTTCAGGTCGAAGTGGCGCAGCGCGGCGCCATTGGCGAACGCGGCCCAGTCCATGGTGCTGCGCCGTTTGGTGCCGATCACGGTGGCGGGGCCGCCGGCGTTGGCCAGGGCGATTTGGCGCACCGCGCGCACCGGCGCCTCGTTGAAGGCGCCCATGGCGCAGGCCATCGCGTCGATGAAGTGGGCCTTCACCGCTTCGACGTCGGCGGGTTTGAGGTCGGTGTAGCGCAGGCCGGCGGCGTAGGCGGCCATGCGCTCGGCCATGTTGGCGGTGGGTTTGGATTGCTGGGCGTAGGCGGGCGCGGCGGCGGCGCCGGCCAGCGCCGCTACAAAGGCGCGTCGGGTGATGGGCATGGGGTCTCCTCCAGGTATTCAATGCCGGTATGTCCCGGCTTTTGTTTGCGCGGCAGGTTCGATGGACGCAACGGGTTTCCCGTTAAAACAAGGGCCGGGTATTCCTTGTCCTTCGCAGGTGAAACGTTGGAAAAGTCCCGTACCCCTTCGCTAACGAAAGTTGACCTACATATTCGCAGACGTAATCACGCAATTGCGAGCACTCGCACAGCGCGGCAAATGCCTGACTTGCATAAACCTGACCGGGCGGTGTTATTGGCTCGATCCTGGCGGCCCGGCTTACCTGAGCACCTGTGAAATCGCGGGACTTGGTTATCGGATTCTCGCAGTCAAATGCCGGCCCGGCATGCAATGCAATTCGAATGTTCATGTCCTTGGGCAACCCAACGGCTTCCCAGTCGATGGACCGGACCGTCTCGCATATCTTCAGGGCCATTTCGGCCGCATCCTCGGAGTTTTCAAAGCAAAAATACAGCCCGTCACCCCAAGTATTAACCGTCAAAGGCGCAGTACTGGACCGATCCACCAGCTTTGATACCGCGCCCAAAAAATGGTCCACAAACAGGGAGACTTGGCGGTCTTCGAGCTTGCTAAAGCCCACCGCATCGCCGAAGAGCATGTTCACGACACGCTGCCTTCCTTCCGCCATCGCAGGAAGCGCACTGGGCTCGATGGCGGCCAATGTCGTGACTGCCTGCGTACGTGGTGCGAGACAAGACACGCTCTGTCCGGCTGCTTGCCAGTCCCGGACGGCTGACCCGGTGCCCCCAAATCCTCCGTCAGCACCGTTCCAGAGCGCCAACGCAGACAC
>DATAZV010000156.1:0-27960 GCA_036271855.1 Burkholderiales bacterium
GGAATGGCGACGTTCTTCGCGTCCATGCCCCGGTCGGAGACGATCAGGATGTTGTGGCCGGTCTTGATCGCGTCAACCGCTTCGGCGCAGAGGGACGCCAGGCGCGCCTCGATGCCGGCCTTGCCCCAGGCAACGGGATAGCAGATATCCAGGGTGTAGGACTTGAACTTGCCGCCGGTGTGCTTGTTGATGTGGCGGATCTTCGCCATGTCGGCGAAGTCGAGCACCGGCTGCGACACTTCCAGGCGCATCGGCGGGTTGATGTTGTTGGTGTCGAGCAGGTTCGGGCGCGGGCCGATGAAGGAGTTCAGGCTCATCACCATGGCTTCGCGGATCGGGTCGATCGGCGGGTTGGTGACCTGGGCGAACAGTTGCTTGAAGTAGTTGTACAGGGGCTTCAACTTGTTCGACATCACCGCCAGCGGCGAATCGTTACCCATCGAGCCGATCGCTTCTTCGCCGATGGTGGCCATCGGCGACATCAGGAAGCGCAGGTCTTCCTGGGTGTACCCAAAGGCTTGCTGGCGATCCAGCAGGCTGGTGCTGGCGGTGTCGGTTTCAGGCTCGGCCTGGATGTCGTCCAGGCGCACCCGCACGCTTTCGATCCAGGCCTTGTAAGGCTTGGCGTTGGCGTAGGTGTCCTTCAGTTCCTTGTCGTCGATGATGCGGCCGGCCTCGAGGTCGATCAGGAACATCTTGCCCGGCTGCAGGCGCCACTTCTTGATGATCTTCGATTCGGGGATCGGCAGCACGCCGACCTCGGAGGCCATGACGACCAGGTCGTCGTCGGTCTGGATGTAGCGCGCCGGGCGCAAGCCGTTGCGGTCGAGCGTGCCGCCGATGTGGCGGCCGTCGGTAAACGCCATGGCGGCGGGGCCGTCCCACGGCTCCATCATGGCCGCATGGTATTCGTAGAAGGCGCGGCGGTTGTCGTCCATCAGGGTGTGGTTTTCCCACGCCTCGGGGATCATCATCATCATCGCCTGCGGCAGCGGGTAGCCGGCCATCACCAGCAGTTCGAGCGCGTTGTCGAAGCAGGCGGTGTCGGACTGGCCTTCGTAGATCAGCGGGAACAGCTTGTTCAGGTCGTCGCCCAGCACGGCGGACTTCATCACGCCTTCGCGCGCGCGCATCCAGTTGAAGTTGCCCTTCACCGTGTTGATTTCGCCGTTGTGCGCGATCAGGCGGTACGGGTGGGCCAGCGGCCACTCCGGGAAGGTATTGGTCGAGAAGCGCTGATGCACCAGGGCCAGGGCGGAAATGCAGCGCGGGTCCTGCAGGTCCTTGTAATAGACGCCGACCTGGTCGGCCAGCAGCAAGCCTTTGTAGACCACGGTGCGTGCCGACATCGAGGGCACGAAAAATTCCTTGCCGTGGATCAGGTTCAGCGCCTGGATCGCATGGCCGCTGGACTTGCGGATCACGTAGAGCTTGCGCTCCAGCGCGTCGGTAACCATGATGTCCGGGCCGCGGCCGATGAAAATCTGCCGGATCACCGGCTCTTTTTCCTGCACCGTGGGCGACATCGGCATGTTGCCGTCGATCGGCACGTCGCGCCAGCCCAGCACCACCTGGCCCTCGGCACGCACTGAACGCTCGATCTCCTGCTCGCAGGCGATGCGCGAGGCGTTTTCCTTCGGCAGGAACACCATGCCGACGCCGTATTCGCCCTTGGGCGGCAGCTTCACGCCCTGCTTGGCCATCTCCTCGCGGTACAACTGGTCCGGGATCTGCACCAGGATGCCGGCACCGTCGCCCATCAGCGGATCGGCGCCGACCGCGCCGCGGTGGTCCAGATTGCGCAGGATCAGCAAACCCTGCTCGACAATCGAATGCGACTTCTTGCCCTTGATATGCGCCACAAAGCCGACGCCGCAGGCGTCATGCTCGTTGCGCGGATCGTAGAGTCCTTGGGCTTCCGGCGCATGGCCGGGCTGAACTTGGGCAGGCGTCATCACGATTCCTCGGCAGCGCACAGCCATGCTGCAGCGCCGCACAAATCAAAATACGGGGAGTCGACTATACGCCCAAACATTTAGCGACTCAAGCCCAATAATTGGGGTCAGAGTCATTTTTCGCTACGTGATTTTCGCACTAAAATAAATTGGGGACAGAGTAAAATGCACCTCGATCGCTCATAGCTTTGAATACGGTCGGCCAGCCTTCTGTCTTGATGTCCGCCGCCCGGTTTGTTCTTGAAGCGCCGCCACAAAATCCGGGCCGCCCAAGGCCCACCCTTTAAGAGTGGCCTGGGTGAAGTCCTCGATCTGTTCGCGGCCCAAACCCGACTCCACCACTTGGCGATATGCCGCCTCCCGTGAAAATGGCGTGTTTCCCAGTGCCCAATACAGGGAATGCGGGGTAATGAGCGGATCGTGCTGAATACCGGTCTGATGCGCATAGCTGGACCAGGGATAGTCTGCCGGGTGAAGTACCATGCCGGCCCGTACCGGGTTCAACTCCACATAGGCCATGCAGGCAATAAGGTAGCGCTCACTATCAATTACAGTGGCTTTGAACCTCCCTTCCCAGAGAGTGCCGGTACGGTTATGGCGATCGTTGAAACTCCGCACGTAGCGGCGCCCGAGCGACTGCATCATGCTGGAGAGCCCATGTTCATCGTCCGGCGTCGCCAGCAAATGAAAGTGATTACTCATTAATACATAGGCATGAATCGCCACGCCATAGCGCGGAGCGCACTCCCCCAGGTATTCCAACATGCGGCGATAGTCTGTCGAATCGGCGAAAACGGCTTGCCGATTGTTGCCGCGCTGGATCAGGTGATGCGGGTACCCGGGGACAGTCAGGCGGGGCAGGCGGGCCACGTATTCGCTTCCAGACCGGAAAGCGCGTCAGTGTGCCAGAAAATTGACTCTGACCCCGATTGTTTTCAGGTTTCTTCGACCGTAAACAGGCGCCGGTGTTCGCGCATGGCGTAGCGGTCGGTCATGCCGGAGATGTAGTCGGCAACGGCGCGGGCACGGTCGGCTTCGGCCTTGGCCTGGTATTGCGGCGGCAGCAGGCGGGCATCTTCCATGAACGATTGGAACAGTTCGCGGATGATCCGCCGCCCCTTGGCGCTCATGCGCTGGACCAGGTAGTGCTGATAGAGCTGGTCACGTAAAAAGCGCTTGAGAGCCAGCGATTCCTGGTGCGCGGTTTCGCTGTAGGCGATCAGCGGCGGGGCGCGGCGCACGTCGGCAATCGAAGCCAGCGCAGCGGCGGCGATGTTGGCCTGGCTCTGGGTCACCAGGTCGTGCACCAGGGCGTTGATGATGCGGCGCACGGTTTCGTTGATGCGCCGGCGCTCGCTGGCGGCGGGGTAGAGCCGCTGCGCTTCATCGAAGTAGCGGCGGAACAGCGGCACTTCCTTCAACTGGTCCAGGGTGATCAGGCCAGAGCGCAGGCCGTCGTCGACATCGTGGTTGTTATAGGCGATCTCGTCGGCCAGGTTGGCCAGTTGCGCTTCGAGGGAAGGCTGGGTGTGGTCGAGAAAGCGTTCGCCGACGTCGCCCAGGGTGCGCGCGACATTTTCCGCGCAGTGCTTGAGGATGCCCTCGCGGGTTTCGAAGGTCAGGTTGAGGCCGTCGAAGGAGCCGTAACGCTCTTCCAGCAGATCGACCACGCGCAGGGACTGCAGGTTGTGTTCGAAGCCGCCGAACTCGCGCATGCATTCGTTGAGCGCGTCCTGGCCGGCGTGGCCGAACGGGGTGTGGCCGAGGTCGTGGGCCAGCGAGATCGCCTCGACCAGGTCTTCGTTCAGATCCAGGCGCCGCGCGATCGAGCGCGCCAGTTGTGCCACTTCGATGGAGTGCGTCAGGCGCGTGCGAAACAGGTCGCCTTCATGATTGACGAAAACCTGGGTCTTGTATTCGAGCCGGCGAAAGGCGGTGCAGTGGATGACGCGGTCACGGTCGCGCTGGAATTCGCCACGCGCTTCCGACGGCTCCTCGACATGGTGCCGGCCGCGGCTGTTGGAAGCGCGCGCGGCATAGGGGGCGAGAGCGGATTCGGTTTGCATCATCAGGCGGCGTCTCTCATTTCAATCCGAGGTGGCCGCCGCCAGGGCGGGCATCACGTCGGCATCGGAGACGGGCGCGACATAGGCCTCGCCCAGGCGCTTGAGCAGGACATAACGGATGGCGCCGCCCTCGGCCTTTTTGTCGATGCGCATCAGTTCGAAATAGCGTGCGTCCCCCAGGTCCGGCGACGCCGTCGGCAGCCCGGCGCGCTTGATCAGGCGGCGTACGCGCGCCACATCAGCCACCGAGATCTGCCCCTGCAGGCGCGACAGCTCGGCAGCGGCCACCATGCCGGCGGCAACCGCCTCGCCGTGCAGCCACTCGCCATAGCCCAGGCCGGCTTCGATCGCATGGCCGAAGGTATGGCCGAGGTTGAGCCAGGCGCGGATCCCGGTCTCACGCTCGTCCTGGGCCACGATCTCCGCCTTGATTTCGCAGGAGCGCCGGATCGCATGCGTCAGCGCCGCGGCATCGCGCGCCAGCAGCGCATCCATGTTCGCCTCCAGCCATTCGAGGAAGGCGTAGTCGTAGATGAAGCCATACTTGACCACCTCACCCAGCCCCGAGCGGTATTCGCGATCGGGCAGGGTCGCCAGGGTGTCGGTGTCGGCCAGCACCAGTTGCGGCTGGTAAAAGGCGCCGATCATGTTCTTGCCGCGCGGATGGTTGATCGCGGTCTTGCCGCCGACCGAAGAGTCGACCAGGGCCAGCAGGGTGGTCGGCACCTGGATGAAGGGCACGCCGCGCTGGTAGGTGGCGGCGGCAAAACCGGCGAGATCGCCAATCACCCCGCCGCCCAAGGCGACGATGGTGGTCTTGCGGTCGCAGCGGTTGGCCAGCAAGGCATCGTAGACCAGGTTCAGGGTTTCCCAGTTTTTCGCCTGCTCGCCGTCGGGCACGATGATCTCGAGCACGCGCGCCCCGGCCCGCGCCAGGGTTTCGACCACCGTCTTCAGGTACAGCGGCGCGATGCGGTCGCTGGTGACCACCGCCGCAATGCCCGAACCAAGTCCGCGCTTGATCACTGCCTCCTGGCGGATCAGGCCCGGGCCAATGACGATCGGGTAGCCGCGGTCAGCTAGGTTGACACGTAATTCATCCATTGGTCGCGCAGTTGCTGCTCCAGTTTGCCCGCCAGCATGTGCGGGCTTTGCCTGCCGGTTTCGACAATCATGTGCGCGGCCTCCTGGTACAAGGGGTCGCGCGCCAGGTAAAGCTCTTTCAGGCGCTGCTCGGGATCCTCGGTGCGCAACAACGGCCGGTTGCGGTCATGCTGGGTACGGTGCCACAAATCACCCGGCTGCGCACGCAGATAGACCACCAGCCCGCTTTCGCGCAGCAGTTCACGGTTGTCCGCGCTGAGCACGGCGCCGCCGCCGGTGGCCAGCACAATATTGTCGCGCCGAACCAGTTCTTCCAGCATCTGCGATTCGCGCGTGCGAAAACCGGCCTCGCCTTCGAGTTCGAAAATCACCGGAATGCGCACGCCGGTGCGCAACTCGATCTCGTGGTCGGAATCGACAAAGGTCCGGTCGAAGTGCCTGGCCAGCAGGCGCCCGATGGTGGTCTTGCCGGCGCCCATGAGGCCGACCAGGATGATGTTGCGCTGAGGTTCCGCGCGCTGCTGTTCCGACATGTGCAAATTGTATCAGCCGGGTCTTGCCGCGCAGCCGGAAGAGCGGGCAAAGCGGCAAATAACCGGGCAAAAAGGTGGACAAAAAAAAGCCGGGCTTGCGCCCGGCTTCGGATCGGCCGACGTGCCTAGCGCACGTTCAGCTTGTCGTTGACCACGCGCGGGGTGATGAAGACCAGCAGTTCGGTCTTGTCGTTCTGGCGCGTCGAGTTCTTGAACAGGTTGCCGAACACCGGCAGGTCGCCGAAGAACGGGATCTTGGTCAGCTGGTCGTTCTCGGTCTGCGTGTAGATGCCGCCGATCACCACCGTGCCGCCGTTGTCCACCAGCACCTGGGTCTTCACCGACTTGGTGTCGATCGACGGGCCGGAGGCGGTGACGGTACCCACCGAGTCCTTGTTCACCTGGATGTCCATGATGATATTGCCTTCAGGCGTGATCTGCGGCTTGACCTTCAGGCTCAGGGTCGCCTTGCGGAACGACACCGAGGTGGCGCCGCTGGAGGTGGCCTGCTGGTAAGGCACTTCCGTACCCTGTTCGATCGTCGCTTCGATCTGGTCGGCAGTCAAAACGCGCGGGCTGGAGATGATCTTGCCCTTGCCGTCGGCTTCGAGGGCGGACAGTTCCAGGTTGATGAACCGGCTCATCGCGCCATTGGCCAGGGTCAGCGCGAATTGCCCGGCGTTGATACCGTTGATGCCGTTGGCCGCGCCGTTGAAGCTCAGCGAATTGGTATTGAAGTCAGGCGTGGTGGCGATCTGTCCGGTATTGAAGCCGGTCACTGCCAGGCCACCGCCGAAGTTGCTCTTGATCGCGGTGCCGCCGACAGTGGTGGTGCCGGTGGCCTGGTTGATACCGAAGCGCGCGCCGAGGTTCTTGCTGAAGGTATCGGTGGCTTCGACGATGCGGGCCTCGATCAGCACCTGCCTGACCGGAATATCGATCTTGGCGATCAGGCGGCGGATTTCTTCCAGGCGGGTCGGCGTGTCCTGCACGAAAATCTGGTTGGTGCGCAGGTCGACAGCGACGGCGCCGCGCTTGGAGAGCAGCGACTGGCGCGGATCACGCAGCATGTTCTGGATGTCGGAGGCCTTGTTGTAGTTGAGCTGGAAGCTCTCGGTACGGGTCGGCTCGAGGTCGGAAATCTGCGAACGCTGCTCCAGTTCCAGCTTTTCCTTGGTAGCCAGCTCATCGCGCGGCGCGATCCAGATCACATTGCCGTTCTTGCGCATGTCCAGGCCGCGGGTCTGCAGGATGATGTCCAGCGCCTGGTCCCAGGGCACGTCTTTCAGGCGCAGGGTCAGGTTGCCGGTCACCGTATCGCTGGTGATGATGTTCAGGTTGGTGAAGTCGGCGATCACCTGCAGTACCGAGCGCACTTCGATGTTCTGGAAGTTCAGCGACAGCTTCTCGCCGGTATAGCCGCCGCGGCTGCCCTGCACCAGCTTGTTCGGGTCTTCCTTGATCGGCTTGACCTCGACCACGAACTGGGTATCGGTCTGGTAGGCGTTGTGCTCCCACAGGCCCTTGGGCTCGATCACCATGCGCACGTTGTCGCCCTGGGTGAAGGTATTGACGGTCTGCACCGGGGTGGCGAAATCGCCGACGTCAAGGCGGCGGCGCAGGTTTTCCGGCAGGCTGGCCTTCTGGAAGTCGACCACCAGGGTCTGGCCCTGCTGGCGGATGTCCACGCCGGTGCCGGCGTTGCCGAGTTCGACCACCACACGTCCGGAGCCATCCGGGCCGCGGCGGAAGTCGATGTCGCGCAGCGCGGAAGTGCCGGCGCTGGTGCTGGAGGCTGGTGCGAACGAAGTAGGAGTCGACGGCGACGCGCCGCCGGGGGAGACCGAGGGCGTCAGGCTGACGATCACCGATTTGCCTTCGATCCGGGCGTCATAGCTGACCGGCGACTTCAGGTTGAGTACCATGCGCGAGCGGTCGCCGACCTGCACGACGTTGATGCTGCGCAGGTCCCCCTGGCCGACGTCCTGGCTGTTGCGGCCCAGGCCGTTGACGGTGCCGGCGAAGTCGAGCGCCACCCGTGGCGGGTTGGCGACGGTGAACCCGGCCGGTGGATTGGCCGGCGCTTCCTTCAGGTTCACCCTGACGATCACCGCTCCCCCCTGCTGGGTCACGTTCATCGATTCGATGGAGTTCTGCGCCTGCGCGGCGAGAGCTGCCATCATCAAACCGGCGGCTGCCAATACGCGGAGCGGGCCGGCGCTAATCAAACGTCCCAGTTTCATTGCTTTTCCTCCTGAAGTTGCAAGGTGCTGACGCGTTCGACCCAGTCGCCCCCGCCGTCCTGCACGAGCTCTTTTAAGGTGATTTCAGATTCAGTGATGTTGGTGATGATCCCGAAGTTCTGGCCCATATAGTTGCCGATCTTCACCCGGTGCAAATTGCTGTCCGCCTTGATGATCCCGTAGGTGGCGCCCTTTTGCTGCAGCATGCCCACCATCTTCAGGTTTTCCAGCGGGAACGACTCAAGCACCTCGCGGCGCCGCGTCATGTCGGGACCGGCGATCCCCGTACCGGTGCCCTTCTTGCCTTCGGTGGGCAGCAGCGCCACCTTGTCGGCATTGAACGGGTCCATCTGCTTTTCGGACTCGTATTTGAAGGGGGCGAATTTCTTCGGCTCTTCGATTTTTTCAACCTTGCCGCGCATGTCCTTGGTGGCATCGGCCATCCATTTCTGGACTTCCTGGTGCTCACCGCCGCCGCATCCGGCCAGCGCCATGGTGGCAACAGCACCGGCCAAAACGGTCCGGACCGGCAGCCGCAGATTATTTTTGGCTGTCATTTTTTCGCCCCTCCCTTCTTCGAAGAGGCTTTTCCAGCCGCGACTTCGTCCGTGTCGAGATAGCGGAAGGTCTTGGCGGTCGTGTCCATGCTCAAGATGCCGCTGGGCGATACCCCGATGGCCATATCGTTGAGCGTGACGATCCGTGACAATCCGGCGATATCGCTGGCGAAGGCGCCAAGGTCATGATAGTTGCCGGTGACGCGAACGGCGATCGGCAGCTCCGCGTAATACTCCTTGACGTTGACGCTGCCCGGACGGAACAACTCGAACTGCAGGCCGCGGCCGAGGCCCGCCTGGTTGATGTCGGTCAGCAGGGCGTCCATTTCGGATTTGCTGGGCAGCTGCTTTTCCAGCGTGGCGACATATTGTCCGACCTGAACCAGCTGCTTTTTCAGCTCGGGCAGATTGACCGCCTGCTTTTTCTTGTCGAGGTAGTCCTTCTTCAGCTTGTCCTCTTCGGCCTTGGCGGCGTTGAGGTCGTCCTGCAGCGGCGTCCAGTAGAAATAGAAGCCGGCACCGACGACAGCGATCAGCAGAAATATCAGGGCGAGTACCTTAGGCGCCGGCGGCGCGTTCGGCAGGTCCCCCCAGTTGACGTTCTTGAATTGATCAGCAATGTTCATTCTTGCTCTCCCCTGTCTGCTCTAGGCTTTCGGCGCGCCGGGAGCGGCGGCCGGGGGTGTGCCCGGGGCGCCGGGCGCCGCGGGCGCGGCCGCGTCGGGCTCCTTGGGACGACGGATCGAAACGGCCATGGTGAAATCGTTCAGGCGTTTGGCGGCCGCGCCGCTACCGACGGTGACGGCCTTGATTTCCACCAGTTCCGGATTGACCAGCCAGGGCGAGTTGTTGCCCAGGTTGCGCACGTAGTCGGCAACCTTGGCATTGTTGGCGGCCAGGCCATTGAGGGTGACGCGCGTGCCTTGCTGGCGCAGCGAACGCAGGTAGATGCCTTCGGGCGTGTTTTTCACCAGTTCGTCAAGCACGTGCACCGGCAGGTTACGGTCGCCCTGCAGGTCTTCCACCGCCTTCTGGCGCGCTTTCAGGCCTTCGATTTCGTCGCGCAGCTTGGCGATTTCCTTGATGTCGGCCTCGAGCTTGTCGTTTTCCTTCTTGATATAGGCATTCGACGACTTCTGCTCGGAAATCTCGCCGTTGATGAATACCCCGCCGGCGCCGACGACGGCCCCGCCGATGACCGCTGAAATCACGCACAGGACGGCGAACAGGCGGCGTCGTGCCTGGCGCTTGAGCTCCCGGTGCGGGAGCAGGTTGATCCGGATCATGCGTCGAACCTCCGCATCGCCAGGCCGCAGGCCACCATCATGGCCGGGGCATCGGACGCCAGTTGTTTGGGCTTCACCCGGTTCGACAGCGACATGTTGGCGAACGGGTTGGCAACGATGGTGTTGACCTGGGTGCGGGTGGCGACGATTTCGTCCAGGCCCGGGATCACCGAGCAGCCGCCGGCCAGCACAATATGGTCAACCTGGTTGTATGAGGTCGAGGTAAAGAAGAACTGCATGGCGCGGGTGACTTCCTGCGCCAGGTTTTCCATGAACGGCTGCAGCACGTCGGCTTCGTAGTTGTCGGGCAGGCCGCCATTTTTCTTGGCGTTTTCCGCTTCTTCCAGCGACATGCCGAAAGCGCGCTGGATGTCCTGGGTCAAGGTATTGCCGCCGAAAGCCTGCTCGCGGTTGTATACCGACTGGTTGTTGCGCAGCACGGTGACGTTCATCATGTTGGCGCCGACGTCCACCAGGGCGATCGACTGGTCGACACCGTTGTTGGGCAGCTGCTTTTCGATCATTTCGAACGCAATCTGCATGGCGTAGGGCTCGACGTCCATCACCATCGCCTTCAGTCCGGCGGCCTGGGCCACGGCGACGCGGTCTTCCACCTTTTCCTTGCGCGAGGCAGCGATCAGCACTTCGACCTCTTCCGTGCTGGAAGGGGCGGGGCCGACCACCTGGAAGTCCAGGTTCACTTCGTCCAGCGCGAACGGAATGTACTGGTTGGCCTCGGTTTCGACCTGCACTTCCAGCTCTTCTTCGCGCAAACCGGCCGGCACCACGATCTTCTTGGTGATCACGGCCGCACCTGGCAGCGCCAGGGCGACGTTCTTGGTGCGGGTAGCCATCTTCTTCCAGCCGCGCTTGACCGATTCGGCCACCGCTTCCAGATTCGTGATGTTGCCGTCCAGCACCGCGTCCTTGGGCAAGGGCTCGATCGCATACCGTTCGATGCGAAAGCTCTTCTTGCCCACTTCGGCGATTTCCACCAGCTTGATCGAAGAAGAACTGATATCCAGTCCGATCAAAGGCTGCGCCTTAGGGTTAAAAATATCGAGCGCCAAGGTCTCATCCCCTTCATGAAATTGGCTCCCGCTTCTCTGAGAATTTTGATCTCGAGAGCCATCCTTCCCACGTATTACCTACCTGCCGCCGTCAGCGCACCCTGCTCCCGGGTCCCCCGGATGCTGCTGGAATACTCCCCTGACCTCACAACCCCGCAATGTCCTTATCAGACAAGCGATTAGCGGCAATACGCACAATTTACATTAAATCCTAACCGCAACCGCAACGCAAGGAAAGTTTTTCGGGCAATTCAACCCTGTCGCATAAATACTACATGTAGGGGGTCGGGCTGCCCGCGGTTTGTCAGGATTGATCCCGGGAAAATCACCCCCGACAGCTATAATGACGTCCTCATAGATGGCTTTCGGGAAGATCCGCAACGCCATGGGCGGCTCCTCCGGGCCGCGTCAGCCGACCGGAATTTCCTATTTAATCATGGTATTAACGCCTGTTGCCCGAGTCGTCGTGGTGGTCGCCACACTGCTGATCGCGCCGCTGCTCATCGGTGTGCTGGTGGTAACGTTCGCGGTTGCGTGGGCCTACCCCAGCCTGCCCTCAATAGAGGCCCTGACCGACTACCAGCCCAAGATTCCCCTGCGCGTGTTCAGCGCGGAAGGTGTACTGATCGGCGAATTTGGCGAGGAAAGACGCAATCTGGTGCGATTTGCCGACGTGCCGCTGATCATGAAACAGGCCATCCTGGCCGCCGAGGACGACCGTTTTTACCAGCATAGCGGCATCGACACGGTGGGCATCGCCCGCGCCGCCTTCAACAATTTCATCGGCGGCAGCAAGCAGGGCGCCTCCACCATCACACAACAGGTGGCGCGCAACTTCTTTCTGACCAGCGAGCAGACCTACACCCGCAAGCTGTACGAAGCCCTGCTGGCGTTCAAGATCGAATCCACCCTGTCCAAGGACAAGATTTTCGAGATTTACATCAACCAGATTTTCCTCGGCCAGCGCGCCTATGGTTTCGCCTCGGCCGCGCAGATCTATTTCGGCAAGGAACTCAAGGACCTGACCCCCGGCGAATCCGCCATGCTGGCCGGGCTGCCGAAGGCGCCTTCCGCCTTCAACCCGGTGGTCAACCCGAAACGCGCCAAGGCGCGCCAGCAATACATCCTGGACCGCATGCTTTCCCTGGGTTATCTGACGGCCGACCAGCACGATGTCGCCACCAAGCAGTCGCTCAACGTCAAGCGCGAATTCAACGACTTCCCGCTGAAGGCCGACTATGTCGCCGAAATGGTGCGCCAGCTGGTATTCGACCGCTACGGCGACGACGCCTATACCCGCGGCCTACGCGTCTACACCACGATCCAGAAGGTCGACCAGGAAGCGGCCTACAGCGGCCTGCGCAAGGGGGTGCTGGAATACGAGCGCCGCCATGGCTACCGCGGTCCCGAGGGCTTTGTCGCCGATATGCCGGCCAGCCCGGCCGACGACGCGCTGGAAGAAGACCTGCAGGAATATGCCGATGCCGAGGACCTGTTTCCCGCCGTGGTGCTGGACGCCAACCCCAAGGCGGTGAAGGCCTACCGGCGCGGCGGCGAAACGGTGACGATTAGCGGCGACGGCCTGAAGTTCGCCGCCCAGGCGCTGGCCGAGAAGACCGCGCCGGCCAAAAAGATCCGCCGCGGCGCCGTTATCCGCGTGCAAAAAGACGACAAGGGCAACTGGACCATCCAGCAGGTCCCTGAAGTGGAAGCGGCCTTCGTTTCCGCCAGCCCGATCGATGGCGCCGTGCGCGCGCTGGTCGGCGGCTTCGATTTCAACGCCAACAAGTTCAACCACGTGCTGCAGGCCTGGCGCCAGCCCGGCTCCAGCTTCAAGCCCTTCATCTATTCCGCTTCGCTCGAGAAGGGTCTGACCCCGGGCACGATGATCAACGACGCGCCGATCTATATCGACCCGGCGCTGACCGGCGGCCAGTTGTGGGAGCCGCATAATTACGACGGCACCTTCGAGGGCCCGATGACCATGCGCAAGGCGCTGACCAAGTCGAAGAACCTGGTGTCGGTGCGCATCCTGCAGCAGATCACCCCGCAGTACGCCCAGGAATATGTCACCCGTTTCGGCTTTGATGCCGACAAGCAGCCGCCCTACCTCACCATGGCCCTGGGCGCCGGCTCGGTCACGCCCTGGCAGATGGTCGGCGCCTACAGCATCTTTGCCAACGGCGGCTATCGCGTCAACCCCTACATCATCAGCAAGATCACCGACGACTCCGGCAAGGTGATCTCCTCGGCGCGGCCGGTTCAGGCCGGCGACGAAACCATCCGCGTGGTCGACGCCCGCAACGTCTACCTGATGGACAGCATGCTCAACGACGTCGCCCGCTACGGCACCGGCGCGCGCGCCTCCGCCATCCTCAAGCGCAGCGACCTGATGGGCAAGACCGGCACCACCAACGACCACGTCGACGCCTGGTTCGCCGCCTTCCAGTCGACCGTGGTGGGCATCGCCTGGATCGGCTTCGACCAGCCGAAAAAGCTCGGCTACAACGAAACCGGCGGTGTCGCCGCCCTGCCGATCTGGGTCAACTACATGCAAAAAGTCCTCAAGGGCGTGCCCGAACGCCTGCCGATAGCCTCGCCGCCGGAAGGCGTGATCAACGTCGCCGGCGAATACTATTACCGCGAATTCTCGCCTGGCGAGAATGCGGTGATGGCCGTAGGCCTGGGTGACGGCGCCACCGAAGGCGACAAGAAGGCCGAGGAAGTGAAGAACCAGTTGTTCTAGGCTAGGCGCAACCTGGCCGCGCCGCGTATGATGGCCCGCGCAAATCCCGCCTTCCGCAACCGTTGCGCCTTCCAAATGACCCAAACGCTGCGCGCCTGCCTGCTCTTGTTGATCGCCTGCCTGCTGCCGGGGGTCGCCGGCGCGGCCGCTGAGGCACCGCCCCGGGTGCACCTGAGCACCGAGAAGGAATTTGTCGGCACCTGGAAGTCGATTCCGGTGCCGCTCAACCAGCAGCCGCCTGAATCGCAATCCCATCCGTTTTTGCAGGGCAACTGCAATTACCTGGTACACGCAGCCGATGGCGCCTGGGCCCTGGTGGTGATCGAAAGCTATCCGGGCGCGGAGGAAAAAGCCCGGCGCTGCAATCTGAGCATCAAGGAAGTGGCGGCCCAGGCGGCGCTGCTGCCCGACAGCATGCGCCTGCACTGGGAGCGCAAGGACGGGCTGTTCCGCATGGTCGGCAGCGGCGGCATCGGCTTTGTCTGGTCGTCGCAAACGGTGGAATCCGACGGCAGCATTTCCCTCGACCCGCAGTCCACCGCACTGCCGCTGAAGCGCGGCGACCTGATCATGCAGATGGGCGACCGCGCCGCCACCAAGGTGCTCTGGCGCATGGTCCTGCGCAAGGTCACGCGCTAGGGGGGCACGAAGTCGCCATCGACCCCTTGCCTAGCTGGCCGCGAGCCCGGCGTGCTGGCCGCCGTAGACCTGCAAGTGGCAATAGGCGGTACCGACCAGCGGCGCTTCAAGGCCGAATCGGGACGCCCGCGCGGCCATGTCGCCGATCACGTCGTCCGCCTCCAGCCGGGGCATGCCCTGGCCGATGTCGCGCATCATCGAGGCGGCCCAGGTGGAGCCGGCATCGAGCAGGCGTCCCTGCATGGCCTGGAATACGGCCGGCGCCAATGCCTGACCCGAGGCGCGCGCCACCGCGGCGCATTCGTCCATCGCCTGGCTCATCAGCCGGCGGCCGGCGCGGGTGGCGAGAATGTCGCGCACCGTGCCGCGCATCAGGCAGCACATCAGCGAACCGGCGGCGATCATCACCCATTTGTCCCACAGTGCCTGGGTGACGTCGGCGGAGAATTCGCGCACCCCCGGTGTTTGCGCCAACAGCCCGTGCACCGCGCGCGCCGTGGCCTGCGCCTCGGGTGCGCGATGGCCGATGATCACCTTGTCGTTCTTGCCGTAATGGATGATGCTGCCGTCGGGGCGCAGCATGGCGGCGATGTAGGCCACCCCGCCCAGCACCCGGGCCGGGCCGAAACGCGCATCCAGCCGGTCATAGGTGGACAAGCCGTTGAGAAAGGGCAGGATGCGGGTCTCTTCGCCCAGGGCGGGCGCGACGGCGGCCATCGCCTCGTCCAGGTCATACGTCTTGCAGGCCAGCAGGACCAAGTCGTAGGCCGGCCGCAAACCATCGCTTTCGACCGCCGTCACCTTCTGGCTGAAGCGCCCGGCCTCGCTTTCGACAGTCAGGCCGTGCGCTTCCAGATGCGCCTTTCTTTTCGGCCGCACCAGGAAGCTCACTTCCGCACCGGCCTGCAGCAGGCGCGCCCCATAGTAGCCGCCGATGGCGCCGGCGCCGAGAACCAGAATTTTCATGGCCAT
This sequence comes from Burkholderiales bacterium, assembly GCA_036271855.1. Lineage (GTDB taxonomy): Bacteria > Pseudomonadota > Gammaproteobacteria > Burkholderiales > JAEUOS01 > JAQGMJ01. The sequence continues at coordinate 15,172 of DATAZV010000156.1, forward strand.
GCTCCTGGCCGCTGCACGGCCAACCCGGCGCGCGGCACATTTAGTTGAGTATGCACGTATTTGAATATACGTGCATATGCCAATATCTGTCAAGTTGCGCTATGCTAGGCGCTCCTGCCCAGTTTCCCCGAGTCGCAACCATGAAAAATCCGCAACCGAAAACGCCTGTCGCGGACAGCCCGGCGCCATGCAACGGCGCCGCCCTGCGCAAGGCCGGGCGGCGCCTGTCGCAGCTGTACGACGAGATCCTCGCCCCCAGCGGCCTGTTGCTGTCGCAGCATTCGATCCTGGTGCACATCGACCGCGCCAAAATGCCGACCATGGGCGACCTGGCGCGCGATATGGTGCTGGACCGCTCGGCGCTGTCGCATAACCTGAAGCCGCTGGAGCGCGACGGCCTGGTCACCTTGGCCATTGACAAGGATGACCGGCGCAGCCGCCGCATCACCCTGACGGCGGCGGGGCGCCGCAAGCTGGCGGAGACGAAGGCGCTATGGGCGCAGGCGCAGCAGCGTTTCGAAACCGCCTATGGCGTGCAAAAGGCGGCCGGCCTGCGCAAACTGCTGGGCGAGATTTACACCGACGATTTCAGCGCGGCGTTCAGCGCGGCGCTTTGAGAGGCTGCACGGCGCTCAGGCAAGGGTGAAGCGTACCCGCTCGCCGGACTGCTCGGTAATCACCCGCGACAGTGTCTCGGCCAGCGCCTCGCCGCTGCGCGTGTCGAGCCAGGCGCCTTCCCGGTTCTCGAAATGAAAGCCGCCGGACTTGGCGGCGACCCAGATCTGGCGCATCGGCGTCTGGCTGTTGACCACGATCTTGCTGCCGTTGTCGAACTCGAGTTCGAGGATGCCCTCGCCCTTGCGTTCGATGTCGGCGTCCACGCCGGCGGCCTCGACGGCCTCTTCGATGCGCGCCAGCAATGCCCCGCTCAGGGTCAAAAATTCGGTTTCGGTCATAATTGATGCTTCTGTCCCGGCTGGTGATTCCCGTGCGCCCGATTATCCCTCTAATTTTTCGAATCGTCGTCTCCACCGTGCTGCTGGCCCTGCTGGCCGCCTGTGGGCACAAGGGCCCGCTGTACCTGCCCGGCAAGCCCGGTGATCCGGCTTACGACCGCCTGCACAAGGGCGAGGCGCCGCCGCCGACCAACGCGCCACTGGGCACTTCCCCGGTCGACGACCGCTCCAACGGCGTCAACGACAACCATCCATGACCTCTCCGGAATTTTTTGCGCTCCGCGACGGCGAGCTGTACGTGGAGGGGGTGCCGCTTTCGCGCATCGCCGCCGAGCATGGCACCCCCTGCTACGTCTATTCGAAGGCCGCGCTGACCGCCGCGTGGAATGATTTCAGCGCCGGCCTGGCCGGTCGCGACGCCCTGGTGTGCTACGCGATGAAGGCCAATTCGAACCTGGCCATCCTCGCCACCTTCGCCCGCCTGGGCGCCGGCTTCGACATCGTCTCCGGCGGCGAGCTCAAGCGCGTACTGGCGGCCGGCGGCGACCCGCGCAAGGTGATCTTTTCCGGCGTGGGAAAAAGCGCGGCGGAAATCGAGTTCGCCTTAGGCCAGGGCATCCTTTGTTTCAACATCGAGTCGGCGCCGGAGCTGGAGCGGGTGGCGCAGGTGTCCGCGCGCGTCGGCAAGGTGGCGCCGATTTCGCTGCGGGTCAATCCGGACGTCGATGCCGGCACCCATCCCTACATTTCCACGGGCCTGAAGGAGAACAAGTTCGGCGTCGCCTTCGACGAGGCGCTGGCGCTGTATCGCCGCGCCGCCGCCCTGCCCTCGCTTTCCATCGAAGGGATTGATTGCCACATCGGCTCGCAACTGACCGACATCTCGCCCCTGCTGGAGGCGCTGGACAAGATGCTCGGCCTGATCGATGCGCTGAAAAGCGAAGGGGTGAACATTCATCACCTCGACTTGGGCGGTGGCCTGGGCATCCGTTACACCGACGAGACTCCGCCCGACCCGCGCACCTATATGCGCGAAGTGCTCAAGCGCGTGGGCGAGCGCAAGCTCAAGCTGATGTTCGAGCCCGGGCGCAACCTGGTCGGCAATGCCGGCGTGCTGTTGACGCGGGTCGAGCACCTGAAGGCGACCGCGGCGAAGAAGTTCGCCATCGTCGATGCGGCAATGAACGACCTGCTGCGCCCCTCGCTCTACGAGGCCTATCACCGCATCGTGCCGGTACGCGAGCGTGCCGGGGCGCCGCTGGACTACGACATCGTCGGCCCGGTGTGCGAAAGTGGCGATTTCCTCGGCCACGACCGCCGCCTGGCGCTGGCCGAAGGCGACCTGCTGGCGGTGATGTCCGCCGGCGCCTACGGCATGGTGATGGCGTCGAACTACAACACCCGGCCACGCGCCGCCGAAGTGCTGGTGGACGGCACGGTGGCTCACCTGGTGCGCAAGCGCGAGCGGGTGGAAGACCTGTACGCAGGCGAGTCGGTGCCGGGCTGAACAGGCCCTAGCGCGCCCTACAAAAGGTGGGAGCCGAACAGGCCGACCAGTCCGATGATGATCAGGTAGATCGCCACGATGAAGTTAAGCAGGCGCGGCATCACCAGGATGAGGATGCCGGCGATAAGCGCCATCAGGGGCCCTAGGGTAAGGTGGATGTTCATCGTGAATCCTTTTCTTGTTGGTGAGCCGGCAAAGCGGGGCCGGCGCCTGCGCAATTAGAGCGCGCTTTGCCGCGCCGATTTAGAGGCGCAATGCCCTAATCCGCGTCGGTGTTTGTCCTACTTCGGTTGTTCAAAGTGCTTGCGCACAGGCCATGGCGGAGGCCCAGGCCCACTGGAAGTTGTAGCCTCCCAGCCAGCCGGTGACGTCCACCACCTCGCCGATGAAATGCAGCCCCGGCGCCTTGGCCGCCTCCATGCTCTGAGAAGACAATTCGTGCGTATCCACCCCGCCGGCGGTGACTTCGGCCTTGCGATAACCCTCGGTGCCGTTGGGCGTGATGCGCCACTGGGTGAGGGATTCGGCCAGGCGTTTGAGGGTCTTGTCCGGCAAATCGGCCACCGGCCGGGTGCGCTCGGCCGCATTGAGTTCGCGCTCGATCCAGGCTTCGGCCAGGCGCTTCGGGAGCGCCGGCGTCAGCAGGCTGGCGGCGTTGCCGCGCTGGCCGGACTTGGCCGCAGTCCAGGCAGCGGTATCGGCCTGCGGCAACAGGTTCAGGCGTAGCTCGCCGCCGGGCTGCCAGTAGCTGGAAATCTGCAACACCGCCGGCCCCGAAAGGCCACGATGGGTCAGCAGCAAGTCTTCGAGGAAGTAGCCGCGGCCGAACGGCCCGCGGGTTTCGATTTCCACTTCCAGCGACAGCCCGGACAAGGCAGCGAACGGCTTCCAGGCCTTTTCCTCAAAGGTCAGCGGCACCAGCGCGGGCCGGGTTTCGGTGAGCTTGAGACCAAATTGCTTGGCAATGCGATAGCCGAAATCGGAAGCGCCGATTTTCGGGATCGACAGCCCGCCGGTGGCGATCACCAGCTTGGGCGCGCGCAAGGTCGCGCGGCCTTCATCGCCGTCGGTCGTCTCCAGCACGTAAGCGCCGCCTTCTTGGCGCACCTTGCCCACCTTCGTGCCGGCGCGCCACGTCACTTGGCCGCTGGCACACTCGTCCTTCAGCATGGCGATGACCTGCTCGGCGGAATCGTCGCAAAACAACTGGCCACGATGCTTTTCGTGCCAGGCGATGCTGTGCTGCTTCAACAACCCGAGAAAATCACGCGGCGTGTAGCGCGCCAATGCCGAGCGGCAGAAGTGCGGATTCTCCGAGAGAAAATTCGCCGGCCCCGCCCCGAGGTTGGTGAAGTTGCAGCGCCCCCCGCCCGAGATGCGGATTTTTTCGCCGACGACGGCGGCGTGGTCGATGAGTACCACCTTCTTGCCGCGCTGCCCGGCGACGGCGGCGCACATCATGCCGGCGGCGCCGGCGCCGATCACGGCGATGTCGAAATGTTGCATGGGCATATTGTCCCATGCAAGGATGTGAAACCTCTTAGGCGGTCTCGCGCGCCGTGGTGGCGACTGGTCTGGGACGGGTCTTCGGCTTTTGCTTGCGCAGCAGCAGCAGGCGCGCTGCGAGAAACACCAGCACGACGCTGCCATAAATGATCGGCTGCGTCAGGTCGCGCTTGACCAGCCACCAGTAGTGGATCACGCCGAGAATGCAGATCAGGTAAGTCGTCCGATGCAGGTTCTGCCAGCGCTTGACCCCGAGCTTGCGCGTCAGGTAATTGTTGGAGGTCACCGCCAGCGGAATCAGCAGCAGAAAGGCCGCAAAACCCACGGTGATGAAGGGCCGCTTGATTACGTCCTTGATAATCGACTGCGCGTCGAAATACTGATCGAACCAGAGGTAGGTGGTGAAGTGCAGGCAGACGTAAAAAAACGCGAATAGCCCGAACATGCGCCGGGTCAGCGACAGCCAGTTCCACCCCGTCAGCCTGCGCACCGGCGTGATCCCCAGGGTGATGCACAGGAACACCAGTGTCCACGTGCCGGTGGCCCGGGTCAGGTATTCGACCGGGTTGGCGCCCAGGTTTTCGGTGACCGCGTAATACGTCAGCACTGATACCGGTCCTAGCGACAGGATGAACAGCGCCACCTTGAGGATGGTGTTTTGCTTCGGGCTGAGGCGCGCGGGGAGCAACATGATGTACTTGCGCGCTTCTAGAAATTTCGCCGCAGGTCCATCCCCGCATACATCTGCGCCACCTGTTCGCCATAGCCGTTGAACATCAGCGTGGCGCGCTTTCTGGAGAAAATGCCGTCTTCCCCGATGCGCCGCTCGGTGGCCTGGCTCCAGCGCGGATGGTCGACCGTGGGGTTTACATTGGAGTAGAAGCCGTACTCGGAAGCATTGGCCAGGTTCCACGCCGTCTTCGGCATCTGGTCAGTGAAGCGGATTCTCACCAGCGACTTGCCGCTCTTGAAACCATACTTCCACGGCACCACCACGCGCACCGGCGCGCCGCTCTGGTTCGGCAGCGCTTCGCCGTATAGGCCGAAGGTGAGGAGCGTCAGCGGGTTCATCGCCTCGTCCATGCGTAGCCCCTCGACATAAGGCCAGTGCAGCGACTGCTGGCGCACACCGGGCATCTGGACCGGGTCGGCCAGGGTGATGAACTCGACGAACTTGGCACTGCCGGTGGGCTGCACTTCCTTGATCAGGTCGGAGAGCGCAAAGCCAACCCAGGGGATCACCATCGACCAGCCTTCGACGCAGCGATGGCGATAGACGCGCTCTTCCAGCGCGGAGAGCTTCATCAGGTCGTCGACGCCGTAGGTTTTGGGCTTGGCCACCGCGCCTTCGACACTCACGGTCCAGGGCCGGGTTTTCAGCGTGCCGGCGGTCCGGGCGGGGTCGGCCTTGTCGGTGCCGAATTCGTAGTAGTTGTTGTAGGTGGTGACGTCCTTGTAAGGTGTCTGCTTTTCCGTGGTGGAGAAGGCAGACTTCTTCAAACCGGGAATCTTCGCCGCGCTTTGCGCGCGGGCGGCAAGCGGCAGCGCGGGCGCGCCCGCGAGCAAGGCGACGCGGCCCAGTTGCCTGACGAATTCACGGCGCCCTTCATACACCCGGCGCGGCGTGATTTCGGAGGGCAGGATGTCGGCGGACTTCTTGATCAGCATGGCGCTTCACCTCTGGCGTTGTTGCCAATATTACGCTGCGATCCGCGAGGTGGATGCCGTGGAAACTACCTAGCCGAAGAGACGGCGGCGAGTCTTAAGCGCAGCTTAAAACCGGCGTGCGGGCGCCAAGCGCCGGCGCGCCGCGGACTCTACAACTTGCCGTAGGAATGCAGGCCGGAGAGGAAGATGTTCACGCCGAGGAAGGCGAAGGTGGTGACCAGCAGGCCGCCCAGCGCCCACCACGCCAGCATCGGGCCGCGCATGCCGCCGATCAGCCGCAGGTGCAGCCAGGCCGCGTAGTTGAGCCAGACGATCAGGGCCCAGGTTTCCTTCGGGTCCCAGCTCCAGTAGGAGCCCCAGGCGTCGGCCGCCCACAGGGCGCCGAGGATGGTGGCGACGGTGAAAAACGCGAAGCCCACCGAGATGGCGCGGTACATCACGTCGTCCAGCACCGGCAGCGCCGGCAACTGCGGCGCCACGCGCTCGCGCAGGGCGATGATGCCGCCGAAAATGATCAGGGTGATGACGAAGTAGGAAGCCCAGTAGGGCGAGATGCCGGTGGTGCGGAAGGCGATGCCTTCCAGGCCGAGGGCGATGGCGATGGCGAAGCCCGCGCCCCACAGCGCGATGCGCGAGCCGCGGCTGGGGTTGACCTGGTCGCTTTTCATCAGGTAGGCGAAACCCACCATCGCCGAGAGCGAGAACGCGCCGTAGCCGATGAAATTGGCCGGCACGTGGATTTTCATCCACCAGCTTTGCAGGGCCGGCACCAGGGGCTGGATTTCCTGGGCGCCGCGATCAAAGGTGTACCAGAGCAAAAAGCCGAGCGCGGCGGTCACCACCAGCATGACAAAGCCGCCGAGGGCGCGCGTCTGGTAGCGCCCTTCGTAGTACAGGTACATGATCGAAGTGAGCAGGCAGAACAGGATGAACACTTCGTACAGGTTGGATACCGGGATGTGGCCGATGTCCGGCGACAGCAGGTAGCTTTCGTACCAGCGCACCATCAGGCCGGTCAGCCCCAGGCCGACGGCGATCCAGGTCATGCGCGAGCCCACCAGCGCGGAAAACGGCGAGCGCGCCAACAAGCCGATCCAGTAGCTGCCGGTGGCCATGAAGAACAGCGCGGTCATCCACATCACGGCGGACTGGCTGGAGAGGAAATATTTCAGCATGAAGCTGTTCTCGGCGGTCGCGAGGTCGCCGTGGTACATGCCGATGGCCATCAGACTGAAGACAGCGACCAGCACGGCCAGCAGGCGAATCGGCTTGAAGAACCAGCCGAACCAGGCCAGCGCCGGCACGAAGGCGGTGAGGATGGCGCGCTCGTAGACATCCATGAAGGCGCCGTAGCGGGTGAAGACGAAGGCGGCGCCGGCCACCAGCAGCAGCGCGAAGGCCCAGTCCAGCGGGGCGATGCGCTTGATCAGCGGGCCGGTTTCGGCGTAGGGATGGGTGAGCTGCATGGATGGATCCTCAAACTGTGCTCGGGTTGTGCTCAGGTGTTACGTCTGGCTGCCTGGCACGGATGTGATGCCGGGCGCCGGATCGGGTAAGGGTGCGGGACCGGATGCCCCCGCCAGCACGGCCGCCAGGGCATTGCGATGGCGTTCGAACTCGTCATCCAGCCCCAAGCTGCGTCGCTGGCTGGAAAGCGCCAGCAAGGCGCGCCCATCCGGCTTGATCAGCAGCCAGAGCCGGCGTTCACGGATATACAGCATGGAAAAGATGCCCGACACCAGCAGCAGGGCACCAATATAGACGATTTTCTTGCCCGGGGAGCGCGTCAACTGGAACACGCTGGCCTGCACCTCGTCAAAGGCGTTCAGGTGCAGGAATACCGGGGCGCCGTAGAAAAAACTGTCCGAGATGGCGTTCAGGCTGTCCTGCACGAAGCGGCCGCTGGAGGCGTCCGCCGTCAGGCGCGGCAGGCCGGCCTTTTCGCGGCTCAATTGCCAAGCTTCCCAGGTGGCGCCGTTGAGCAGGGAGAGAAACATGTCGGCGGCGCGCTCGCGCTCGGGCGCGGGCACCGATTTTTCGATGAAGTCGGCGACCGACTTGAAACCCTGGGTCGAAAAACGCTCCAGCGCGCGGTCGGCCGATTCCGCCAGCTGGGCGCGCAGCTTGGGGTCGTTCAGGCGGGCGCCCATTTGTTCGGCGAAGCGGTCGCCGGCCTGGGCGCGCACGGCGGGGTCAAACAAAGCGGCGCGCAGGCGCATGAATTCGGTCAGGCTGCCGGCGTCATCGATCGGGAAGCGGAGGTAGCGGAACTGGTCGTCCGGGTTTTCGCGCATGCCCGACATCAGGTACCACTTGCCCTCGATGGCGATCGGCAGCATGTAATTGTTGTACTCGCGCGCCTGACCGGCGGCGTCGCGCAGCTTGTATTGCACGCTGGGGCCGACGTTGTGCACTTCCTTTTCGCGGCCCGGCGAGGCGCCCGGCCCGAGGTTCTGGCGGATCTTGTCGGCCAGCGATTTCGGCCCGACGTCGGCGCCCATCTTGGTGTCGGCCACGGCTTCGACGTTGAAGGCGCGAAAGCCGACGAACTCCAGGGTCAGGGCACGCTCCTTGTCGGCGCCTTCGGCATTGAGCGCCGTGCTGGTGCCGACGTCACCCTCGATCTTGAAGCTGTAGTTGCGCGGCCCGGCGAGCGGAAAACCAGTGAGGGTGAGATGCGAGCCGCCGTCGTCGAAGCTCGACTGGTAGACCGCGACGCCGCGGTAGATCAGCGGCTTGTTGACCTCGATGCGCGCCGGAAAGCTTTCGCCGCTGTCCTTGTCGGTGACCACCACGTCGCTGGCGAAGAGTTTCGGCTGGCCGGTGGAATAGTGCTCGATGATGAATTTTTTCAGGCGGATGCGAAACGGCAATTCCTGCAGCAACAGGCCGTCGCCCTGCGCCAGGATGGCGGTTTCGCGGGTGCCGCCTTCGGGCACCAGCATGTTGCCGCGAAAGCTCGGGTTGGAAAGCCCCATGCGCCCGGTGGCCGGCACCTCGGAGAGCAGCGGGTTGCCGCGCACGATTGCCTTTTGCCCCAATGCCAGTTGCGTGCGCAGCAGGATGTCGCCATCGAGCAAAAAGCCCAGGCACACCACCACCATGCCGACGTGGGCGAAGATGTAGCCCAGGCGGTTCAGGCTGCCCTTCTTGGCGGCGAGCAGGGTGCCGCTGTCGTTTTCCACCTTGCGGGATTTGAACCCCATCGCATGCAGGTAGGCTTGCGCGCGCCCGGTGCCGCCGGGAGCCGCCGCCAGCTCGGCGTTGTGCGGGAAGGAGGCAAAGGCGCGCTCGCGCATGTTCTCCTTGTAGCGCCGCATGTCCTTGAGCATCTTCGGCGTGTTGCGGTAGATGCACAGGCTGGTGGAGGTGATCAGGAAGCCCAGGATCGTCAGGAACCACCAGGCGTGGTACACCGAGTACAGCGAAAGCGTGTCGTAGACCACGAACCAGAAGCGGCCGAACTGGTTGATGTAGTTGTTGAACGGCTGGTCCTGGCTGACGATGGTGCCGATGATCGAGGCGATCGCCAGGATGGCGAGCATGCTGATGGCAAAGCGCATCGAGCTGATCATCTCGATGAACTGCCGGAAGAAGGCGGGACGTGCCCTGGTCGATTGCATTACCACTGGATTACCGATTCGTTGCCTGCACCTGCGCCAAAACAAAAAGGGGCGGCTCGCAAGCCACCCCTTTGAGCCGGACCGGAGGGAAAAAGTTTAGTTCGCCCGCTTGAGACCAGAGATGTAATCCGCCACGGCTTCGATTTCCTTGTCCGACAGGCGTTGCGCGATGCCGCGCATGGCGCCGGCATTGTCGTTCTTGCGATCGCCGGTGCGGAAAGCGGCGAGCTGGGCCTTGGTGTAATCGGCCCACTGGCCGCCCAGGCGCGGATACTGCGCGGGGATGCCGGCACCGGCCGGGCCGTGGCAGCCGGCGCAGGCGGGCACCGCCTTGTCGGCAATCCCGCCGCGATAAATCTTTTCACCCATTTTCACAGTTGCCGGGTTGCGCGCGGTGCCGTCTTTCGGCTTTTGCTGGGAGAAGTAGGCGGCGACGTTGGCCATGTCGGCCGGGGTCAGGGCGGAGGCAAAACCCAGCATGATCGGGTTCTTGCGGTCGGCGTTCGCCTTGAAGGCATTCAGCTGGCGCACCAAGTATTCAGCATGCTGGCCGGCCAGCTTGGGGTTGGTGGCAATGGTGCTGTTGCCGTCGGCCGAGTGGCAGGCGGCGCACACCTGGGCGGCGATTTGTCCGCCGCGTGCGGTATCAGGCTTGGCCGGTGCGGCAGCCGGGGCCGCAGCAGGTGCCGGGGCAGGTGCGCTGGCGGCAGCGGCGGCCGATGCGGGAGCGGCGGCGGGCGCGGCAGGGGTGGCCGGCGCCTGGGCGAACACGGCCTGCGAGGCCAATGCCAGTGCCAGAGTCACCGAAAAAGCGGTCTTCATGGGCTTTTTCCTAAAAAACTTTGTGTTTTGTCAAACCTGATATTCTACCGTAAACCAGTAGGGTTTTTATGTGCGCGGACTTATATCCGCCCCATGAATGCGCGCCGGCGCGGTTTGCCGGGCTCCCCGGCGGCCGGTAATCCGGCGTCTGCCGATTTTCTCCGCTACTCCTTCTTTTCAACCCGGCCTTCGCGCCGCCTGCATCTTTTTTGGAATCGCCTCGCATGTCGCCCTTTCACCGCGCCACGTTTTTCATCACCGCCGCGAAAATGAGCGATCTCAAGTTCAATTCGGCAGGTGAAGTGGCCTTCGCCGGCCGCTCCAATGCCGGCAAATCCAGTGCCATCAACACCTTGGCCAACCACCGCCGCCTGGCCTTCACCAGCAAGACGCCGGGGCGTACGCAGCAACTCAATTATTTCGCGCTCGGCGAAGACCGCTATCTGGTGGACCTGCCGGGCTACGGCTACGCCAAGGTATCGCGCACCGAGCGCGAGCGCTGGGGCCAGTTCATCGGCCGCTACCTGCAGGCGCGCGACCCGCTGGTGGGTCTGGTGCTGATCATGGATTCGCGCCACCCGCTAACCGACCTCGACTGGCAGTTGCTGGAGTGGTTCGGCCCGACCGAAAAGCCGATCCACGCGCTGCTGACCAAAAGCGACAAACTGTCGAAACTCGAATGCGCCGCCACCTTGCGCAAGGTGCGCGCGGAACTCGCCGCGGTGTCGCCGCTGTATTCCGCCAGCCTGTTTTCCAGCTCGAAAAAAACCGGAATCAAGGAAGCCGAAGCGGCGATCCTGCCGTGGCTGCACCCGACGGTGACGGGCGAGGGCGTGCCGGTTCAAGCCTGAGGATCACGCGGGGAAATATATTTCCCGCCGGCCTTGCGGATTGCGCGATCAGACTTAACTAAAGTTAAGAATTCGCCAGGGGACGTGTGTAGGACAAGTGTGCGCCAGCGCACATAGGCCGCACAAAAAAATGGGCCGTGGAGAAAGGGGATTATCTCCACGGCCGAACGCCTTTAGAATAAGGCACCCGCTCAGGGAGGAGAAGCGGGAGATGCAGAGCATCTGCAGGATAAGATAGACACTTCGCCGATAAGTTTCAAGTGCGCAGAAAAATTTTTACACCGTGTTTACTTGAAGCTAACTTCGACAATGACTTCGTAAGACCATGAAAATATTAGGCAACTATCCGGAAAAGCGCATGCGGCGCAATCGTCGCTCGGATTTCGCTCGGCGCATGGTGCAGGAGAATGTCCTTACCAGCAGTGATTTTATTTATCCGGTGTTCGTCCTCGACGAGCGCGACGTTGGCGCCGGCATCACCGAAGCAGTGACTTCGATGCCTGGGGTTTCGCGCTACACGCTGGATAAATTGCTGCCTGTCGCCGAAAAGACACTGGCCTTGGGCGTGCCGTGCATGGCGCTGTTTCCGGTGATCGACCAGAAGAAAAAATCTCTCGACGGCCGCGAGGCCACCAACCCCGATGGCCTGGTGCCGCGCGTGGTGGCGGAACTGAAAAAACGTTTTCCCGAGCTGGGCGTGCTGTGCGACGTCGCGCTCGATCCGTACACCAGCCACGGCCAGGATGGGGTGATCGATGCCGAAGGTTATATCCAGAACGACATCACCGTCGAGATACTGTGCAGGCAGGCGGTCGCCCAGGCGCATGCCGGCGTCGACATCGTCGCGCCTTCCGACATGATGGACGGGCGCATCGGCGCGATCCGCAAAGCGCTCGATGCCAACGAGCACCCGCTGACGCAGATCATGGCCTACTCCGCCAAATACGCCAGCGCGTTTTACGGCCCGTTTCGCGACGCGGTGGGTTCGGCGAAAAACCTCGGCAAGTCGAACAAGAAGACCTACCAGATGGACCCGGCCAACAGCAACGAAGCCCTGTGGGAAGTGGGCCTGGACCTGGCCGAAGGCGCCGACATGGTGATGGTCAAGCCCGGCCTGCCCTACCTCGACATCCTGCGCCGCGTGAAGGACGAGTTCAAGGCGCCGACCTTCGTCTACCAGGTGAGCGGCGAATACGCCATGCTCAAGGCGGCGGGGCAAAACGGCTGGCTCGACGAGAAGGCAGCGGTGCTCGAAGCCCTGATGGCCTTCAAGCGCGCCGGTGCCGACGGCATCCTCACTTACTTCGCGCTGGACGCCGCGCAGTGGCTCAAGCAGGCATGACGACAAGTGCGGCGCCGGGCTGAAACTTTGCGCCCGCGCGGCGATCAACCTGAAGTAAGCAGACAAGAAAAATCTCCATGCAACTGCTGTTGATTGCCAAGGACCGTCCGATCGAGCGCAGCGATACGCTCGAGGAGATTCCCGCCGACAGCTTCGTCTGGATCGACGCTTCCCGCGGCGAGCCGGCCGAGTCGTGGCGCGACCTCGCCGAAGACCTCACCGGGGTGCGTATTTTCGACGCCCACATGACGGACGCGGCCAACGAATCGCACCCCTCCTTTTTCGACAACACCTCGGACTACGAGGTGATCATTTTCCGCGGCCTGTCGGCCTCCCCCGAATCGCTGAACGACGACAAGTCGGTGCGTCTGGGCGCCGACAGCCAGTACGACTACGGCCCGATCAACACCCGGCCCTTCCGCATCAAGACTGCGCCGGTGCTGTTTTTCCTGCTGCCGCGCATGGTCATCAGCGTGCGCCCGGACGATGCGCCCTCGATCGGCCAGGTGCGCAC
>DATAZV010000157.1:0-4958 GCA_036271855.1 Burkholderiales bacterium
CCGATCAGAATGGCCACCGGCACCACCGCGATCGGGTTATGGCGCGCGATGAAGGAGACCAGGATGCCGGCGTAGCCATAGCCCGCCGCCAGGCTGGCGTTGGCCGAGCCATGCACCGCCGCCACTTCGGCCATGCCCGCCAGGCCCGCCGCGGCACCGCCGAAAAAGCAGCAGCCGAGGATCAGTGTGCCCACCGGCAAGCCGGCCAGGCGCGCGGCGCGCACGTTGCCGCCGGCGATGCGGATGGCGTAGCCGGTAGTGGTGAAGCGCAGCACCAGGAACAGGACGATGCAATAGATTACGCCGTAGGAAAGCCCCCAGTGCACGTCGATGCCCGGAATGGTGCCCAGCATGTTGGCGTCGCCGATCGGCTTGGTCGAGGGCTTGTTCAGGCTGGCCGGGTCGCGCAGCATGCCCTCGACCAGGTGATTGAACACCGCCATCGCGATATACGCCATCAGCAGGCTGCTGATGGTCTCGTTGACCCCGCGCCAGTGGCGCAGGTAGCCGACAATGCCGATCCACACACCGCCGGCCATCATGGCGCACAGCGCCATCACTACCAGGTTGACCACCGGCGAAGCGCCCAGCACGCCCGGCACCATGGCGGCCACCAGGCCGCCCAGCACCACCGCGCCCTCGCCGCCGATCACCACCAGCCCCGCCTGCGCCGGCAGCGCCACGCACAGCGCCGTCAGGATGATCGGCGCGGCGCGCTGCAAAGTGTTTTGCCAGGCAAACGAATCGGCGAAAGCACCAACGTAGATCAGGCGGTATAAATCCAGCGGGCTCTTGCCCAGCGCGGCGATCATCAGGCTGAACAACACCATCGTCACCAACAACGAGGCGATCGGCCAAAATAGTGCTTCCGAAAACCGTTTCAGTGCATCGGGCATGACGAAACCGGGGCCTGCCGGAACCGCGACAGCGGCGCCGACACCGGCTGTCCCGGCAATCAGCGTCCCCACCAGGGGTTCGCCGGTCAGGGGCTCGCTGGCGATGGCCTTCGAGCGGTCCGCCTCCTCTGCTTCCGGAACGCTGGATTTATCCGCGGAGGGCACCGCGACTTCTAGGACGGATTCGGACACAGCCACCTCCTGTGGATCAACGACAAGGCGCAACGACAAAGCGGTGCCCGCGAGCCCTCACCCGCGACCGCCCGTCACGGCCCGCTGCGCGCGGGCCGTGCATGCGCAACTACCGACAACTCCGGCTACGCAACTCTGATGCCAGAATTGGCTAGCCGGGAATCGAGCCGACCACGCCCGCCACCAGGTAGTTCATCTTTTCCAGTTCCAGGTCGGTCTGCTTCAGGTCGGCGCTGACCACCACCGCGCCCTTGTTGTCCTTCTGGCCCTTCTTGAAAATCACGTAGCCCTCCTTGACCATCTTGGCCTTGATGCCATCGGCCATTGCGCGCGCCTTGGGCGTGGCGGCCGGGCCATAGGCGGACATCTTGACGAAACCCTCCTTCAGGCCGCCGCGCAGGAAATTGATGTGCGGCTTGCCGGTTTGCGCCGCGGTCACCAACTGGGTGTACGGCGTGATCCAGTTCCATTCGGCGCCGGTGAGGTAGCCCTTGGGCGCGAGCTTGGCCTGGCTGGCGTGATAGCCGCAGGTAAAGGCGCCGCGCTTCTCGGCGGTTTCCACCACCACCTTGGGGCCGTCGACGTGGCAGGTGACCGCGTCCACGCCCTGGTCGAGCAGGCTGTTGGTGGCTTCGGCTTCCTTCACCGGCATCGACCATTCGCCAGTGAAAATCACGCGGGTGGTGAAGGCCGGGTCGACCGATTGCGCGCCCAGGGTGAAGGCATTGATGTTGCGCAGAACCTGGGGAATCGGCTTGGCGGCGACGAAACCCAGCTTCTTGGTCTTCGAGGCATGCGCGGCGACCACGCCGTTAAGGAACTGGCACTCGTCGATGTAGCCGAAGAAGGAGCCGACGTTCTTCGGGTGCTTGCCCTCGGTCCACAAGCCGCCGCAGTGGGCGAAACGGACGTTCGGATTGGTGGCGGCCACCTTGAGGATGTGCGGGTCGAAGTAGCCGAAAGAGGTGGGAAACAGCAGGGTCGCATGGTCCTGCTTGATCATCGACAGCATGGTGTTCTGCACGTCGACGGTCTCCGCCACCTTCTCCTCTTCGACGACGGTGACGCCGGGCATCTTTTTCAGCGCCGCGGCGGCCTCGGCGTGCGCCTGGTTGTAGCCGTAGTCGTCCTTCGGGCCGACGTAGATCACACCGACAGTCAGCTTGGACTGCGCCAGTGCAGCCAACGGCCGTCCCAGCGCGGCGAATGCGCCGGCGGCACCCAGGGTTTTGAGCGCAGCACGGCGCTGGTTTGAATATACGGTCATGCCAACCTCCAGTCGTTAGTTTCAGCAAAGTCCCCAAAATCGAACATCACGCACCAATCCCGAGCGTTCTAGATGGCGTACACCACTGCGTACCATCTTGTATGCAACATTCAAGCAAGCGATATGCCATTGCCGTCACGGGTCCGCCGGGATCTCCCCCGGCAAGCCATCTAGTATCCAAGCGGCACGACCACCTGCCAGCGGCGAAACATCGGCGCCGCCCTCGAGCGCGGGGCAAGACCTCCGGCGCTGGCGGGCGGCGGGACATGGAGACGCACCAACGTCTGGCCCGGTATTTGCTAAAGGGTGGTACGGCCATTTAGCCAACGGCCCGTACTTGGCGAGGCAAGCGGTGTGTGGGGACGCTTGCCTGACCGAACGCACGGGAATCAATTTCAAAACTAGCGAGAAAGGCAGAACCAAATGATCACGAGCACGACTCTTAAAAGCGCAGCGGTGGGAGCTGCTTTGCTTGCCGCGAGCGGGGCGGCGGTAGCGGCAGACTGGAGCGACACCTCGATCAGCTATCGTTACGGCACGCGCTTTCGCGAACCGGTGAACAACAACAACATCAGCAAAAACATCGTCAACCTGACCCACGTCAGCGGCTACAAATACGGCACCAACTTTTTCAGCGTCGACCTGCTGATGTCGGACAACAAGGACCCGGCAGGTGCGGGCTCCACCAACGGCGCGCAGGAAGCCTACGTGGTCTACCGCAACACCTTCGATCTCGCCAAGATCAGCGGCAAGGACCTGAAGTGGGGCATCATCCGCGGCTGGGGCGTCACCGCCGGCTTCGACTGGAACACCAAGAACGACGCGGGCTACAACTCGAAGAAGCGCATGGCCGTTCTCGGGCCGACCGTCATGTTCGACACGCCCGGCTTCTTCAACCTGAGCTTGCTGGCCCTATGGGAAAGCAACGCGCCGTACAGCACGTTTACGCCCACCTCCAGCACGCCGCGCTACTACTACAAGACCCACCCGATGCTGACCGGCGCCTGGGGTATCCCGATCGGCAGCCTGCCGCTGGCCTATGAGGGCTTCTTCAACATCATCGCTCCCAAGGGCCGCGACGAATTCGGCAACTCGACCAAGACGGAAATCAACTTCGATAGCCAGATCATGCTCGACGCAGGTGCTGTCCTCGGCGGCCCGAAGGGTACCTTCAAGGTCGGTCTCGAGTACCAGTACTGGAAGAACAAGTTCGGCAACGACAATTCGAACCCGTTCTTCCTGGGCGGTGCCAAGGCCAGCACCCCGATGTTCCGGGCTGAGTACCACTTCTAGGCCCCCGCATCTGCCAGCGGCTGCCTGAAGCCCGGTTTCAAGGGTGTGGCGAGCGAGCGGACCATCACCCGATGGTCCGCCTCTCCGCGGGGCGCGGCGTGCGTAGCGCCGTCCCCGGCAGGCAATGGCAGTACCGGCGCCGGTCTTCTTAGCCGAGCCGGCGAGTTGGTGTATCTTCGGCATGTCCTCCCGGATTTGCCTGATTCGAGCGCCGGGTTTCTTTTCGGCGTCCGTCCCTACTCCAATATCGACACCTGCATGAGCGAAGCTCCCTCGCTGTTGAGTCTGTCCGGCATCGTCAAGCGCTACCCCGGCGTGGTCGCCTGCGATGGCGTCAGCCTCGAGGTCAAGGCCAGTGAAATTCACGCCGTGCTGGGTGAAAACGGCGCCGGCAAAAGTACCCTGATGAAAGTGATCTACGGCGTCACCCAGCCCGACGCCGGCAGCATCATCTGGAAGGGCGAGCAGATTTCCATTGCCAACCCGAAAGCCGCGCGCGCCCTGGGCGTGGGCATGGTATTCCAGCATTTCTCCCTGTTCGACTCCATCACCGTGGTGGAAAACGTGGCCGTCGCCCTGCCCGGCAAGGTTGACCTGAAGGAACTGGCCAAGCGCATTTCCGAAGTCTCCGAACGCTACGGCCTGGACGTCAACCCGTGGCGCCCGGTGCACGACCTTTCGATGGGCGAGCGCCAGCGGGTCGAGATCACCCGCTGCCTGCTGCAAAGCCCCAAGCTGTTGATCATGGATGAGCCCACCTCGGTGCTCACCCCGCAGGCGGTCGACCAGCTGTTCGAAACCCTGCGCCTGTTACGCGACGAAGGCACGGCGATCCTCTACATCAGCCACAAGCTCGACGAGATATTGAAACTCTGTGACCGGGCTACCATCCTGCGCGACGGCAAGGTGGTGACCGAGACGCGGCCGGCGGAGGAAACCGAAGCCACCCTGGCGCAAAAAATGATCGGCCGCAATTTCCCCGAGTGCCGCCGCCGCGAGCACGCCGAAGGGCAGATCGTGTTCGAAGTCGCCGGCCTTTCCCTCGACGCCGACACCCCCTTCGGCACCAGCCTGAAGCAAATCAGCCTGCGCGTGCATGCCGGTGAAATCCTCGGCATCGCCGGCATTTCCGGCAACGGCCAGTCCGAATTGCTCGACGCCCTGGCCGGCGAGCGCCCGGTCATCGACAAGAACGCCATCCAGTTGAATGGCGCCGCCATCGGCCAGATGAACCCGCTGCAGCGCCGCGCGCTCGGCCTCACCTACGTACCGGAAGACCGCCTGGGCAGCGGCGCCGTGGCCTCGATGAG
>DATAZV010000158.1:0-11010 GCA_036271855.1 Burkholderiales bacterium
GTCGCAGTGGGACATACCGATCGACTACGAAGCCTATGCCAAGGTCGGCGCGGTGGTCGGCCACGGCGGCCTGGTGGTGCATGACGACACCGCCAACCTCGCGGGCCTGGCGCGCTACGCGATGGAATTCTGCGCCATCGAATCCTGCGGCAAGTGCACGCCCTGCCGCATCGGCTCCACCCGCGGCGCCGAAGTGATCGACAAGATCATCGCCAACGACAACCGCGCCAAGCAGGTCCATTTGCTGCGCGACCTGTGCGACACCATGGTGGGCGGCAGCCTGTGCGCGATGGGCGGCATGACGCCCTTCCCGGTGCTCTCCGCCCTCAACAATTTCCCCGAAGACTTCGGCTTGTCCAGCGATGACCGCAAGGCTGCCTGATAAGGAATCACAACTATGTTCAAAAACGTTGAAACCGATTACGGCACCCCGGCGCGCGAAAGCGCCACCGAAGTCACGCTGAACATCGACGGCCAGGACGTCACCGTCCCCGCCGGCACTTCCCTGATGCGCGCCGCCGTCGACGCCGGCATCAAGGTGCCCAAGCTCTGCGCCACCGACAGCCTGGAACCCTTCGGTTCCTGCCGCCTGTGCCTGGTCGAAATCGAAGGCCGGCGCGGCTACCCCGCCTCCTGCACCACCCCCGCCGAAGCCGGCATGAAGGTGAAGACGCAGACGCCGAAATTGCAGGACATCCGCAAGGGCGTAATGGAGCTCTACATCTCCGACCACCCGCTGGACTGCCTCACCTGCGCCGCCAACGGCGACTGCGAGCTGCAGGACATGGCCGGTGTCACGGGTCTGCGCGAAGTGCGCTACGGCTACGAGGGCGACAACCACCTGAAGGCGAAAAAGGACGAGTCCAACCCCTATTTCACCTACGACCCGTCGAAATGCATCGTCTGCAACCGCTGCGTGCGCGCCTGTGAAGAAACCCAGGGCACGTTCGCGCTGACCATCAGCGGCCGCGGCTTCGAGTCGCGCGTCTCGCCCGGGCAGGACCAGCCCTTCATGGAGTCGGAGTGCGTCTCCTGCGGCGCCTGCGTGCAGGCCTGCCCGACGGCGACGCTGCAAGAGAAAACCGTGATCAACCTCGGCCAGGCCGAGCACAGCGAAATCACCACCTGCGCCTATTGCGGAGTCGGCTGCTCCTTCAAGGCCGAGATGAAGGGCAACCAGGTGGTGCGCATGGTGCCGTACAAGGACGGCCGCGCCAACGAAGGCCACTCCTGCGTCAAGGGCCGCTTCGCCTGGGGCTATGCAACCCACAAGGACCGGATCCAGAAGCCGATGATCCGCTCCAAGATCACCGACCCCTGGCGCGAAGTCAGCTGGGAAGAAGCCATCGGCTACGCCGCTTCCGAATTCCGCCGCATCCAGGCGAAGTACGGGAAAGATTCGATCGGCGGCATCACCTCTTCGCGCTGCACCAACGAAGAAACCTACCTGGTGCAAAAGCTGATCCGCGCCGCCTTCGGCAACAACAACGTCGACACCTGCGCCCGCGTCTGCCACTCGCCCACCGGCTATGGCCTGGGCCAGACCTACGGCACCTCCGCCGGCACGCAAACCTTCAAGTCGGTGGAGAAGGCCGACGTCATCATGGTGATCGGCGCCAACCCCGGCGCGGCGCACCCGGTGTTCGCCTCGCGGATGAAGCGCAGGCTGCGTGCCGGCGCCAGGCTGATCGTGGTCGACCCGCGCAAGATCGACCTGGTCGACTCGCCCCACGTCAAGGCCGACTATCACCTGCAGTTGAAGCCCGGCACCAACGTCGCCGTCATCAGCTCGCTGGCCCATGTGGTGGTCACCGAGGGCCTGCTGGCGCAGGACTACATCGCCGAGCGCTGCGACGACAAGAGCTTTCGCGAGTGGCGCGACTTTGTCGCCCGCCCGGAAAATTCACCGGAAGCCATGGCCGCCATCACCGGCGTGCCGGCCGACATCGTGCGCAATGCTGCGCGCCTCTACGCCACCGGCGGCAACGCCGCCATCTACTACGGCCTGGGCGTCACCGAGCATGCGCAAGGCTCGACCATGGTGATGGGCATCGCCAACCTCGCCATGTGCACCGGCAACGTCGGCCGCGAAGGCGTGGGCGTGAACCCGCTGCGCGGCCAGAACAACGTGCAGGGCGCCTGCGACATGGGTTCCTTCCCGCACGAGCTGCCGGGCTATCGCCACATTTCGGACTCCACCACCCGCGCGCAATTCGAAGGCGCCTGGGGCGTCGAGCTGGCCCCGGAGCCGGGCCTGCGCATTCCCAACATGTTCGAAGCCGCGCTCGAAGGCAGCTTCATGGGCCTGTACTGCGAAGGCGAAGACATCGTCCAGTCCGACCCCAACACCCAGCACGTCGCCTCCGCGCTGATGGCGATGGAATGCATCGTGGTGCAGGACATTTTCCTCAACGAAACCGCGAAGTACGCCCACGTGCTGCTGCCCGGCGCCTCCTTCCTCGAAAAAGACGGCACCTTCACCAACGCCGAGCGCCGCATTTCGCGCGTGCGCAAGGTGATGCCCCCGCTCACCGGCTACGCCGACTGGGAAGTCACCCAACTGCTGTCGAACGCGCTGGGCTACCCGATGAACTACAAGCATCCGTCCGAGATCATGGACGAGATCGCCGCGCTCACCCCTAGCTTCGCCGGCGTCAGCTACGAAAAGATCGAGCGCCTGGGCAGCGTGCAATGGCCGTGCAACGACAACACCGAAGAAGCCGGCACTTCCATCATGCACGTCGGCAAGTTCGTGCGCGGCAAGGGGCGCTTCATCATCACCAAGTACGTCGCCAGCGACGAAAAGGTGACGCGCAAATTCCCGTTGCTGCTGACCACGGGCCGCATCCTGTCGCAATACAACGTCGGCGCGCAGACCCGGCGCACGCCGAACTCGATGTGGCACAGCGAAGACGTGCTGGAAATCCACCCGGTGGATGCCGAAGACCGCGGCATCAACGACGGCAACTGGGTCGGCATCCAGAGCCGCGCCGGCGAAACCGTGCTGCGCGCTGTGGTCACCGAGCGCATGCAGCCGGGCGTGGTCTACACCACCTTCCACTTCCCCGAGTCCGGCGCCAACGTCATCACCACCGACAGTTCCGACTGGGCCACCAACTGCCCCGAGTACAAGGTCACGGCGGTGCAGGTGTTGCCGGTGGCGCAACCTTCGGAGTGGCAACGCGACTACACCCGCTTCAACAAGGTGCAAGAGGATTTGTTGAAGAACCGCGAACTGGCCGCGCTGCCGGCAGGCGGCAAGTAAGGCACGCATGAAACCCGGCGAACCCTTTCTCGCGCCCGTGGCCGCCATCGAGCCTGGCAGCCGCACGGTCGAAGTCAGCGGCCTGCGCGGCGGCCAGGCCTTTGCCGGCGCCGACCGTGTCGCCGAAGAGGTGCCGGTGGCACTTGAATTCAACGGCATTTCGCATGCCGTGATGCTGGCAACGCCGCGCGACCTGGAAGACTTCGCCCTCGGTTTTTCTCTCGCCGAAGGCATCCTTGACAAGCGTGCCGACCTCTACGACATCGAGATCGACGAGGCACCCGAGGGCATCACCCTGCGCCTGGAAATCGCCGCTTCCTGTTTCGCGCGCCTCAAACAATACCGGCGCAATCTCGCCGGGCGCACCGGTTGCGGCCTGTGCGGCACCGAAAGCCTGGCGCAGGCGCTGCGCCCGGTTCCTCGCGTCGTCCATGCGTTTACCGTTGACGGTGCCGCGATCAGTCGCGGCCTGCAGGCGATGCGTGCGCAACAGGTGTTGCAACAGGCCACCGGCGCGGTGCACGCTGCCGCCTGGTGCAACGCCGAAGGCGAAGTGGTGTTGCTGCGTGAAGACGTGGGCCGCCACAACGCGCTCGACAAGCTGGTCGGCGCGCTGGCCCGCGCGCATGTCGCCACCGACGCCGGCTTCGCCCTGGTCACCAGCCGCGCCAGTTACGAGATGGTGCAAAAGGCCGCGATGGCCGGCATCGGCGTGCTGGCCGCGATTTCCGCCCCCACCGCTCTCGCCATCCAGACCGCGCAGGCCGCCAATCTGGCGCTGG
Organism: Burkholderiales bacterium; assembly: GCA_036271855.1. GTDB lineage: Bacteria > Pseudomonadota > Gammaproteobacteria > Burkholderiales > JAEUOS01 > JAQGMJ01. Next base: position 4,048 of record DATAZV010000158.1, read on the forward strand.
CCGGCTTCGCCCGCGAGCAGGACATGGTCCTCTACGCCCACCCCGAGCGGGTGCTACGTCACGTATAAGAAGGCTTTAGAAAAATGGAAAACCACGATCCCGCCGAAAACCTGGTGCGCATGGCCAACCGCATCGGCGACTTTTTCGAGTCCATGCCCGATCGCGCCGAAGCCGTCGACGGCATCGCCACCCATATCAAGAAGTTCTGGGAGCCGCGCATGCGCCGCCACATCCTCGCCTACATCGAGGCCGGCGGCAGCGGCCTGCACCCGATGGTGCTCGAAGCCATCCGCGACCACGTCACCGCGCCCGCCTGAGGCGCGCATCGCGCCGCGCCGCCTGTCCCCGGGCGGCGAATTGTAAAAATCGGTGAAGTCCGGCGCCCGCGTGCTGCGCCGCGACAAGCGGGTGCTATGCTTCGCGCAAAGGCGCAATCGGCGCCGGTTTTTTTCAGGACTTGCGCAATGTTCAACTTCAGCCGCGCGCTCAACCCGCGCCTGGCGCTGGCCGGCGTCGTCGCCTGCCTGCTGGTGATGTTCCTGCCCGCCGCCCACGCGCAAATGCGCTCGGCCAAGCGCTGCGAAGACATCGACGTGCGGGTGGCGGCGGTCGACAGCACCTGCCGCACCAAGCAGGGGGGCGAGTTCCAGCGCTATCGCAACCCCACCTCCGGCTCCCTCGGCTGGCGCGACCTGCAGTCCGGCGGCCACATCTGGTACGACGCGGTGAAAATCAACGCCGCCCAGGTCGAGGCCGACGCCTGGTGCGGCAAGCAGCCGGGCCAGCGCGTGCCCGCGCTGGAAGACTACGAGCTCGCCGACTCGCACGGCTTCATCGAACTGGTCGGTGCCATCGTCGCCAAGATCGACAAGCCGCTGCTGTATTCCTCGAAGATCGCGCAAATGGCCGTCGGCGACCGCGCCATCGGCTTCGCCCTGTTCACCGGCGACTATCACGGCGTGCCGGCCGACCAGAAATTCGACAACGCCGTCATCATCTGCGTCAGCCTGTCCACCTCGGCGCCCTCCATCGGCGACGACCTGAAGCTGCCCGCCGCGCCGAAGTAGCCGGCGGCGCGGTGCCCTTCTTGGCAAGGCACGCCGCGAAAACTCGGGGTCGAGGATTACGCAAATACGCTTTTGCGCCTTTTGCAAAAGCGCATTTCCCTCACGGTGACCGCCGATTTTCGAGTACGAAGTGACGTACTAATGTGCACTACCCGCCGCGTTCCAACCCTCGCCTCCGTTTTCTGGCAGAGTAGCCCCCGGGCACCCGCATCCGGCAGCCCGCACAATTAAAACCAGCAGGAGACAAAATGCCGTTCGCACCCGCGCTCACGCGCTGTCTGCCGTCGCTCGTCTTCATCTCCGCGGCCCTCGCCGCCTTCGGCTCCGCCGGCCAAGCTGCCGCCCAAGCCTGGCCCGCCAAGCCCATCCGCATCATCGTCCCCGCCTCGCCCGGCGGCGCCATCGATATCACCGCGCGCCTGACCGCCATCAAACTGCAGGAAGTGCTCGGCCAGCCGGTGGCGGTGGAAAACCGCCCCGGTGCCTCCAACATCAGCGGCACCGACGCGGTGGCCAAGGCCGCGCCCGACGGCTACACGCTCTTGATGTGCTCGCTATCGCAAGCCACCAACCCCAGCACCATCAAGCGCCTGCCCTACGACACGGCGAAGGACTTCGAGCCGGTGGTGTTCACCCACCTGGTGCCGCTGATGCTGGTGGTGCACCCCAGCGTGCCGGCGAAAAACGTGCAGGAGCTGGTGGTCTGGCTCAAGGCCAATCCGGACAAGGCCTCCTATGCATCGAGTGGCACCGGCAGCTCGCTGCACATGTCCACCGAGCTGTTCAAGAGCATGACCGGCACGAAAATTCTGCACGTACCCTACAAGGGCAGCACCGCCGCGCATCCGGACGTGATCTCCGGACGCGTGACGATGATCATCGACACCATCACCGCCATCCTGCCGCACACCAAAACCGGCGCGGTGCGCGCCCTGGCGGTGACCACCATCAAGCGCGCCACCATCGCGCCAGACATTCCCACCATGGCCGAGTCCGGCCTGCCCGGCTACGACACCAGCACCTGGGGCGGCATTCTCGCGCCCGCCGGCACGCCCAAGGACGTGGTGAGCAAGCTCAATGCCGAATTCGTCAAGGCGCTGAACCAGCCCGACGTCAAATCCCGCCTGGCCGAGTCCGGCGTGGAAACCGGCGGCGGCAGCCCGCAGCAATTCGGCGAATTCATCCGCACCGAGACCGTGAAGTGGGCCAGGGTGGCGAAGGACGCGGGCATCGTGCCGGAGTAGGCCAAGCCGGTTGTTGAAATTTCCAGTGCAGGTCCATCAGCATAAAAAAGGAGCGCATCGTGATTTCACCCAGCAGAAAACTGTTTCTGGTCGCCGCTATATTTGGCGCTTGCCTCGCCCTGCCCGCCCAGGCGCAGGAGTCGAGCGCCCGCAAGGAGCTCAAGCGCATCGACATGGCGGAGGCGCCGAACATGGAAATCATCAGCTCCATCACCGAATACAAGCCCGGCGACGAGCTGCCGCGCCACATGCACAACGGCACCGAAATGGGCTACGTGGTGCAGGGCTCGACCATCCAGGTGCCCGGCAAGGACCCGATGATGCTGGCCACCGGCGCACCGCTGCAAAACCTGCGCGGCGTGCCGCACGGCGGCTTCAAGATCGTCGGCCCGACTTCCCTGGTCCTGTTCACCGTGCATATCGTCGACAAGGGCAAGCCGCTGTACGACACCGCGAAGTAAAGCGGCGGCAAACCAAAACACAATTCCAACATCCCACCGAAGGAGAACGCCATGAATTCCCTACGCCCGCTTTGGCGCAGCGCCGCCGCCCTGTGCTGCGCCTGTGCCCTCGTCAGTGCGCCCGCGCGCGCCGCCGATGCCGGCATCGAAATGACCTGGATGTCGATCGCCAACTGGTACTTCAAGATCGGCGACATGCGCATCGTGCTCGACGGCTACATCACCCGCATTCCCGGCCCGCCGTTTTTCTATTCGCCCAAAAGCCTGCCCAACGACCCCTACGCCTACACCAAGTCCGGCTACAAAGTCGATGTCGCCGCCGTCACCAAAGTGCGCGAAGCCATGCTCGGCAACGCCAAGCTCGACTACCTGCTCTCCGGCCACAGCCACTTCGACCATTCGTGGGACACGCCGGCCTGGTCGCTGCAGACCGGCGCCCCGATCATCGGCGGCCAGTCCACCTGCTTCCAGGCGATGGCCCAGGGCGTCGACAAGGCCAAATGCCGCGCCGTCTCCGGCGGCGAAAAAATCGACCTAGGCCACGGCGTCACCGTGCGCATCGTCCGCTTCAACCACAGCGGCGACGCCTCCAACCCGATCCAGCACTTCGCCCGCGAACTCTATGACCCGCCCACTCCCGACGCCAACGGCGGCTTTCGCGGCGGCGTCGGCGAGGACTATCCGAATGGGGGCGGCGGCCGCGCCTTCCTGTTCACCGTCGACCAGCCCGGCAAGAAGCTGAGCTTTTTCGTCCAGACCTCCGCCAGCGCCTTCGACCTCGACAAGCCGATCAACGTCGACGGCGTCGACTACGGCTCGCCACTGGGCAATCTCGCCGCCGCCATGCGCGACGCGGGACTCACCAGCGTCGACGCGTGGATAGGCACCGGCGGCGCGCCGCTCGCCAAACTCATCGTTCCCGTCATCCACCCCAAGGTCTACCTGCCCAGCCACTGGGACGGCCTGTTCAACCCCTTCTGGCCCGGCATGCCCTTCCCCTTCAAGGACGAGGCGCTGAAGACCTACCTCGACGCCGAAAAGGTCACGCTGATGCCGCAGCAGCAATACTTCGACAGCTACAAGCTCGACGCCCGCGGCGTCACCGCCATGCCCAACAGCGCGCTGAAAAAGAAGCTCGGCTTTTCCGAGGTGCAAAAGTTCGACAAGACCACCATGGACGCGGTGCGCCGCGTCGCCTCCACTTCCACGGGCGACGACTGCGGTGAAGGCCAGTTCGACATCACGCCGGTACAAGCTGCCTACGAAACCTCGCCGGTGCTGGTGGAATGGCAGCGCAACTGGGCGATGATGAGGCCGGTAAGCTGGCAGCAGTAAGCGCAATGCCGCGGGGGGCTCAAGCCCCCTGCACCAGCGCCAGCACGGCGTCGGCAAACTCGCGCGGCGCCTCCTGCGGCACGTTGTGCCCGACGCCCGGAATCACCCGGCTTTCGCGCGGCCCGGTGAACATGGCCGCGTCCTTCCCCGGCCCGACGACATCGTGGATGCCATTGGCCGCGCCCTCCAGCACCACGGTCGGCACCGTGATCTTCGGCTGCAGCGCCAGTTGCGCCTCGATGCCCGCCAGCGCCGGGTCGCCCGGCACCAGGCCGAAGCGGTGCTTGTACGAGTGGATCACCACCTCGACAAAGTCCGGATTGTCGAAGGCCTGCGCGCTGCGCTCGAAGGTGGCCTCATCGAACTTCCAGGTGGGCGACCACAGTTGCCACAGCAGGCGGCACAGCGCGCGCCTGTTCTTCGTTAGTCCATCGTGCCCGCGCTGGTTGTGAAAATAATACTGGTACCAGAGCCGCTGCTCGATCTCCGGGCGCACCGGCTCCATCGCCCGCGCGATGTTCTGGATCGCATAACCATTCGCCGTCACCAGACCCGCGCAACGCTCCGGCCACAGCGCCGCCGCCACGCAGGCCGCGCGCCCGCCCCAGTCGTAGCCCGCCAGCACCGCGCGCGGCAGCGCCAGCGCATCCATCAGCCCGAGCAGGTCCGCGCCGATCGCCGCCTGCTCGCCCGAACGCATCGTCTCCGCGCGCAAAAAACGTGTCGGCCCATAGCCGCGCAAATACGGCACGATCACCCGGCAGCCGCGCGCCGCCAGCAGCGGTGCCACCTCCACGTAGGTGTGCACGTCGTAGGGGAAGCCGTGCATCAGCAGCACCGGCGTACCCTGCGAGTGACCGGACTCGAGATAAGCGATGTCGAGGTCGGCGGTGCTGGCGTGGCGCAGTTGGGGAGCGGTCATTGAATAAAGGGAGCCGAACCAATCTCGTTCATGCTCCGCATCTTCCTGCGAAGTGTTGTCATCCCGAGCGAAGCGAAGGATCTGCTGTTGCGGTAAGACCGCGCCTTACGCAATCTTCGGCCCGTTCGGTCCCACCGCCTTGCGATAAACCTCTTCGGCGACTTCCTCCTGCCAGGTGGTGGTGCCCAGCGTGGTCGCCGTATGCACCATGTAGCTATCACCGCTGGCCCCATGCCAATGCCGTTCGCCCGCCGCGATATGCACCACATCGCCGTTGCGGATCACCTGCGGCTCGCCGCCGTCCAGGCAGACAAAGCCGCTGCCCGAGGTCACTTGCAGAACCTGTCCGATCTCGTGCTTGTGCCAATAGGTGCGCGCGCCGGGCGCGAAGTTGACGCTGCCCACGCTCACCTTGTCGGTCGCCGGCATGATGGAATCGCCGTACACCGTGCCGCTGAAGGTGGCCGAGCGTTTTTCAGAGGGACCGCCGGCCCTGCCGCGAAATACTTTCATGTCTGTTCCTTTTGCTGATGTCTCGATGGTGAAGAAACTGGACTGCGTCAATGGAAACTATACCGCACCGTCAGCCGCGCATTGCGCGGCTGTGCCGATGCCGGCGTTCCCTTACCGTCCTCCCTGTGGCCGCCGGTTGGCATTTTGCCGCGGCAATCATACGGCATCCGCGACGGCGCTTCGAGGCGCCGGCGCCGCCCGGGACCCTGGTCCCGCCTGCCCGCATTGCCTTGCCCGCGTTCACGGGACCACGGCCTCATGCGCCCGCCCGCGCGCCGGCGCACCATGCCCGCATGCAAACCAGCACGGCGGACCCATGCAGCAACTGACGCAGCAAAAACCCGCCCGCAGCCTGCTGCGCTTGCTCGCCTCCCCCTATCTCGGCCTGACCCTGGCGGCCCTGCTGTGGTCCGGCAACTTCGTGGTCGGGCGCGCCCTGCGCGGGCAGATCGAGCCGCTGGCACTGAACTTCTGGCGCTGGGCCATCGGCCTGGCGGTGCTGCTGCTGTTCACCTGGGCACCGGTATGGCGGCACCGGCGCGCCCTGCCGCAGCACTGGAAACTGGTGACCCTGCTGGGTCTCACCGGCATGGCGGTGTTCCACACCTGCGTCTACATCGCGCTCACCACCACCACGGCGCTGAACGCCCTGCTGCTGCTGGCCCTGGCGCCACTCTTCACCGCCTGCGGCGCCTGGGTGGTGTTCCGCGACCCGGTCACGCGCGGCCAGCAACTCGGCCTGGCCGTGGCGCTGGCGGGCGCGCTGCTGCTGATCGCGCGCGGCAGCGCGGCGCGCCTGCTGAACCTGCACTTCGGTACCGGTGACCTATGGATGATCTTCGGCGTGGTGATCTGGACGGCGTATTCCCTGCTGCTGAAAAAGCGCCCGCCGGGACTGCCGCAAGCCGTGCTGCTCACCGCCAGCTGCGCCGCCGGCGTCGCCTGCATGCTGCCGCTGTATCTATGGATGCAATCGGGCACACCGCTGCCGCAACTCTCCGGCGGTGCGCTGTGGGGCCTGCTTTATGTCGCCGTGATGGCCTCGCCGCTGGCCTTCTTTTTCTGGAACAGCGGGGTGGCGAAAATCGGCCCCGGCCGTGCTTCCACCTTCATCTACCTGATGCCGTTTTTCGGCGCCGTGCTGTCCTTCGTTTTCCTGGGCGAAGGCGTGCAGGGCTACCAGCTGGCCGGCGGCGTGCTGGTGTTTCTCGGCATCGCGCTGATGAACCGGCGCAGCGCAGGTAAATAGAAAAAAAGCGCGGCACCGGAAGCCGCCGGAGGACGGCTTGCAAAATCCCGGTCCGCGCCCAAACCCGCAGAGGAAAACGGAAGGGATCGTGCCTTAGAACTTCGCGCGCGCGCCCACTGTCGGGTCGATGCTGGCGGTGTGGAGAAAGCCGCTGGAAATGCCGCCGCCCACT
>DATAZV010000159.1:0-5014 GCA_036271855.1 Burkholderiales bacterium
GAGATCAAAACTCGCAGCCGTTCTAGCTCCGCCTCAGATCGAATGCCCGACTTTTCAATACCGGCCACCAGGACCGAATGGTTCATGAGCAGAAACACCTTCGGCAATTCAACTGCCCGTGAGAATGCAGACCATGGATGCCGTATGACTTTCCCGGTTTCTGGTCTCCGCTCCACTGCTGCCTCAGAGACTGCAATCGTCTGGCTTGGACCATGCGCGAGTTCCACTTTCAGGCGCATGCGCGCAAATAGGGATCTGAACGCAATCAGGAAGATGCCGCAAAACAGCAGCCCTGCGGCCATCCCTGCTGGAACCGTACCGACATTTAATTTACTCCCCACAATGTTCAGCAGGACCGAAAAGGCAAAAGCAGGAAATACGAAAAGCAGAAATATTGTTCTTAGCAGACGTCCCCATGACCCCCAGGCGCTCAGCGCCAACCCTACCCGAATATCCGCGACATTCGGCTGCCATTGAACTTCTATTGCGTTGCTGATCTGATTGTGCTCAAGCTCGCTATCCAATTTCAGCTTTTTCTCTCGCGCTTGACGAGCGTCCCTATTTACGTTGTACAGGCTTATATACCACTCGTACATAAAGAGTCCGAAAGGATAGGCGCTGAAGAACGCTAAAAAGGCCATCCATCGCGCAAAGCCCAGAGGCGTAGATTCTCGTAACGAAAAGAAAAGTATTAGGCTACACGGCGCTCCAAACCCACAGAACGAGGATAAGATGAAATTTCGCTTTTTAGCGAGAACGTCGGCAAGAGATGGCATCTTTTCCTAGCCGTCAAACTTGGTTGCGGTGACCCGATTTGAACCTGTGATCGGCCGGCAGTCTGTGCAATCGTGCAGAGTTTTTATCGGTTACATGGTGGCCGTCGGTAAAGAATATCGCAAATGACGGTAAACAACAGTCGTTTCAGCCATTCATTGTGCGCCGGGACGGGTCGCCGGCGGAGTGCGGGACCAGAGGGCGGCCGAGGAACAGGCTGGCGGCGCGGCGGTGCAGGGGGATGGGTTCGGCGGCAGGTTGCGGCGCATGGCGGGAGGCGGCTTGGGCTGCGGCCGACGCACCCTGCTCTTCATCCGTCTCCTCGCCTTCCGGCTCTTCGTGCAATCCCCGCAAGGCGGCAATAGCCTCGCGTTCCAGTTCCATGAAACGCTCGTGCTGCTTTTCCAGCGCGGCAAGCGCAACATGGCGCACGGGCGCGCGCAGGTGCACGGTGTAGTCGCCGTTGCTGCGCAGGTCGTAGCTGACGGTGAGCGCGCCGCGGGTGTCTTCGTCGAGTTCGTGGATGGGGCGGGGTTTGCCTTCGGCGTCGAGCAGCTTGGCGGGGTCGAAGTAGGCCATGCGGGCGCGGGCTTGCAGGAGGTGGAAGGTGGTAACGCCGAGGCTGGCGTAGAGTTCGCGCAGTTCGAAGACGATGCGCTGGCGCACGGCGGAGTCGGCCATCAGGGTGGCAGCCTGGGCGCCGCGGGTTTTGGGCGAGTAGCCGGCGCGCACGGCGGCGGCGGTAGCGTTCTGGTCGAGCAGGTATTCGAAGACGAAGCGTTCCTGGCGGTCGGTGAGGGTGTCGGTCATGGCAGTCTCTATAAAGGTTGATGGGCGCGAAGCTGCAGCCCTGGAAACAAAGATACGCAAGTCGGTCAACTAAGTGTGGTTGATTTGCGGGGCGCTTTGGCGCACAGTGGGTGGGTTAAAACCTTTGAAAAATCAGGAACATGCCGCCATCAGACAGCATTGAGTCGGGCTCGACGGAGATTCCGGAGGCTTTGCGCCAGCAGGCGGAAGTGCTGCCGCTGTTCGAGGGCGAGGCGCTGGAGTCGCAGTTGCAGACCTTCGATATTTTTCTCGGGGTGCTGTCGCCCGAGGTGCGGCCGGAGGTGGCGCAGATGCTCGCGGCGGCAGCGGCGCGCACGGAGAATGCGGAGAGCCGTGCGCGGATCGTGGCGGCGGCGCATGCGGTGGCGCAGGGTGAACGCGCGGCGGAGCCTTATGACCATGAGGCTTCGATGCGGGCTTACCGCAAGGCCTTCAAGGAGGCGAACCCGCAGGCGGATGTGCAGGAGCCGCCGGTGCATTCACGGGATGATTACGGCCCAGGAGATTCCGCGCCTGAGGCAGCGGCGGTTGAAGAGGCCGACACTCCCCTGCCCTTTTTCAGATACCACCCGGAGCCACTTGCCAGTGGCAGCATCGAGGAGTCCGGCACCGAATGCGTTTGCTGCGGGCGGGTGCGCGGGTATATCTATGTGGGGCCGGTGTACGCGGAGGAGGAATACGAGGCTTCGATTTGCCCGTGGTGCATTGCCGATGGGAGCGCGGGTGAGCGGCTGGATGCGAGCTTCACCGACGAGACCGAGGTTGGCGGCTACGGCGAGTGGGACGAAGTGCCGGAGAGCGTGATCGAGGAAGTGGCGCGGCGCACGCCGGGGTTTTCGGGCTGGCAGCAGGAGCGCTGGTGGACCCATTGCGGGGATGCGGCGCAGTTTCTGGGGGCGGCGGGAAAGGCGGAGTTGCTGGCGTACGGGGAGCAGGCGGTGGCGGCGATGCGTGACTCGGCGGGGATTGAGGATGAGGGGGAGTGGCAGGTGTTTTTTGCGGCGCTGGACCAGCATGGGTCGCCTTGTGCTTATGTGTTTCGGTGCTCGAAGTGCGGGGTGCTGGGGGGGTATCAGGATAGTGATTGAGGAATGGCTTGGGTGCCGATTGAGGCAAAGAGCAGATCCTTCGCTACGCTCAGGATGACAAGGTACTTCGCAAGATGCTCGGTGATATCGCCCACATCAAAGCGTTCCAGCAATAAAAAAAACCCGGTGCTTGCCGGGTTTTTTGTTGGGTGACGCGGCTTATTTTTTCAACTGGCTGGCGTAGGCCATGAAGTTGTCGAAACCTTCTTCGCAGATGCGCGACCAGAGGATTTGCTCGTCGCGGAACTTCATGTAGTTGTCGTGGATGGTCTTGAACTCGGGGCTCTTGACGGAGAGCTCGGCGTAGAGCTCGCCGGCGGCCTTGTAGGAGGCTTCCATGATCGGGCGCGAGAAGCCGCGCAACTGGGTGCCGGTGGCGACCAGGCGCTTCAAGGCGGCGGGGTTGCCGGCGTCGTACTTGGCGGTCATCCACTGGTTGGCTTCGGCGCAGGCGGTGGTCAGCACCTGCTGGAACTCCTTGGGCAGCGCGGCCCAGGGTTTCTGGTTGATGTAGAGATGCAGGGTGGCGCAGCCTTCCCACCAGCCGGGGTAGTAATAGTACTTGGCGATCTTTTGCAGGCCGAGGCGTTCGTCGTCGTACGGCGCGACCCATTCGGCGGAGTCGATCACGCCCTTTTCCAGCGCGGCGTAGAGGTCGCCGCCGCCGATTTGCTGCGGGATCACGCCGAGTTTGGAGAGCACCATGCCGCCCAGGCCGCCGATGCGCATTTTCAGGCCCTTCAAATCGGCGACCGTCTTGATTTCCTTGCGGAACCAGCCGCCCATTTGCGCGCCGGTGTTGCCGACCGGAAAGCCGATCACGCCGTAGCTCTTGTAGAACTCGTTGAGCATTTCAATGCCGCCGCCCAGATACAGCCAGGCGTTTTGCTGGCGCGTATTCATGCCGAAGGGCATGGCGGTGCCGAAACCGAAAGCGGGATTTTTGCCGATGTAGAAATAGCTGGCGGTGTGGCCGGCTTCCACCGTGCCGTTTTGCACGGCGTCGAACACCTGCAGGGCGGGGACGATTTCACCCGGGCCGAAAACCTGGATCTGGAAGCGGTTGTTGGTGAGCTCGCCGACGGTCTTGGAGACGCGCTCGACGGCGCCGATCAGGGTGTCCAGGGTCTTGGGGTAGCTGGAGGCCAGGCGCCATTTGATAGGGGTGTTTTGCGCGAAGGCCGGGGCGCTGCCGGCGGCCAGCACGCCGGCGATGCCGCCGTGCTTGATGAAGTCCCTGCGTTGCATGTTGCTCTCCTCCTTTTTATCCGGGCGTCGCCGTTGACGGCCGGTGTTGAAACTTTTATCGGTCGATCTGCCGCGCTCTTCTGGCGCGGTTGATGATGCGGTTCAATCTGCCCGCTATACCCCGACGTACTGGTGCAGCAATTCGGGTTGCGCGCGCAACTCTTCGGAATTGCCCGACCACACTACTCTACCCTTTTCGACGATGTGATGCGCATCGGCCAGGCGCAGCAGGGGGCCGATGTTCTTGTCGATCACCAGCACTGTCTGGCCCAGGCGTTTCAGTTCGGCCAGGCAATCCCAGATTTCCTTGCGGATCAGCGGGGCCAGGCCTTCGGTGGCTTCGTCGAGGATCAGCAGGCGCGGGTTGGTCATCAGGGCGCGGCCGATGGCGAGCATTTGCTGCTCGCCGCCGGAGAGATTGGCGCCGAGGTTGCGCTCGCGCGCCTTCAGGCGCGGGAATAAGGTATAGACGCGCTCCAGGGTCCAGGGCGCGGAGTTGGCGCAGCGGTTGTTGGCGGTGGCCACCAGGTTTTCGCGCACCGATAGATTGGGAAAGACGTGGCGGCCTTCGGGCACCAGGCCGAGACCCAGCTTGGCGACGCGATAGGCCGGCAGGCCGTGGATGTCGGCGCCGCGAAAGCGCACCGCGCCGCTCTTCGGGCGCAGCAGGCCCATCATGGTCTTGATGGTGGTGCTCTTGCCCATGCCGTTGCGCCCGAGCAAGGTGGTGAATTCGCCTTCGCGCAGCACGAAGCGCATGCCGAACAGGGCCTGGCTGGAACCGTAGAAGGTTTCGATGTCGGCGACTTCGAGCAGGGTTTGGCGCGGGGTTTCGGTCATACCGATTCCTCCTGGTCGCCGAGGTAGGCCTCGCGCACTTCCGGGTTGTTGCGGATTTCTTCCGGCGTGCCGCTGGCGACCACGCGCCCATACACGAGCACGGAAATGCGGTCGGCCAGGGCGAAGACGGCGTCCATGTCGTGCTCGACCAGCACCACGCCATATTTGCCTTTCAGGCCCTTGAGGAGTTGCACCATCTCTTCGGACTCGGCCTGGCTCATGCCGGCCATGGG
>DATAZV010000160.1:0-3756 GCA_036271855.1 Burkholderiales bacterium
GTCATCGGCATGGGCAACATCGGCACGCTCGCCGCGCGCAAGTTTCACCGCGCCTTCGACTGCAAAATTGTGGCGTACGACCCCTACGTGCCGGCGGACCACTGGAAAGATCAGCCGCACGAGCGCGCCGCCACCCTCGAAGACATGCTCAGGCAAGCGGACCTGGTCACCGTCCACTGCCCGCTCAACAAAGAGACGCGCGACATCATCGACGCCCGCGAACTGGCGCTGATGAAACAGGGCGCCATCGTCATCAACTGCGCGCGCGGCGGCATCGTCAACGAACAAGCCCTGTATGAGTCGATCAAAAGCGGCCACATCTTCGGCGCGGGCCTGGACGTATTCGACGTCGAGCCGCCGCCGCACGACCACCCGCTGCTCTCGCTCGCCACGGTCGTCGCCACCCCGCACTCCGGCGGCGGCACCCGCGAAACGCAAGAGCGCAGCGCCACCCGCGTCGCGCAACAGGTGATCGACGTGCTGCAGGGCAAGCCGGCGGTCAATCGGGTGGCGTAAAAGAAGGCAATCAGAAGACGATCACCTCCCAATCCACTCAAGCCGAATGCAACACTCCGCACCCCCGTTCGTCCTGAGCCTGTCGAAGGACATGTGCCATGCCATGCGCTTCGACAGGCTCAGCGCGAACGGTAGTGGGGCGCGCAGCTTCAAATCCTCCTAACACCGAAGGACCCCCATGGCCGACACCCCCCTCCTCACCAACAACGTCCGCGAGATGCTCAAGCGCGGCGAAGTGGTCTCCTCCGTCACCGTGCGCCTGGTGCGCACCATCGAGATCGCGCTGATGGCGAAAACCGCCGGCTTCGACTCGATCTACGTCGACATGGAGCACAACAGCTTTTCCATCGCCGAATGCGGGCAGATCTGCATGGCCGCCACGGCGATTGGCATCGCCCCCTTCGTGCGCGTGCCCTCCAACACGCCGGACTGGATTTCGCGCGTGCTCGACGCCGGCGCCATGGGTGTGATCGCCCCGCACATCGGCTCCGCCGCCGAGGCAAAAGCGGTCGTGTCCGCCGCCAAGTTCCCGCCCCTGGGCGAGCGCAGCGCCGCCGGCGCGCTGCCGCACATGCAATACCGCAGCCTGCCGCCGGCGCAAGCCAACCCGACGATGAACGACGCCACCATGGTGATCGTGCAGTTCGAAAACGCGGCGTCGGTCGAAGCGGCGGACGAGATCATGGCGGTGGAGGGCGTCGACATGGTGATGATCGGCAGCAACGACCTGCTGGCCGACATGGGCTTGACAGGCCAGTACGACCACCCGAAACTGCGCGCGGCGTATCAGCGTTCCATCGACGTCTGCAACAAACTGGGAAAATTCGTCGGCGTCGGCGGCCTCTCCTCGCGCGCCGATCTCGTCGCCGAATTCGTCAAGATGGGCGCGCGCTACGTTTCCACCGGCACCGACACGCAGTTCCTGCTGGCCGCGCTTACCGCCAAAGCCAAACAAGTCAAAGACCTCAAAGGATAAGCCCGGCATGAGCACCGCACTGCGCACCCTGCACGGCGTCACCCACAGCGAAATCGATTTCGACGTTCCCGCCGGCGCCTGCGACTGCCACGTCCACGTCTTCGGCCCGGTGTCGCGCTTTCCCTACTCGCCCACCCGCGCCTACACCCCGCCGGACGCCAGCGTCGAAAGCCTGCTCAAACTCCAGCACGCCCTGCACATGGACCGCGTCGTCATCGTCCACCCCAGCCCCTACGGCGCCGACAACCGCGTCAGCATCGACGCCGCGCTGCAACTCGGCCTGTCCCGCGCCCGCGTCGTCGCCGTCATCGACCCCGCCACCATCAGCGACGCCGAGCTGGAGCAGATGCACCTCGAAGGCGTGCGCGGCGTGCGCGTCAATCTGGAGAGCGCCGGCGTGCACGACCCCGCCGCCGGCGCGCGGCTGCTCAAGGCCGCCAGCGAGCGCGTCGCCGCCTTCGGCTGGCACACCCAGGTCTACACCACGCTCGACGTCATCCACGCCCTGGCACCGGTGATGAAAACCCTGCCCACCCCGGTGGTCATCGACCACATGGCCCGCGCCGACGCTGCCAAGGGCGTGAACCAGCCCGGCTTCGCCGAACTGCTGGATCTCGTGCGCAGCGGTAAAGCCTGGGTCAAGCTCTCCGCCCCGCACCGCATCGGCGCAACGCCCGACGACGCCAACACCACCGCCATCGCCCACGCCTTCATCAACGCCAACATCGAGCGCATGGTCTGGGGCACCGACTGGCCCCACCCCGGCGGCAACCGCCGCGCCGACAAGGAAGCCATCGAACCCTACAGCCCGATCGACGACGGTAAGGCGCTCAACCGCTTCGCCGGCTGGCTGGGTCACGACGCGAAAAAGATCAAGCAGGTGCTGGTGGATAACCCGGCGAAGCTTTACGACTATCCGGCCTGACACGGCGCGGCGCACGCCCCGCAATGAAGAGCGCGCGCCTCGCAACAAAGGGCGCGTACTCCGCAACGAAGCGCGCGGACCCCGCAACGAAAATGGGGTCGCGCATTTGCAAATGAGTAATTTTCGGCTTCATGAAAATTGTGCTCTGCCCCGATTTTCTAGTACGGAGTGAGTCACTCACGCATGCTGCTTTTGAATCGTCAGCATGCGGCCTCAATCACTCCGAACCAAAAAATCGGCGGTCAGAGCACTTTTGCAAACGGCGCAAAAGTGATCCGACCCCGACTTTTTCGCGCCGAGCCGGGTGCGGCATTGCTACGTCGCACCGCGCTTTACGTCGCGTCGTGAAAAATCACCCCCAGCGTATGCCGCTGCCCGCGCGTCAGTTTGCTTACCCCATGGCGCATGCCGACGCGGTACAGCCCGCGCGTGCCCTGCACCGGCCGGTGGTGCACCGGAAAGATCACCGCGTCGCCCAGGGCGAGAGGCACCACCGCGACGCGTGATTGCATCATCGGCCGCTGTTCGGTGAGCACGAACTCGCCGCCGCCGAAATCCTCCCCCGGCTGCGACAGCAAAAACGCCGCTTGCAGCGGAAACACATGCTCGCCGTACAGGTCCTGGTGCAGGCAGTTGTAGTCGCCCGCGCCGTATTGCAGCAGCAGCGGGGTAGGGCGCGCCTGGCCCGCGGCGTGGCATTGCGCCAGGTATTTCGCGTGCTGTGCGGGAAAGCGCTCGGGCCTGCCCAGCGCCGCATTCCAGTGGTTGGCGATGCGCGCCAGCGGCAGGTAGAGCGCCTCGCGCAATTGCGCCACCGGGCCGGGCAGCGGGTAGGCATAGTATTGGTACTCGCCGCGGCCGAAGCCGTGGTGCGCCATCACCACCCGGCTGCGGAACTGCTCCGCATTCGCATAGCCCGCCGCCAGCGCGCGACAGGTGTCCGCCGGCAGCAGGCCGGGTGCCACCGCGTAGCCCTCTGCGTTCAGGCTCTCCTCGATCAGCGCCCAGTCCAGCGCGCCGGCGCGCCCGGCGATGCCGGCGCCGCGTGCCGCCCGCGTGCGCGGCGCCGGCTCCTTCACCAACTGCAATTGCCTCACGCCGCCTCCCGCTCCAGCAGCTTCTTCTTGCGCTCCACCCCCCAGCGATAGCCGGAAATCGCGCCATCGCTTTTCACCACCCGGTGGCAGGGAATGGCGACGGCCAGCGCATTCGCCGCGCAAGCCTGCGCCACCGCGCGCACCGCCTTGGGCGCGCCGATGCGCCGCGCGATCTCCGCATAGCTCGCCGTGCTGCCCGGCGGAATCGCCCGCAGCGCTTCCCACACGCGCTGCTGGAAGGC
>DATAZV010000161.1:0-4442 GCA_036271855.1 Burkholderiales bacterium
ATGCGCATCGCGTAATCCTTGGCGCCGAAAATCTGCACGTTGGTCGTGCCCGGCACGCGCTTCAACTGGTCCAGCACGTTCAGTGTCACGTAATTGCTGGTGTAGATGTCGTCGAAGCGGTCGTCGGGCGAATAGAAGGACACCACCTGCAGGAAGGCCGAAGAGCCCTTCACCACCGTTACGCCCTGGCGCTGCACTTCCTGCGGCAGGCGCGCGAGGATCTGCTTGACGCGGTTGTCGACGTTCAGCGCCGCCTGGTCGGCATTGGTGCCGATGTCGAAGGTCACCTGGATCTGCAGCACGCCGTTGGAAGCCGAGGTGGAGCTCATGAAGATCATGTTCTCCACGCCGGTGATCTGGTTTTCAATCGGCGCGGCCACGGTCGACTCCAGCACTTCGGCGGAGGCGCCCGGGTAGATCGCCTGCACCGTGACGACAGGCGGGGCGATCTCGGGGTATTGCGCGATCGGCAGCGCGCGCGAGGCCGCCAGGCCCGCCAGCACGATGAAGATCGACAGCACCGCCGCGAAAATCGGGCGGTCGATAAAAAATCTTGAGAACATTGGGACCTCTGTTTATTTTTTCGCGGCGTCAGGCGCGGCCTTGGCCGCATCGGCTTTGCCCGCGTCCTGCGCGGCGGGCGCCTTGCCCGCTTCGCCAGGACCGCCTTTTCCGTTGCCGGCGGCACCAGGGGCGCCGGGCGGGGGGCCAAGCGCCACCGGGGCGCCGGGGAAGAAGATCTTCGACATGCCTTCGGTGATCACCTGGTCGCCGGGCTTGAGGCCCGAGCGCACGATCCAGGAGTCGCCCACCCAGTCGCCTACTTCAACCGGGCGCGGCTGGGCGATGTTGCCGCCCTTGCCGTCGCTGGCCACCAGGTAGACCATCTTGCCGTTGCCGCCGGGCCCTTCCAGCACCGCGCGCTGCGGGACCTTGATGGCGTTGACGCGCACGGCACCCGACAAATGCACGCGGACGAACATGCCGGGGCGCAGCGCCAGGTCCGGGTTGGGCAACTCGGCGCGCGAATCGCTCATGCCGGTGGAGGGGTTGATGCGCACATCCGAAAAATCCATCTTGCCGGTTTGCGGGTAAGCGGTGCCATCGGGGTATTTCACCTGCACGTCGAGCTTGCCGTCGTTGGGCAGCTTTACCGCGCCCGAAGCGATGTCGTTGCGCAGCTTCAGCTGGTCACTGTCGGGCACGCCGAAATTGACGTAGATCGGGTTGACCTGGGAGACCGTGGTCAGCAGCACGTCGGGGCCGGACACCAGCGCGCCTTCGGACTTCAGCGCGCGGCTGGCGAGACCGGTGATCGGCGAATCGACCCGCGCGTATTGCAGGTTGAGCTTGGCCTGGTTCAACTGCGAACGCGCGCTCTTCACATTGGCGGCGGCGACCTGGGCGCCGGAGGTGGCGTCGTCATAGTCCTTCTGGCTCACCGCGTTGGCTTCGATCAGGGGTTTCAGGCGCACGGCCTGGCGCTGCGATTGCGCCAGGCTGGCCTCGGCGCTGGCGAGGTCCGCTTCGGCCTTGGCGGCGGCGATTTCATAGGGCGCCAGGTCCAGCGTAAACAGCGACTGCCCCGCCTTCACCATGCCGCCTTCGGTGTAATTGCGCTTGAGCAAAATGCCGGTGACGCGGGCGCGGATTTCCACCTCGCGCGAGCCGGCGGTCTGCGCCACGTACTCATACTCCACCGGAATGTCGCCGGTGGTCACCGTCATGGCGGACACCGGCGAGGGCGGAAAGCCGTGCTGGCCGCCTTCTTGCGGGCCGCAGGCGGCCAGCAACACGGCCGCCGGCAGGGCCAGCATCACAAACCTGGGGGAGAGCGGAAAAGAAAAGCGGGGCGGCATATTGCGCCGCAGCATCTGTAAGCGAAGCATAAGCAATGTCCTTGAAAAGGATCTTAAAAAAATAGGAAATTGGGTAAACCGGGCGGGGTTATGCCGCGTATAATACATACATTCGCGGATGTATGTAAAGATGTCTGCAATTTATTTCATGCCCCTGCCGCTTTTTGTTTTGTATCAACAACGTTGCGTGCCGGCGACATTAAGCTGCCCAGGTTGCGGCAAGATGGGTGGTATGCAAAGTTTTATGAAGCGTTGGCTTCGGAGCATGCCGGAAAGCCGGCGGCACCACATTTATGCAGGGAGATAGGTAACAGCATGGCCAGGCGCACCAAGGAAGAAGCCCAGGAAACGCGCAACCGCATCCTGGATTTCGCCGAGCATGTATTCAGCGAGAAGGGCGTGTCGCGCACTTCACTGGACGATCTTGCGCGCGCCGCCGGCGTCACGCGCGGCGCCATCTATTGGCATTTCCGCAACAAGGCAGAACTGTTCGACGCCATGATGGCGCGCATCACCCTGCCTATGGAAGAAGTGTCGCTGCGTGCCGGCAAAGGTGGTTGCGATGACCCGCTGGCCTATGTGCGCAGCTGCGCCCTCAACGTGCTCAAGCGCACCGCCACCGACCCGCAGGTGCAGCGCGTGTTCGACATCGTCTGCCACAAATGCGAGTACGTCGACGAAATGGCCGTGCTGAAGGCGCGCCATCTTGAATGCCGCGCCGAATGCCTGGGCGAAATCGAGCGCGCTTTTGCGCAGGCGATCGCCGCCGGCCAGTTGCCGGGCAGCGTCGACCCGCGCCGTGCCGCCGTCGTGCTGCATGCGCTGATCGACGGCCTGATCGCCAACTGGGTGCTCGACCCCAGCTATTACCCGCTGGCGGCCGAGGCCGAGGGCATCGTCGACGGCTATCTCGCCAGTCTAGTGCAGCCGCCGCAGGCGGTGATCGCCGCCGCGAAACCGCGCAAGGCCGCGGCCGCCAAGCCGGCGGCCAAGCCGGCGATCACGGCCGAGCCCGCGGACGCCTGAGGCGGCACTTGGCTACGCGTGAATACCGTGTCGGCCTGATTTCCGACACCCATGGCTTGCTGCGCCCGCAGGCGACTGCGGCGCTGGCCGGCAGCGACTTCATCATCCACGCCGGCGACATCGGCGCACCCCAGGTGCTCGAAGAACTGGCGCGCATCGCGCCGGTGACGGCGGTGCGCGGCAACAACGACCAAGTGCCCTGGGCCGCGCACTTGCGCGATACCGAAGTGCTGCGCGTGGGCGAAGTCGATATCTACGTGATTCACGACGTCGCCGAAATGGGCATCGAACCCGCCGGCCGGTTTCAGGCAGTGATCGCCGGCCATTCCCACAAGCCCGGGCAGGGCCTGTGCGACGAGGTGCTGCATGTGAACCCCGGCAGCGCCGGCCCGCGGCGCTTCAAGCTGCCGGTGTCGGTGGGCCGACTGCGGATCTGCGGCACGCGCATCGAGGCCGAATTGCTTACGCTGGAAGTCTGAGTTCCGGCGCAGGCAATGCCGGCCGCGCGCGGCGCCTAGTCCTCCTTCATGCCGGTGCTTTTCACCACCCCGCTCAGGCGCTCGCGCTCCTCGTCGACGAACTTGATGAAGCTGGCGCGATTGCCGCCGACCGGGATGATGCCGACGTTCTTCAGGCGCGCGATCGTTGCCGGGTCTTTCATCGACGCATCCACCGCCGCCGCCATCTTGTCCATGATCGCCTGCGGTGTGCCGGCGGGTGCGTGCACCCCGGCCCAATGGGCGATGCGGATTTCCGGAAAGCCCTGTTCGGCCGCCGTCTTCAGTTCGGGGTAGGCGGAAATGCGCTCGGTCCAGGTGTCGGCCAGGCCGCGCAGCTTGCCGCTCTTCAGGTAAGGCAGCACCACGATACTGGCTTCCGAGGTGGCTTCGACAAAATTGCCCAGCACAGCGGTGACCGACTCGGCGCCGCTCTTGTAAGGCACCAGGTCGAGCTTGGCACCGTACTTGGTGGTCAGCAGCCCTTCGACGAAATGTGGCGTGGTGCCGGCGCCGGCGGTGGCGAAGTGCAAGCCCGCGCCCTGTTTGCTGGCGGCGATGAAGGCGGGCAGGTCCTTGTAGGGCGAGCTGGCCGGCACCACGATCACCGAAGGCGCCAGGCCGATCATCGCCACCGGCACCAGTTGGCTGTCCTTGTAGGGCATCGATTTTTTCAGCATGCTGTTGGACACCACGCCCGCCGCGCTCACCAGGAAGGTGTAGCCGTCCGGCGCCGAGTTTGCCACCAGTTCCGAACCCAGCACCGAGCCGGCGCCGGGCCGGTTGTCCACCACCACCGATTGCCCCAGCGCCTTGGTGGCGCCCTCGGCTGCCGCGCGCCCCAGCAGGTCATTGGCGCCGCCGGCGGAAAACGGCACCACCAGGCGGATCGGTTTGGTCGGCCATTGCTGGGCCTGGGCGCCGCAAGCGGCGCAGGCAAGGGCGAGGGCGCAAAGCGCAGGCAATGCGCGGCGCGAAACGTCGCGGGCTGGTTTCATGCTTGTCTCCGGGAACGGTCTGATTTAACCAACCCGGATTCTAAGCCAGCGCCCGCCGACCG
>DATAZV010000162.1:0-6514 GCA_036271855.1 Burkholderiales bacterium
CCAGGAAGCCTATATCGTCTCCGCGGTGCGCAGCCCGATCGGCAAGGCGCCGCGCGGCATGTTCCGCCACACCCGGCCCGACGACCTGCTGGTGCATGCGCTGAGGTCGGCGATGGCGCGGGTGCCGAATCTCGACCCGCATGCGGTGGAGGATGCAATCATCGGTTGCGCGATTCCCGAGGCGCAGCAGGGCCTGAACGTCGGGCGCATCGCCGTGCTGCTGGCAGGCCTGCCGCAAAGCGTCGGCGGCGTGACGGTGAATCGCTTTTGCGCCTCCGGGCTGACGGCGATTGCGATGGCCGCCGACCGCATCCGCGTCGGCGAAGCCGACGTGATGATCGCCGGCGGCTGCGAGTCGATGAGCATGGTGCCGATGATGGGCAATGCGCCGTCGATGAACGACAAGATTTTCACCGACGAGAACATCGGCATCGCCTACGGCATGGGACTCACCGCCGAGAAAGTGGCCGAGCAGTGGAAGGTGAGCCGCGAGGCGCAGGACGCGTTTTCGCTGAAGTCGCACCAGAAGGCGCTGGCGGCGATTGCCGCCGGCCACTTCAAGGACGAGATCGCGCCGATCACCATCACCGAGCGCTTTCCCGATCTTGGCAAGGGTGAGATCCGCGACAAGACGCGCACCTTGGACACCGACGAAGGCCCGCGCGCCGACACCACCATCGATGGCCTGGCGAAGCTGCGCACGGTGTTCGCGCCCAAGGGCAGCGTGACGGCGGGCAACAGTTCGCAGACTTCCGACGGTGCCGGCGCGCTGATCATCGTCTCCGAAAAAGCGCTGAAGCAATACAACCTGACGCCGCTGGCCCGCTTTGTCTCCTTCGCGATTCGCGGCGTGCCGCCGCAGATCATGGGCATCGGGCCGAAGGAAGCAATCCCGCTGGCCCTGAAGAGCGCCGGGTTAAAACAAGAGGACATGGGCTGGATCGAGCTCAACGAGGCCTTTGCCGCGCAGGCGCTGGCGGTGATCGGCGATCTCGGCCTCAACACCGAGGTGCTAAACCCGAACGGCGGCGCGATAGCCCTGGGCCACCCGCTGGGCGCCACCGGCGCGATGCGCGCGGCCACCTGCATCCACGGCATGCGCCGCACCAAGGCGAAGTACGGCATGGTGACCATGTGCATCGGCACCGGCATGGGTGCGGCGGGGATTTTCGAAGCGGTTTAGGCGGCTCAGCAGCATGCGGCAAAGGGCGTCGTGACGACGCCCTTTGCATGTGGCGTGTCGGTGTCTGTCCGACATGGCTGTCAGACAAATCCGAGTTTCTTTGTGCCGATGATCGGCCTAGACTCAAATCAGGGCAGGCGCCGGGATGCGCCGACGCATCCGGAGGAGCTTTCATGGAAGTACTCGCAAGCAAAGAGGCCGGCGTTCTTCGCATCACGCTGAACCGGCCGGAGAAAAAGAACTCGATCACCGGCGCCATGTACCAGGCGCTGGCCGACGCGCTGGCCGACGCGCGCCGCGATCCGGCGGTGAAGGCCGTAATGATTACCGGCGGTGTGGAAATGTTTGCCGCCGGCAATGACTTGGGCGACTTCATGAACAACCCGCCGCAGGATGAGGGCGCGCCGGTGTTCCAATTCCTGACCCAGATCAGCGAATGCGAAAAGCCGATCGTCGCCGCCGTCGCCGGCGTGGCCGTGGGCATCGGCACCACCATGCTCTTGCATTGCGATCTGGTCTACGCCGCCGACAATGCGCGCTTTGCCCTGCCCTTCACCTCGCTGGGCATCGTGCCGGAGGCGGCCTCCTCCTATCTGCTTCCGCTGATCGCCGGCTACCAGCAGGCCGCCGAGTTGCTATTGCTCGGTGAACCTTTTGGGGCCGAACGTGCCAAACAGGCAGGGTTCGTTACCGCCGTAGTGCCGGCCGGGGAGTTGTTGCCCGCCGCCGAAAAGGCCGCGGCCAGGCTGGCGGCGCTGCCCGGCAAGTCGATCCGCACCACCAAGGCGCTGCTCAAGCAGGCCCATGCGGCGCAGGTGGCACGACAGATGCATGAGGAAGGCGTGTTGTTCCGCGCCATGCTCACCGAGCCGGCGGCGCGCGAAGCCATGAGTGCGTTTTTCGCCAAACGAAAACCGGATTTTTCGCAACTGGAATAGGCAATAAGAACAGGCAGGAGTTTCAGATGCACCGCAATCCCGCTGTCACCGCTGAATCGCTGAACGCCCGCAGCCCCGGCTACCTGCCCGGCCTGATCGGACTGAACATCAAGCGCGTGGCCGATGGCGAGATCGACGGCGAATTCGCGGTGCGCCGCGAACTGCTCGCCCCCAACGATTTCCTGCATGCCGCCAGCGTGATCGCGCTGGCCGATACCCTGGCCGGCTACGGCTGCGTCGCCCACCTGCCCGCAGGCGCCAGCGGCTTCACCACCATCGAACTGAAAAGCAATTTTCTCGGCACCGCGCGCGAGGGCCATGTCGATTGCAGCGCGCGTGCCGCCCACCTGGGCCGCACCACCCAGGTGTGGGACGCCACCGCCACCCACCGCGAAACCGGCCGCGCGATTGCACTGTTCCGCTGCACACAGATGGTGTTGTGGCCCAAGGCTTCCGCATGATCGGCGAGCTGCACATGCGCAACAACATCCTCCAGACCCTGGCCTGGCCGGCAATGCCCCTGTTGCTGTTCCAGGGCCGCAAGCTGGACCGCGCCCTGCCGCGCCTATCGCCAGCCGCCGGCCCGCGCGCCGGGCTGATCGAAGGCGGCGGCGAGCCGCTACGCCTGCTGGTATTCGGCGAGTCGACGGCGGTGGGCGTCGGCGTCGAAACCATCGAGCAGGCGGTGGTCGGCCGCTTCGCCAGCATCCTCAACCAGCGCAGCGGGCGCGCGGTGGCCTGGGAGGCCGCAGGCCTGCCGGGCGCCACCGTCAGCGAAGGCCATACGCACATCCTGCCCACGCTCAAACCGCAGCCGCGCGACCTGGTGCTGGTGCTGTTCGGCGCCAACGACACCCTGGCGCGGCGCCACGCGCGCCACTTCGCCGACGACATGCACACGCTGATCGTAGGCTTGCGCGCGCGGGTCGGCGGCGCGGCCATCATGATGAGCGCGGTGCCGCCGCTGGGCACTTTCCCGGCCCTGCCGCAGCCCCTGCGGGCCTACATGGGCGCATGGTCGCGCTGGCTCGACCTGGCGCTGGCGCGGGTGGCGCTGCCGGGCGTGCACTATGCGCCGGTCAACATCCCGATGGTGCCGGCGCTGTTCGCCAGCGACGGCTTTCACCCCAGCCCCCTGGGCTACCAGCGCTGGGCCGAAACCCTGGCCGCTAGCGCGGTCCGGTCCGGCCTGATTCCCTAGCGGCCCACCGGCAGGCGCGGCAGCCTGGCGCCGGATCAGCGCGCCTTCGGCTATAGTTGGCGCATGCTGAACCGCTTTTTTGATGCGCTGCGCGGGCGCGCCACGCCGCCGCCGGCTGCGCAATCGGCCCCCGCCGCCGAGACCCTTCCGCTGGACCAGCTGCGGGCACGCCTGCAGCGCGGCGAAGCCGCGGCCGTCTGCCCCGAACTGCACGAGCTGGCCAACCGCTACCCGCAAGACCCCGACGTGCTGGCGCTGTACGGCGGAGCGCTGTTCGAGCTCTCGGTGATCGACCAGGCGCGCGCCGTGCTGCGCACCGCGCTTTACCTGCGCCCCGACCATGCCGAAGCCCTCAACACCATGGGCGCGATGGCGGCCGAACTGGACGACCCGCGCGACGCCGTCGGCTGGTTCGAAGACGCGCTGGAAATCGCGCCCGACGACTTGGCGGCACGCTACAACCTGGCCCAGGTGCTGTTCCTCACCGGCGCCTACAAGCGCGGCTTCGACCTGCTGCGCGCGCGCCACGAGTTGCTGTGGGGCCGCGCCAACCTGATGGCGCCGATGCCGATGTGGCGCGGCGAATCCCTCGAAGGCAAGCGCCTGCTGATCTGGTGCGACTGGGGCGGCCTGGGCGACCACCTGCAGTTCGTGCGCTACGTAGGCTGGGTGAAAGAGCGCGCGCGGCCGGCGGCGATTTACATCGGCGCCGGCCTGGAATTCGCGCGCCTGTTCTGGCACGTCACCGGCAGCGACGGTGTCTCCGCACCCGGCCATGCCCCGGCGGTGGACGTGCATTGCCCGCTGCTCGACCTGCCCTGGTTGTTCGGCACCGATCTGGACAGCGTGCCCGCGCCCATCCCCTATCTGTGGACCGTCCCGGCGGAGGTGGCGCAATGGGGCGCGCAGCTTGCCGCCGCCGGCCTCAGCGACAGTCAACTGCGCGTCGGCCTGGCGTGGAAAAGCACCGGCGGCGCGGGCGAGGCGCTGATCTACCAGCGCATGCGCCGCAGCAAGAGCATCCCGGCGCCGGCCCTGGCAGCGCTGAACGTAACGATTCTTCACCCGGAGGGTGGTCTGGAGGGCGGTTCGGGTTTGCGTTCGGCTGTTCGCTTCGTCAGCCTGCAAATGGGCGTCGACCTCCACGAATGCGCCGCCACCGGACTGACACCGATCGATTGCAGCGCCGGCATCAGCGACTTTGACTCCACCGCCGCCGTCATCGCCAACCTCGATCTGGTGGTCAGCGCCGACACTTCGGTGGCCCATCTGGCCGGGGCGATGGGCAAGCCGGTGCTGCTGCTGTTGCGCCGCGAGAGCGGCATGTTCTGGCTGCACGACCGGGAAGACAGCCCGTGGTACCCGAGCATGCGCATCCTGCGCCAGAGCCAAAGCGGCGATTGGGCACCGGTGCTGGCGCAAGCGGCCGATTGGCTGCGCCGCGCCGCGCGCGAGGGCGCCGCGGTCATCATCCCGCCCCGCTAGCGGCATTTTCACGCACGCCGGCGCACGGCCGCGGCCTATTGGCAGGCTGCCGCTGATACCAAGGTGCGATGGCGCACCGTGGACGCGCCCCCGGCTTGCGCGGACGCAGGTCTGGACCCGTAATTGCCCTGAAATCGGCGGATGGCATGCTCTATGCATAGAAGAAAATCAGAATAAGAAGAATCAATGCCAGGAAAGGTTCATGTATGGATACGCGATCTACCCTGCTTGATGGCGCGGCAGCCGGCTCCCGCTCCCGCCCGGCTTGTTCGTTCTGGTACCTGCTGTCGGCCTACTTCGTGCCGCGCGGCCTGTTTGTCGACCCCGAGACCCAGGGCAGCTGGGGCCGCTGGTCGCGGCGGCGCCATAACCTCGAGGTATTGCGCCTGCACTCCTTCACCTTCGCACGGCGCTGGGCCGCGCTCTGGCTGCTCGGCTCCGGCCCCGGCCGCTTGCTGGGCGGCACCATGGGCGATGTGATCATGCTGCTGGCGGGGATGGCGATCGTTCCCGCCGTGGTGTTCGCCTGCGCCCGCCTGGCGGCGGGCATCGCCGGCGACGACCTGCCCCTGTAAAGGCAAACCGGGCCAGCGGCCCGGTTTACCTTCTCACTGCATCAAACCCGCCCCGACACCACGTTGACCACTACGCGTTGAGCAGCTTGGCATTTTTGATCGGCAGGTTGCGCACCGGCTTGCCGGTGGCCGCGTAGATCGCATTCATCACCGCCGGCGCGACCACGCAGATGGTGGGTTCGCCCACCCCGCCCCAGAAGTCGTAGGTCGGCACGATCACCGTCTCCACCTTGGGGTAGGCCGCCAGGCGGATCATCTGGTAATCGTGGAAGTTCGACTGCTGCATGCGCCCTTTCTCGACCGTCATTTCGCCGTACCAGGTCGCGGTCAGCCCCAGCGCTATCCCGCCTTCGATCTGCGCGGAGATCTGGTCCGGGTTCACCGCGTGGCCGCAGTTGGTCGCCGACACCAGGCGATGGACAGTCAGCTCGCCCTTGTCGCTCACCGACACCTCCGCCACCGCCGCCGAATAGCTGCCGTAGCCCATGAACTGCGCGATGCCGCGGAAACGCCCCGCCGGCAGCGGCGTGCCCCAGCCGGCTTTTTCCGCGGCGGCATTCAGTACGCCCAGGTGCTTGGGAAAGTCCTTCATGAACTGGCGGCGGAACTCCAGTGAATCGACGCCGGCGGCGCGCGCCATCTCCTCCATGAAGCATTCCATGTAGACGGCGTTCTGGTTGGTGTTGACACCGCGCCAGGGGCCGACCGGAACGTGGGTATTGCGCATCGCGTATTCCATGCGCAGGGCCGGGAAGGTATAGCCAAGCTGGGCATCGCCCGGCGCCTTGTAGTAGCCCTGCAACTGGCGGTCGTCCTTGCCGCCGGGGAGGGGCACCGGGCTCAGGAAGGCGTTGATCGACTGGCCGGAGACGCGCACATGTACGCCCACCAGCTTGCCGTTGGCGTCGAAACCCGCGCGCATCTTGGCCTGCGAGATCGGCCGGTAGAAGTCGTGCGCCATGTCTTCTTCGCGGCTCCAGATCATCTTGATCGGGATGCCGGGCATCTGCTTGGCGATGGCAATCGCCTGGCGCACATAGTCCTGCGAGCCGCCGCGCCGGCCGAAGCCGCCGCCCAAGTCGTGCTTGTAGACGTCGCACTTGGCCAGCGGCAGGCCGGACTCTTCCGACAG
>DATAZV010000163.1:0-17635 GCA_036271855.1 Burkholderiales bacterium
GCCCCGGCAACGGCGGTGAAGACCACAAGCTGCAAAAACTGCTGGCCGAAGCCGGCCTGGGCTCGCGCCGCGACATGGAAGAGGCGATCACCGCCGGCCGTGTCAGCGTCAACGGCAAGATCGCCACCCTGGGCCAGCGCATCACCCGCCGCGACGTGGTGCGCCACGACGGCAAGCAGGTCAAGATCAAGACCGGGCGCGAAGCCGCCGAGGTGATCATTTATAACAAGCCCACCGGCGAGATCGTCAGCCACGACGACCCCGAAGGCCGCCCCAGCGTGTTCGACAAGGTGCCGGCGCCGAACTCCGGAAAATGGATCGCCATCGGCCGCCTGGACTTCAACACCGAAGGCCTGCTGATCCTCACCACCTCCGGCGACCTGGCCAACAAGATGATGCACCCGCGCTATGAAGTCGAGCGCGAATATTCAGTGCGGGTGATCGGCGAACTCACCGACGACCAGATGGACCAGCTCCTCGACGGCGTCGAACTGGACGATGGCGCGGCGCGCTTCCTCAAGCTCGAAGAGGGTCATTTCAGCGACGAGACCCCCGGCATCAACCGCTGGTACGACGTGATGATCCGTGAAGGCCGCAACCGTGAAGTGCGGCGCATGTTCGAGGCCGTCGGCGTCACCGTCAGCCGCCTGATCCGCACCCGCTTCGGCCCGATCTCCCTGCCGCGCACCCTGCGCCGCGGCCAGATGCGCCCGCTGACGCCGCTGGAAATCAAGGATTTGTCCCGGGTCACCCCGGCCGCCAAGCCGCCCGGCCTGGAAACCGGCCTGCCGGGCCTGGCCGGCCTGCCGATGCCCGGCAGCATGCTGGCCGATGATGAAATGCAGCCCGAGGGCCCCGAGCCCGACGGCAACACCGTCAAGCAGCCGGCGCCCGGGCGCAACGTGCGCGGCCCGCGCGGCAGCAAACCGAAACGCGGCGCCGGCCAGCCGCAGGCCTATAGCGCCGGCGGCGAGCCCAACGGCAACGTGGTGCCGCAGCGCGGCGCCCGTCCCGCCAAGGGCCGCAAGGCCGGCAAGGCCGGCGCCGGCAATGCCGGGGCGGCGGTGCGCGGCAAGGCGCGCGGCAAGGGGCCGGGCCAGGGCGCGCCGGGCCAGCGGACAGGACAGGGTCCGGGTGCCGGGGGCAAGCGGCGCGGCAAGCGCGTCCTCGATCCCAACCTGATGACGCTCGACGGCCGCCGCGCGGTCAAGCGCCGCCGCGACGACGACGACATGATGCCAGCCAAGCCGGTGCATACGCCGGTGATCATCCATCGCCGCTCCAAGCTCAAGCTGATGCCCGACAGCGGCGGCGGCAACGAAGGCAACGGCGGCGGCGAAGGCTAAGGCGTCCGCGAGCATTCCGTAGCGGGCGCAAACAGGATATGCTGCCTTAAGCGCGTACTCCGGTTTTCGCATGCTTCGCAGCCGTTTATTCGAACGCGGTATCTCCTACGCCGCCCTGTGCAGCGGGGTCTATGCTGCGCTGGGCGTGATCTGGATCACGATCTCGGACCGGGTAGTCGAGATTCTGATTCCCGAAGCCGCGCAAATCTCCACGTTCCAGACCGGCAAGGGCTGGCTGTTCGTCGCCCTGACGGCGCTGGCGATCCATCAGTTATTGCGCCGTGCCGAGCGGCGCGAAAGCCAGGCGCCCTCCGCTCCCGGGCCGGCGAGCCCGGCATTTTCAGCGCTTGCGCCCGCCCCGATGGCTCCCGGTATCCCGGTGGTCAGCCAACTGGTGCTGCTGGTGCTGGCGGTGTCCGTCCCGCTGTGCGCACTGCTCGGCTGGTCGATCTACCGCAGCGCCGATGACGAGGTGCGCAACGCCAAACGCCTGGTGGCCGACCTGGCGGGCATCACCGCGCGCGATACCGCGCGCTTCATCGGCGAGACTTCGCGCACCATGGCCGCGCTGGCCCAGCGCCCGCGGGTGCGCGCCATGGACCCGCACAACTGCGACCCGGTGCTGGCCGACGTGCCGGTGGTCAACACCAGTTTCATCAATGCCACCACCTTCGACGCCGACGGCACCCTGGTCTGCAGCGTGCTGTCGCCGGCCACCGGTGCCGTGCTGGCGCTGCCGCGGTCGCCGCAGCACCAGCGGGTGCTGCGCGAAGGCCGCTTCCTGCTGAGCGAGCCGCTGCTGGGGCGCCTGACCGGAAAACTGATCGTCATCGCCAGCGCGCCGGTGCGCAATTCAATGGGTGGAATCAACGGCTCGATCAATTTCGCCCTGCCGGTGGAAAGCCTGCGCCCGGTGGTCGGCGCGGTGCTGGCGGCAGAAGGCATCATCGCCATCGTCAATGCCGACGGGCGCATCATCTACACCCCCAACCGGGGGCGCAGCGGACGCGACGGGCGCGATAGCGAGATCGTGCGCATCGTCATGGCACAGAAGCATGGCGAAGCGGTGGCGCACGGCTCCGACGGCGTGCTGCGCAACTACAGCTTCCTGCCGATCGAGGGCACCGACTGGATCGCCATCGCCGGCGTGCCCACCAGCGTGATCTACGGCCAGGCGCGCGCCAACGCCTGGCGTGGCGGCCTGATCGGCCTGTTCATCATCCTGCTGGCAGCCATTGCCGGCACCTGGATGAGCCGGCGCATCGCCGGCCCGATCCTGGGCATCGCCGATGCCGCCCGGCGCGTCGCCGGCGGCGCGCTGCAGGTACGCGCGCCCGAGGGCGGCTCGCGCGAGGTGACGGCGGTGGCGCGGCAATTCAATACCATGCTCGACCGGCTGCCCCTGATCGAAGGCGAGCTGCGCGAAAGCGAGCAGCGCTACCGCAGCCTGTTCGAAAGCTCGCCCGAATGCGTCTTCGTGCACGCCGCCGGCCGCATCGTGATGATCAACCGTGCCGGCGCCCGCCTCTATGGTGCGCAATCGCCGCAGCAGATGGTCGGCATGCTGGTGGCCGACCTGGCGCATCCGGACGATCGCGCCGAGGTCGAGCGGCGGGTGCATGCGGTGACGGTCGAGCGTCTCGAACTGGAGGCGCGCGAGCTGAAAAACATCCGTCTGGACGGCACCCCCATCCTGATCGAGGTGATGTCCCTGCCGTTCGAATACGGCGGCGCGCCGGCGGTCCTGACGCAGTTGCGCGACATCACCGCGCGCAAGGCCGCCGAAGCCCGGGTGGCGCGCCTGTCCAACCTGTATGCCGCGCTGTCGCGCACCAACGAGGCGATCGTGCATGAAAGCGAACGCGCCGGGCTTTGCCAGGCGGTGTGCCGCATCATCGTCGAGCAGGGCCGGCTGATCACCGCCGGCATCCGCCTGTACGACGCGGCGCGGGACGCGTTCGTGCCGGCGGCGACCAGCGGCCCGGTATCGAACTGGATCGGCGAGCGCACCATCGGGGCCGGCGAAACCGGCAGCCGCGTGGTGCGCGCGGTGAGCAGCCGCCAGACCTATGTGCTGAACGACGTGTTTGCCAATCCGGAGGGGAGTTTCGGGCTGGAAGACATGCGGCGCCTGGGCATCAAGTCGCTGGCGATCCTGCCGATCGAAGTCGACGGCAAGGGTGTCGGCGCCATGAGCGTGTTCGCCGGCGAGGCCGGCTACTTCGACGCCGAGCTGATCGCCCTGCTCGAGGAAATGGTGCGCAACCTGGCTTTTGCCTTCGTCAAGCTCGAAAGCGAGCAGGCCCTGCAGGAAAGCGAACTGCGCTACCGCGTGCTGGTGGAGGCCTCGCCGGACGCCATCGGCGTGCTGGTGCGCGGCGAGATCGTGCTGGCCAATAGCGCGGCCCTGACCCTGTTCGGCGCCACTTCGCCGGCGCAGTTGATCGGACGCCAGGGATTCGAATTGACCCACCCCGACTACCGCGCCGCGGAGCGTGAAGCGGTACGCGAAGCGATGCGCTCGCCGGGCCGCGTGCTGCGCGCCGAGATGAAGCAGCTGCGCCTGGACGGCAGCGTGTTCGATGCCGAAATCGTGCGCTCGCGCTTCGACTACCGGGGCCAGCCGGCGCTGCAGGTGATTTCGCGCGACATCTCCGAGCGCAAGTCGGCCGAGCGCCGGATCAGCCGCCTGACCAATCTCTATGCCGCGCTGTCGCAGACCAACGCCGCCATCGCCCGTGCCGCCAGCCGCGAGGAACTGTTCGCCACGGTGTGCCGCGTCGCCGTCGAGAATGGCCATTTCGTCACCGCGCTGATCAACATGCTGACGCCCGGGCGCGACATGGCGGTGCCGGTCGGCGCCTTCGGCCGCCTGGCCGGGCTGATCGGCGAACGGCCGCTGCCGCTGGCCGCCGGCATGCCCGGCGCAGACGGCCCGGCCGCCACCGCGATCCGCGAGGCCGCAACCCAGGTCAGCAATGACCTGCTGGAAGACCCGCGCGCGCGCATCTCGGTGGGCGACCTGGTGCGCACCGGCATCCGCGCCCTGGCGGTATGCCCGCTGTTCAGCGAGGGCGAGGTCAGCGGCATATTCGTCGTCTACGCCGACGAGCCGGGCTTTTTCGACGACGAACTGGTGGGCCTGCTGACGGAAATGGCGCGCAACCTTTCCTTCGGCCTGGCCAAGCTGCAAAGCGAGGCCGGGCGCCGGACCAGCGAGGCCGCGCTGCGCGACAGCGAGGCGCGCTATCGCAGCCTGTTCGACACTTCGCCGCTGTGCATCTACGTGCGCCAGGACGACCGCGTGGTGATGATGAACCCGGCCGGCCTGGCGCTGTTCGGCGCCACTGCGGCGGAGCAGATCATCGGCCGTCCCTCCGCCGATCTGGTACACCCCGACTACCGCGAGCTGGCGAACCAGCGCAACGGCTTCGTCATCGGCGAGCAGGACGCCGCACCCGCCGCCGAATTCAAGAACCTGCGCCTGGACGGCAGCGTGATTGAAACCGAGAGCGTGGTCACGCCCTTCGAATTCCAGGGCCGCCCGGCGGTGCAGATCATCACCAACGACATCAGCGTGCGCAAGGAGGCGGAGCGCGCGCTGCGGCGCCTGAATGCCGAACTGGAGCAGCGCGTGCAACTGCGCACCGCCGAGCTTTCACGGGTGAACCAGGAACTCTCCGAATTTTCCTACATCGTCTCGCACGACCTGAAAGCGCCGCTGCGCGGGGTCGCTTCGCTGGTCGACTGGCTGCGCCAGGACCATGGCGAGCAGCTCGGGCCGGAAGGGCGCGAGCTGCTGCGCCTGCTGTCCACCCGCAGCCGGCGCATGCACCGCCTGATCGAGGACATCCTGCACTTCTCGCGCCTGGGCCGCGGCCGCGAATCGGCAGTCGAGGTGGACCTGGAGCACCTGGTGCACGAGGTGGTCGACTCGCTGGTCATTCCCGCCAATATCAGCGTGCGCGTGGGTGCGCTGCCGCACCTGGTGGCCGACGAAACGCGCATGCGCCAGGTGTTCCAGAACCTGATTTCCAACGCCGTCAAGTTCATGGACAAGGAGCACGGCCTGGTCGAAGTGGGAGCGGAGCCGGTCACCATGACGCAGGCATTGGCGGGCGGCGGCAACGGGCAGGCCCGGCCGCAGGCGTGGCGCTTTTTCGTCGCCGACAACGGGCCGGGCGTCGAAGCGCGCCACCACCAGCGGATTTTCGAAATCTTCCAGACCCTGCATCCGCGCGACGACCCCGACAGCACCGGCATCGGTTTAACAGTAGTTAAAAAAATAGTTGAGCTACTCGGTGGTGGAATCTGGGTAGAATCGGAATTGGGTAAAGGGGCCCGGTTCGTGTTTACGCTGCCGCGCAGGGATGCCATTGACATGCCTGTGAGGGAAGGGGTGCATGAAAGACCAGATACCGATCTTCCTGGTTGAAGATGACGAAGTCGACGTCATGACCATGCGTCGTGCGTTGAAAGACCTGCACATCGGCAACCCGCTGTGGATCGCCGGCGACGGCGAAGAGGCGTTGCGCATCCTGCGCGAAGGCCGCATCGCGCGCCCCTGCGTGATCCTGCTCGACCTCAACATGCCGCGCATGGGTGGCCTCGAGTTCCTGCGCATCATCAAGGCCGATGCCGACTTCAAATCGATTCCCGTGATCGTGCTCACCACCTCGCGCGAGGAGAGCGATCGCGTCGAGACCTTCCAGCTTTCGGTGGCCGGCTACATGATCAAGCCGGCGGACTACCGCCAGTTCGTCGAAGTGGTGCGCACCATCGATCTGTACTGGACCCTGAGCGAACTGCCTGACTGAACACCGGCCCGAGAGCAAGAGCACCGCACCAACCCAAGGGACCATGGAACAACGCATCCGCCTGCTCCTGGTCGAGGACGACCGGGTCGACCAGCTCGCCTTCACCCGCGCCCTCAAGGACCAGGGCTGGCCTTACGATTCGACCGTGGTCGGGTCGGTCAAGGAGGCGCGCGCGGTGCTCGAAGCAGGGCCCTTCGACGTGGTGGTCACCGACTATCTCCTGGGCGACGGCGTCGCCTTCGAGTTTTTTCCGCTGGTGGGCCGCGCCGCGCTGATCGTCACCACCGGCAGCGGCGATGAAGCGGTGGCGGTGAGCGCGATGAAGGCCGGCGCCGACGACTACCTGATCAAGGACCCCGAGCGGCATTACCTGATGGTGCTGCCGTTCACCGTCGAAAGCGCGCTGGAGCGGCGCCGCAACCGCGACCGCGTCGCGCGCCTGATGGAAGACCTGGAAAAGCGCGGCGACAAGCTGGCCGCGGCCAATCGCGACCTCGAGGCCTTTTCCTACACCATCGCCCACGACCTGCGCTCGCCGCTGCGCTCGATCAACGGCTTCGTCTCGATCCTGCTGGCCGACGAGGGCAGCGGGCTCACCGCCGATGCGCGCGACCTGCTCAAGCGGGTGGTCGCCAGCTGCGACAGCATGGACCACCTGATCGAAAGCCTGCTTTCGCTCTATCAGCTGGACCGCGAGACGCCGGTGTTCGGCGATGTCGACCTGAGCGCCCTGGCGGCGGCGGTGGCCGCCGAGCTGCGCGCCACCAGCCCGGCGCGTACGGTGGAGTTCGTCATCGCCCCGGGCCTGCGCGCCTGCGCCGATGCCCGGCTGCTGCGCGCCGCGCTGGTCAACCTGCTGGGCAATGCCTGGAAATTCACCGACAAGCACGCGCAGGCACGGATCGAATTCGGTGCCGAAACCGGCGAGCACGGCCTGGCGTATTTTGTCCGCGACGACGGCGCCGGCTTTGACTCGGCCTACAAGTCCAAGCTGTTCCAGACCTTCCAGCGCCTGCATTCCGCCTCGCAGTTCCCCGGCACCGGCATCGGCCTGGCCTCGGTGGCGCGGGTGATCCGCCACCACGGCGGCGAACTGTGGGCCGAAGGCGCGGTGGAGCAGGGGGCGACCTTCTATTTCACGCTGCCGCCGCCGGCGGCGACTTGCGCAGGCGACGCCGCTCCCGCATAGGGAGCGGGAACCGGCGCTCCGCCGGCTTTCGCTGCGCCCGCCGGACGCATGATCCGGCAGCCAGTTGCTCCCCGGCGCAGCCCTAGGGGAAACTCACCGTCAGCGCCAGGTCGGTTTCCACCACCTTGTTCGACTGCAGCACGCCGAAGCTGGAGAGCGGGTCGCGGTGGCCGATGGTGCGCGAGAGCACCAGCGAAATGCCCTTCTGCAGCGGCAGCGGGAAGGTGGCGCCGAATTCCAGCAGCGAGCCGGAATAGCGGCTGACCCATTGCTCGTCGGCATAGAAGGTCATCTTGCTGATGGCGGCGGGGCAGGTGTAGAGCTCGGAAATCAGGCCGCAGGGGTAGCCGTGCAAATCCACCCGGCCAAAGGTGTAGTCACGCGGCACCGTATATGTCTGATTACCGGTGAGTTCGGCGGCCGTCGGCGTGCCGCCGCCGTACTGCTCCTGCGCCTGCACGCCGCCGGTGAGTCCCGCGTAGAGGTAGTAGCCGCCCTTGATCTTGTAGGGGAAGGGCGCGAACCAGGTATAGCTGGCATTGGCGAAACGGTAGTAGAGGTTTTCGTTGTACAGCCGGTTCTGGATGATGCCCGCGCGATAGGTACTGGTGAGCCAGGTCACCGTGTCATGGCCGCGCTCGGCGTTGGCTTCCGGCACGAAGGGCGCGAACAGGGGCATCAGGTCGATGCTCGAAGTCCAGCCCAGGCCGGTGGAAAAGAACTGCGGATTGCCGCCGCCTTTGGGCCCGACGTTGCCGTCCAGAAACACGAAGGGGTGGCCGCTGGGCAGGTAGTCGCGCTTGAAGTCGTTGGGGATGACGCGCAATTCGCCGCGAAAGCTCGGCGTGTTTACGCCATGGCTGCTTTGCGCCGTCAGGCTCACCCCCTGGTTGGCGTTGAGCAGGCTGGTGATATAGGCAGGAATGTGGATCGGCTCGTCGGCGTTATAGGTGTCGGGGGCCACCGGGCTGGTGGTCGACAGCGCCTGGATGGTGAAGGGCAGGGCGTAGTCCTTGGCCGGCGGGTTGGCGTCCTTCTTGGCAATGAGCGGCACCACATGGTCGCCGCAGTCGTGCAGGCGGCCGTATTCATACTTGTTCGGGTTGAGCGACTTTTGCAGATCCTCCGGCACACCCGGACGGAGCAACTGATAAGGCGCATTGCCGCAATAGTCGGTGGCGTAGACGTCGCCCCCGCCCAGCTGTAC
Organism: Burkholderiales bacterium; assembly: GCA_036271855.1. Taxonomy (GTDB): domain Bacteria; phylum Pseudomonadota; class Gammaproteobacteria; order Burkholderiales; family JAEUOS01; genus JAQGMJ01. The sequence continues at coordinate 8,560 of DATAZV010000163.1, forward strand.
CGCCTGCAGGGTCAAACGGATCACCTCGGCGTTGCCGCTATCGGCGGCGGCGGTGAGCACGCTCTCGCCGCGCGAATGGTGGTCGCGCGAACCATCCAGGGCTAGTTTGTCGATCGGCGCGCGGTCGCAGATCGGCGGATTTTTTTCGCCGCTCTTGGCCAGCTGGATCAGCTTGAACGCCAGCTCGTTGAGCTGGGCGCGACCAGCGCCCGGCGCGGCGGCGGCGTAGACCGCATCGACCGCCTCCTGGATCGCCTGGGTGGCGGTCTTGTCGCCCTCGCCAACGGGGATGGCGCAGGGCGTGACCGGACGCGGCGGCGGGGCCGGCTTGTCGGCCGTGGGTACCGGCGCGGCGCGTGCGGTGCCGGGCGCGGCGGCGTCCTCGGCGGCGCGGGAAGGGACGCTACCGGGCGGCGGCGGATCCGCACCCCAACTGGGCGGATGCACCGGCAGCAAGAGGCAAAAAACCAGCAGGCGCGCTGCGTTGGCGACTTTCATGGGACGGGCCTCGTACGTGTTGGGACGTAGGGTGCCGCCAGCCCGGCCAGGAGCAAACCGCCGCCGGCGCCAGCGCGAATCGGGATATAGACCAGAAGGGGACCATCGCGGCCCGCCAATTGTTCCGGAGAGTTAAGCGCTGGAAATATTTACCGCCCCGGCCACGTGAACGTCGCTGGGCAGGCGCGGGCGTGCTCTGCTAAAATAGTCATCTTTCCGCGACCACGGGAACGCCGGAGAGGTGGCAGAGTGGTCGAATGCGCCAGACTCGAAATCTGGTTTAGTCTCAATGGCTAACGTGGGTTCGAATCCCACCCTCTCCGCCAACGATTGCAACAAAAAAGCCCATGATTGCTCATGGGCTTTTTGTTTTGCGGCGGCGGCCGCCGCGCCGCCAGCGCAGGATGATCAGCGCAGGATTTCGACCAGGGCCTGCAGATCGCGCTTCAACTGGCCCAGGGTGAACTCGCCGCCCTTGCCGTCGCCGCCTGTCATGCCGGACGAAATGGTGGGCGGCCCGGCAGCGCCGTCGGACCCTGCCTTCAGGCCGACACCCATGCCTTCGTCGAGGCGGTTGCGCGCGCCGTTGATGGTGAAGCCCTGCTCGTAGAGCAGTTCGCGGATGCGGCGGATCAGCAGCACCTCATGATGCTGGTAGTAGCGGCGGTTGCCGCGCCGCTTCACCGGTTTGAGCTGGGTGAATTCCTGTTCCCAGTAGCGCAGGACGTGCGGCTTCACCCCGCACAGATCGCTGACTTCGCCGATGGTGAAGTAGCGCTTGGCAGGGATGGGGGGCAGGGTCGCCCCGGCGCGGTCAGGCGTCCGCAGTCCCGCCACCGTAATGCGCCTCCACCATCGACTTCAGCTTCTGGCTGGCGTGGAAGGTCACCACGCGGCGCGCGGTGATGGGGATTTCCTCGCCGGTCTTGGGGTTGCGGCCTGGGCGCTGCGGCTTGTCGCGCAGCTGGAAGTTGCCGAAGCCGGAGAGCTTGACGCTCTGGCCATTTTCCAGGGAGGTGCGAATCTCCTCGAAAAACGTTTCGACCATATCCTTGGCCTCGCGCTTGTTCAGCCCTACCTTTTCAAACAGGAGATCGGCCAATTCGGCTTTGGTGAGCGTATTGGCCGCATCGTGCGTAGGTTGTTCCATGCTCTATACCGATGTCGGGAATCGTTGTTCTATTACACGCCAGCGCCAAAAAAACGGCTGCTTGTCGTGTACCCCCAAATTTCATTATTCTCGTTAGGCCCGCAATCTTGCCCCGTGCTTATTCGCTGCCGCGGCAACCAGAATTTCTCTTGTTGCGTCGGCCTCGGCGTCGGTGAGCGTTTTTTTAGTATCTTGCATAACTACCCGGAATGCAAGGCTTTTTTCCGTTTCCGACATGCCCGCAACAGCACCTGTGGGTCTGAATTCGTCGAACAGGGAAATGCCGGTAACGGTGCCCGGCGCGGCTGCCTGTAAGGTTTGCAAAATGGTCGCGGCGGGCAGGGCGGCCGGCACCACAAAGGCCACGTCGCGGATGATCGGCGGGAATTTGGACACCTCGGCGTAGCGCGGCCGGCTGCGCGCCTGTACCGGCGCCGCCTCGATTTCAAACAGCACCGGGGCCGCCGCCAGGCCGTATTCCTTGACCCAGCGCGGATGCAGCTCGCCGATATGGCCGATCACCCGGCCGCCGAGGCGGATGGCGGCGCTGCGCCCCGGGTGCAGGGCGGGGTGGGCGGCAGCGGGAAACTCCGGCTGCCAGGGGGCGATGACGGCTTCCAGGTCGCCCTTGAGGTCGAAGTAGTCGACCGGGCGTGCCTTGGCGCCCCATTGCTCTTCGTAGGCGGTGCCATAAGCGATGGCGCCGAGCATGCGCGGCTGGGCGTAGCCGGCGACTTCCAGGGGACCGTCCTGTACCGCGGCGTCGCGCTTGTACACAGCGCCGACCTCGAACACCCGCACCCGCGGTTCGCGCCGGTTCAGGTTGTAGGCGACATTCGCAATCAGGGAGCCGAACAGGGACGAGCGCATCACCCCCATCTGGCTGGCGATCGGGTTGAGCAGCCGGATCGGCGCTTCGTTGCCGGCCAGCTCGCGCTCCCACTTTTCGTCGACGAACGAATAGTTGATCATTTCCTGGAAGTCGCGGCCGGCCATCAACTCCTTGAGCGCGGTCAAGCTGATGTTGTCCTCGCGGCTTTGCATCATCTCGGCGCGTGCCAGGGGCGGGGCGGCGGGGATGTTCTCGAAGCCGTGGATGCGCGCCACTTCCTCGATCAGGTCTTCCTCGATCTCGATATCGAAGCGGTAGGAGGGCGGGGTGACGATAAACCCGTCGCCTTCACGGGCTTGGGTGAAACCCAGGCGGGTAAAGGTGGCGGCCATCTCGTCGGCGGAGATTTGCTTGCCGATGATCTTCACGCAACGCGCAATGCGCATGGTGACGGGCTTGCGCACCGGCAGCCTGGCCACGGTATCGACCGTCGGCCCGGCCTGCCCGCCGCAGATGTCGAGAATCAGCCGGGTGGCGCGCTCGATGCCGTCGATATTGTTGTTGAAGTCCACGCCGCGCTCGAAGCGATGCGAGGCGTCGGAGGTGAAATTGAATTTGCGCGCGCGGCCCTGAATGGCGAGCGGATAGAAAAACGCGCTTTCCAGATAGACGTTGGTCGAGTCCAGCTCGGCCTTGGTGCTGTCGCCGCCCATGATGCCGGCCAGGCCGATCGGCCCGGAGGCGTCGGTGATCGCCAGCACGGTCTCGTCCAGTTCAACCGTCTGCTCGTTGAGCAGCTTGAGGGTCTCGCCCTTGCGCCCGAAGCGCACGTCGATGCCGCCCTTGAGCTTGTCGAGGTCGTAGACGTGCAGCGGGCGGCCCAGCTCCAGCATCACGTAGTTGGTGACGTCGACCAGTGCCGAGATCGAGCGCTGGCCGCAGCGCGCCAGGCGCTCGACCATCCAGCTTGGGGTCGGCGCTTTCGCGTTGACGCCCTTGATGACGCGGCCGGTGAAGCGGCCGCATCCGTCCGCATCGGTGATTTTTACCGGGAACTTGTCGTCCAGTGCGGGCTGCACCGCCGCGATCGCCGGCGCCGTGAACGGTGCACTGGTGATCGCCGCCACATCGCGCGCCACGCCGAGCACCGAGAGGGCATCGGCACGGTTCGGTGTCAGCTTGATGGTGAACAGGGTGTCGTCGAGGTTCAGCACCTGGCGTACATCGGCGCCCGGCACCGCATCGGCGGGCAGGGGCAGCAGGCCGCTGTGATCCTCCGACATGCCCAGTTCACGCGCCGAGCACAGCATGCCCTCGCTCTCGACGCCGCGCATTTTCGCGCGCTTGATCTCGAAGGCCTTGCCGTCTTCGCCGGGAGGCAATTGGGCGCCGATCAGCGCGCAGGGCACCTTCATGCCGGCGGCCACGTTGGGCGCGCCGCAGACGATGTTCAGCAACTGGCCTTGCCCGGCATCGACCTGGCAGACGTTCAAGCGGTCGGCGTTCGGATGCTTTTCAAACGACTTGATCTCGCCCACCACGATGCCGGAAAACGCCGGCGCCGCGGCCTCGGTCTCTTCGACCTCCAGGCCGGACATGGTGAGCGTATGCGCCAGCTCGGCAGAGGAGAGCGGCGGATTGACGAAGCTGCGTAGCCAGGATTCAGGAAATTTCATTCTTCTCGGTACCGCTTAAATTCGTGACAGGGCAAACGTGATGCGGCGGCGTGTCAGGCGAACTGCCGCAGGAAGCGCAAATCACCGTCGAAAAACAGCCGCAGGTCGTTGATGCCATAGCGCAGCATGGTGAGGCGCTCCAGGCCGGAGCCAAAAGCGAAGCCGACGTAGCGCTCCGGGTCGAAACCGTAATTGCGCACCACCGTCGGATGCACCTGGCCCGAGCCGGAAATCTCCAGCCAGCGGCCCTTGTTCGGCCCCTCGGTGAACATCATGTCGATCTCGGCGGACGGCTCCGTGAACGGAAAGAACGAGGGCCGGAAACGCACCTGCAAGTCATCCGATTCGAAAAACTTGCGCAGGAAATCGGTGTATACGCCCTTCAGGTCCGCGAAGGAAATGTTCTCGTCGATCCACAGTCCTTCGACCTGGTGGAACATCGGCGAATGCGTCGCATCGCTGTCGACGCGATAGGTGCGCCCCGGCGCGATCACCTTGATCGGCGGCATCGGGTCGTGCCCCTTGTACTTGGCGGCGTGGATGTTGGCATAGCGCACCTGCATCGGGCTGGTATGCGTGCGCAGCACCAGCTGCTTGCCGGAGCTGTCGCGGCCGTCGATGTAAAACGTGTCCTGCATCGAGCGCGCCGGATGATTCTCCGGGCTGTTCAGCGCGGTGAAGTTATACCAGTCGGTCTCGATCTCAGGGCCATCGGCGACATCGAAGCCGATCGAGCGAAAGATTTCTTCGACGCGCTTTTGCGTGCGCGTCACCGGGTGCAAACCACCGCGCTGCGGCAGGCGGCCGGGCAGGGTGACGTCGAGCGCCTCGGTGCGCAGCTTGTCCGCCATTTTCTCGGCGTCGATGAACTCGCGGCGCGCATTCAGCGCCGCTTCGATCTCGTCCTTGGCCGAATTGAATTTCTCGCCGGCGGCTTTTCTCGCTTCCGCCGGCAGCGTGGCCAGGGTCTTGCGCAGCTCGGTAATAGCCCCGGCCTTGCCGAGGAATTTCGCCTTGGCTTCTTCCAGGCGGGCGCTGTCCCTGATGCTGCTGAAAAGCGCGCGTGCTTCCGCGACGATGTCGGAGAGATCTGCCATGAATTCTCTTAAAAGAACTTGTCTCGACTACAACAAACTTGTAATGGTTGGAACAAAAAAGGCTGCGAGATTAAGCGCAGCCTTTCTTGGTTTCCGATGCCGGAAATTACGCCGCTACGCTCTTGGCTTTTTCCACCAGAGCCGCGAAAGCCGGCTTGTCCAGCACGCACAGGTCGGCCAGCACCTTGCGGTCGATCTCGATCTCCGCCCGCTTCAGCGCATTCATGAACACGCTGTAGTTCATGCCGTGCTCGCGCACGGCCGCGTTGATACGGGTGATCCAGAGGGCGCGGAACTCGCGCTTCTTGGTACGGCGGTCGCGATACGCATACTGCCCCGCCTTCATCACCGCTTCTTTGGCGACCCGATATACATTACCGCGCCGGCCGCGATAGCCTTTGGCGAGGTCTAAAACTTTTTTGTGGCGTGCCCGCGCGGTTACGCCGCGTTTAACTCTTGGCATGTTGAGCTCCTGAAAATTGGACTGAAAGAACCGCGCTTACGCGTACGGCAGCATCTTCTTGACCGAAGCAACATCGGTCTCGAAAACGCCGGTGGTGCCACGCAGGTGGCGCTTGTTCTTGGTGGTCTTCTTGGTCAGGATGTGGCGCTTGAAGGCTTGACCACGCTTGATGGTGCCTCCCGGACGCACGAAAAGGCGCTTTGCGGCGCTTTTCTTGGTTTTCATCTTCGGCATTACAAACTCCAGATTTTTATATCGCTCGCAAGGTGCCGTCTCATACTGAAACGGACTTGTTGACCCTCGAACAACTTGTTTTCGGGGCTGGATTAGACACCTGCCCCGAAGGTGTTGCTACAAAATCTACGCTGCCGGCTGCTCCGTCGGGCTCGCACCCTCCGCAGGTGCCGCTTCCGGCTTCGCCGCCTCGGGCGCCGCTGCAACCGCCTCCGGCTTCGCCGGCCTCGGTTCCCGCTTCGCGCCTTCGGGTTTTACCCCCGGCGTGCCTTCCGGCTTTTTCTTCGCCGGCAGGATGTCTTTCTTCTTCGGCGCCAGCACCATGATCAGCTGGCGGCCTTCCATTTTCGGGTACTGCTCAACTACTGCATGCGGCTCCAGGTCGGCCCGCACCCGCTCCAGCAGACGCTGGCCAAACTCCTGGTGCGCCATTTCCCGGCCACGGTAACGCAGCGTGACCTTCGCCTTGTCGCCATCCTCGAGAAACTTGATCAGGTTGCGCATCTTGATGTTGTAGTCACCATCATCCGTGTTGGGGCGGAATTTGACTTCCTTGACCTGGATCTGCTTCTGCTTGAGTTTCGCCTCGTGAGCTTTTTTCTGCTCCTGGTAGCGAAACTTGCCGAAGTCCATGATCCGGGCGACCGGCGGGTCGGCTTGCGGCGCGATCTCCACCAGGTCCAGCTCGGCTGCTTCAGCCTTTGCCATCGCCTCGGTGATCGTAACGATCCCGAGCGGCTCCCCTTCTACACCTACCAATCGCACCTCGCGAGCGGTGATTTCACCGTTGAGGCGCTGCGCGCGTTCCTGAGCTATTTGTGTTTCTCCTTGAAAATTGAGTGAAAGACCTTCCGGACGCAGGCCAAGTTTTTCAACTTAAGCTCTGCGCGCCACTTCATCGCTAAGACGCTCGATTAGGGTGGTGAGGGGCATGGAACCCAAGTCCACGTTGCCCCGGGCCCGGACGGCCACTGTGCCTGCTGCCACCTCCTTGTCGCCTACGACAAGCTGGTAGGGCACCTTCTGCAGACTATGTTCGCGTATTTTAAACGAAATCTTGTCCGGGCGCAAATCCGAATCCACCCTAAATCCCTGTTTTTTTAGGGTTTGTTGCAGTTCAGCAGCATAATCCGCCTGATGTTCCGTGATTGGCATCACCACCGCATGCACCGGCGCCAGCCACAGGGGCAGGGCGCCCGCGTGGTTTTCCAGCAAAATCCCGATAAACCGCTCCAGCGAACCCACAATCGCCCGGTGCAGCATCACCGGCGTCTTGCGCGTGTTATCCGCCGCCACGTACTCCGCGCCCAGACGTTCCGGCATGTTCGGGTCCACCTGCATGGTGCCGCATTGCCACACCCGGCCCAGCGCATCCTTGAGCGAATATTCGATCTTCGGCCCGTAAAAAGCGCCTTCTCCCTTTAACTCCTCCCATTCCACACCGGAAGCGTTAAGCGCGTCGGCCAAGGCTTTTTCCGCCTTGTCCCAGCTTTCCTCCGAACCAATCCGGTTCGTCGGCCGGGTCGAAAGCTTGTAGATCACTTCCGTAAAGCCGAAATCCGTATAAACCTTCTGCAGCAACTGGGTAAACGCCAAGCACTCCTTCTGAATATCGTCCTCGGTACAGAAAATATGCCCATCGTCCTGCGTAAACCCGCGCACCCGCATGATCCCGTGCAGCGAGCCGGAAGACTCATTGCGGTGGCAAGACCCAAACTCACCATAACGCAGCGGCAAATCCCGGTACGAGCGCAGCCCCGAATTGAACACCTGGATGTGCCCCGGGCAATTCATCGGCTTCACCGCGTAGTCCCGGTTCTCGGAAGCCGTGGTGAACATATTCTCCTTGTAGTTCTCCCAGTGGCCGGAACGCTCCCACAAATGCCGGTCCAGGATCATCGGGCACTTGATCTCCTGGTAACCGTTGTCCCGGTACACCGCGCGCATGTACTGCTCCACCTGCTGCCACACCGTCCAGCCCTTCGGGTGCCAGAACACCATGCCCGGCGCCTCTTCCTGCGTATGGAACAGGTCGAGCTGCTTGCCCAGCTTGCGGTGGTCACGCTTCTCCGCCTCCTCCAGCATATGCAGGTACTGCTCCAGCTCTTCCTTCTTCGCCCAGGCCGTACCGTAGATGCGCTGGAGCATCTCGTTCTTCGAATCGCCACGCCAATACGCCCCCGCCAGCTTCATCAGCTTGAAAAACTTCAGCTTGCCCGTGGAAGGCACATGCGGCCCGCGGCACAAGTCAATGAACTTGCCCTCGCGATAAAGCCCGATCTCCTGGTCCGCCGGAATCGACTGGATGATCTCCGCCTTGTAATGCTCCCCGATGCCATCGAAAAACGCCACCGCGTCGTCCCGGCTCATCACCTCGCGCGTCACCGGCTCGTCCTTCTTCGCCAGCTCCATCATCTTCTTCTCGATGGCCGCCAAGTCCTCCGGCGTAAACGGCCGCTTGTACGAAAAATCGTAAAAAAACCCGTTCTCGATCACCGGCCCAATCGTCACCTGCGCATCCGGAAACAACTCCTTCACCGCATACGCCAACAGGTGGGCGGTGGAGTGCCGGATCATGTCCAGCCCGTCCGCATCCTTATCCGTAATGATCGCCAGCGACACATCATGGTCGATAGGGAAAGACGTATCCACCATCTTCCCGTCCACCTTCCCCCCCAGCGCCGCCTTCGCCAGCCCCGGCCCGATAGACGCCGCCACCTCCGCCACCGTCACCGGGTGCTCAAACGAACGCTTGGAACCATCAGGCAGTTGAACAGAAACCATAATTTTTTCTCTCACAAAGCAAAAAGGCGCGGGACTCGAAGCCCCACGCCTTTGACCAAAACCAATCCTTGAGGCGAACGCGGGCCTTAGCTAAAAACTCCCTGGGTCCGGCTAGTTCGCGGTGTCATAACGCTCACCTTTCAATGGGTATCGGCTGATGCGGTTAAACGGATGTTGCGGGCCGCGCGGAAATGCTGCGGCGAATCAATATTTTAGCGCGAATTTAGTTCGCCTGCCAATCGAGAGTGCTACTGTCATAGGCTATTGGCATTTTCGACAGTAACCTGATACTTCCGGTGTATTGCGTTTGCCAGCGCTTGGGCGCACAGTATTTAAGTAGGT
>DATAZV010000164.1:0-37425 GCA_036271855.1 Burkholderiales bacterium
TCTTTCGCGCCGGCCCAGGCCGGACGCAGCGCGTCCAGGCACTGGTCCAGCCCGGCGCTGGCTTGCAGCACCTGGCCGCAGGCGGTGGCGTCGCCGGCACGAATCGCGTTGCGATGGCGGAATTCCAGTGCATCCAGGCCGCACTTCTCCGCCAGTTCGTCCATCAGCGTTTCGGTGGCGATGCAGGCCTGCGGCACGCCGAAGCCGCGAAAGGCGCCGGCAATCGCGTTGTTGGTGTACACCGCGCGAGTCAGTGCGCGCACGTGCGGCAGCGCATAGGGGCCGCTGGCGTGGATCGGCACGCGGTTGGCCACCGTGCTGCCCCAGGAGGCATAGGCGCCGGTGTTGAAGTCGCCGGCGAAATCCATCGCTGTCAATTTTCCCGCGCTGTCGCAGCCCAGGCGCACACGGATGCGTGAAGGATGGCGCTTCGGCGTGGAGGCCATCGACTCCGGCCGGGTATAGACAATACGCACCGGGCGCTTGAGTTTCCACGCCGCCACCGCCAACAAGGGCTGCACGGATATGTCCAGCTTGCCGCCGAAGCCGCCGCCGATGGCCGAGGGCACGACGTGCACGCGCTCAGGCGGCAGCTTGAGCACGCGCGCGACTTCTTCCTTGTCCATATACGGCGTCTGGGTGCAGACGAAAAGGCGCAGGCGCTCATGGCCCCCTTCGTTCACCACCTCGGCGTAGCCGGCTTCGGGCTCGATGTAGGCGTGCTCGACGTAGCTGGTGCGAAAGTTGTCTTCGGCCACATGCGCGGCCAGTGGCAAGGCGGCCTTTACATCACCCTTGACCACGCGACCGCGGCAGAGCACGTTTTCCGGCGCGAAATCGTGGATCAGGTCGCCGGTGGCGGTCAGCGCCTGTTCCGGCTCGGTCAGTGCATGGCGGGGTTGCCAGGTGATGGGTACTTCGGCTTCCGGTATGGCGATGATCGCTTCGCGCTCGCCCAGCAAGCCCAGCACCGCTTCACCGCGAAAACGCACGTGGCCGTCGGCCAGCACCGGCTGGTCTTTCGGCACCGGGAAGACGCAAAAACTGTTTTCCGGCACATCGGCGGCGGTGATGAAACCTTCGATCTGCGGGTATTTGCGCCGGAAGGCTTCGAGATCTCCCAGCGTGAAACCGGCGCGCGCATGCGGCGAGCGCACCACCCGCAGCCAGAGGGTGCCGGCGGGATAATCGTCGGCACCGTATTTTTCCGCGCCGGTCAGCTTGCTCACCCCGTCCAGGCGTGCCAGGCGGCTGCCGACGGCGCAGCCGATGGCGGGCGGCTCCAGCGTCAGGTCGCCTTGCGCAACGGCCAGCACCGATTCGACGATTTTTTGATAGCCGGTGCAGCGGCACAGCACGCCGCCCAGCGCATCTTCGACCTCGGCTTGCGTAGGCGTGGCATTGCGTGCCAGCAAATCGCTTGCCGCCATCAGCATGCCGGGGGTACAGATGCCGCATTGCGCCGCGCCGTATTTGAGAAAGGCCTGCTGCAGGCGATTGAGCTTGCCGTCCTGCGCCAGGCCTTCGACGGTGGTGACCTCGCGGCCGGCGCATTGCGCCACCGCGGTGATGCAGGAACACACTTGCTTGCCGTCGAGCAGCACGGTGCAGGCGCCGCAATCGCCGGCGTCGCAGCCGATCTTGGTGCCGGTCAGGCCCAACTCGTCGCGCAAGGCATAGGCCAGGCGGGTGGGCGGCGCGCAGTTGAGCGAAGTTCGCTTGCCGTTGACGGTGAGCGCAATCGGCTCCAGTCCGGATTCGGCCAGGGATTTGAGGCCGGGTTCAAGAGGGTGGTTCATGCCTTGCCCTCAGCCTGCTCGAACGCACGCGTCAGCACCTGCCCGACCAGGGTGAACGCGGCTTCGATGCGATAGGCGGCGCTGCCGCGCACGTCGTTGATCGGCGCCAGTCCCTGCAGGTCTTCGGGAGCCAGCTGCTTGAGCGCTTGCGCCGGGGTGCGGCCAACCAGCTTGCGCGCCAGCGCGTCAAGGCTCAGGGCGGCGGCGGAACACGCGCCCACTGCGAGGCCGCAGCGGGCGATGCGCCCGGCCTCGTCGAGCGCCACCACGGCGGAGCCCATGACAATCGAGATCACCAGGTATTTGCGGGTGCCGAGCTTGATGAAACTGCTGCGCGCCGCCTCCGGCCAGGCCGGCACGAGAATGGCGGTGACCAGCTCATGCGCGGCGCGCGCGGTCTTGCGGTTGCCGAAGATGAATTGCGACAGCGGCAGGCGCCGCGTGCCCAGTGTGGAGGCCAGTTCCACTTCCGCGCCCAGGGCGAGCAGCGGCGGCACGCCGTCGGCCGCCGGCGAGGCGTTGCACAGGTTGCCGGCGACGGTGCCGCTGTTCTGGATTTGCGCGCCCCCGACTTCGCGCGCCGCGGCCTTCAGGCCGTCGAACACGGCGGGCAGCGGCGCCCGGATCACTTCGCTCCACGTGGTGGTGGCGCCGATGCGCCAACCCTCGGCCGTGCGGCTGATGCCGGAGAGACCGGCCACCCGGGTGATGTCGAGCAGCGCCACATCATCCACCGGCTTGCCGACACGCCCGGGGTAGAAGTCGGTGCCGCCAGCAAGAACGGTATAAGGCGCATCGGCCAGCGCGGCGAGGACATCGCCCAGCGCGGTCGGCTGCAAATATTGCGCGGCGGATGCAGCGGAGATATGCATTGCCCTGCTACTCCGCAACGCTGGCCGCCGGATCGGGCGCCAGCAGGGTCACTGCGCTGTCGGCGCCGCCGGGGCCGCTTTGCGCATACAACTCGTACACCAGGCGGCGCATCCATACCGTGCCGGGGTCGTTGTGGTAACGGGCATGCCAGTACTGGGTGATCGGATAGGCCGGCAGCTCGATCGGCAGCGGCAGCTCTTCCAGGCTCATCATGGCGGCGAAAATCGAGGCCACGCGCTGCGGCACGATCACCAGCAAATCGTTGTCGCGCGCCACCAGCGGCGCGACCAGAAAGCTGGAGACGGTGGCGACGATCAGCTCGGGACGGATCAGCGCGCGCAGGCGCTTTTCCACCTCGCCGTGGAAATGTCCGGAATTGCCAGCAGTGACGAGCACATGGCGCGCCTGGCAGAATTGCTCCAGGCTGATGTCGCCGGTTTTCGCCACGCGCTCGCGATGCGCCAGCAGCACATAGGTTTCCTGGTACAGGCCCTGGCAGTAGATACCGGACTGCAGGTTGGGAAAGTTGCCGATCGCCAGGTTGATGTCGCCCGCGCCCAACTCCTCGTTCAGGTCATGCGCATCGGCATTGACCGACAGGATGCGGGTTTGCGGCGCGCGCTGGCGCACCGCCTCGATCAGCGGCGGCAGCAGAGCAGCGGCGCCGAGATCGGTGGTGGCGATGACGAATTCGCGCCCCGAGCTGGCGGGGTCGAACACCGGGCGCGCCACCAGCGCCACTCGCGCTTCGCGCAGGATCACGCCCACCGAGACGAACAACTCCTTGGCGCGCGGCGTCGGCTCCATGCCGGCCGCAGTGCGCACGAACAGCGGGTCGCCGAAATGCGCGCGCATCTTGGTCAGCGCCTGGCTGACCGCCGGCTGCGTCATCGACAGCTTGAGCGCGGCGTTGGTCAGGCTCTTCTCGACGTAGATCGCCTCGAAGGCTTCGAGCAACCGCAAATCCAGAGGGGGAGCACGCATGGCATCTTGACCACGAGAGGTAGGTGGTCAATTGTGGAAGCACTCGCGGCGAACTGCAACTACAGAGTGCATAAGCGTGGGTTATGGGGTTCCAAACCACGCCTAATGGGCCAGAACGGGTCATTTCCGCCCAGCGCCCGCCCGCTCTGAAACACGGGGGCATCGCCCAAAACAGGGCGGCTTAAGGCGTCTCCAGCACCACGCCGGGGATTTTGGCCAGATCGACCTGGTCGATCTGCTCCGGGTTCATGAACAGCTCGGCGTACTTCAGGTACACCCGTTCGCGGATGAACACGTCGAACAGGTCGGGATCAACGTGGCCGTTGAGCTTGAACTTGCCGAGGATTTCCAGCGACTCTGTGAGGGTCTTGCCCTTCTTGTAGGGCCGGTCGCGCGCGGTCAGGGCCTCGAAGATGTCGGCGATGCCCATCACCCGCGCCTGGATGCTCATTTCCTCGCGCTTCAGGCCCTTCGGGTAGCCCTTGCCGTCCATCCGCTCATGGTGGCCGCCGGCGTATTCCGGAACGTTTTTCAGGTGCTTGGGCCAGGGCAGCGCCTCCAGCATCTTGATGGTGGCGACGATGTGGTGGTTGATTACCTGGCGCTCATCGCCGGTCAGGGTGCCGGCGCGGATGGTCAGGTTTTTCAGCTCTTCCTCGGTGAGGAAATCGGTCTCGGCGCCGGAAACGTCGCGCCAGCGGTATTTGGCGATGCGCTTGACGTGCTCGACGTCCTCGTCGCGCATGAATTCGCCGCCGACGTTGTTGCGCCGCAAGAAGGCCCGGTCTTCGTCGTATTGCGACAGCAGCTCGACGTAGGACTCCTTCGACATCTCGCCCTTGAGCATGGCAATCTCGGCGTCGCGCTTGAGCACTTCGAAGCGCGTGTCGACCAGCGCGATGCGGTCGAAAATGGTTTCCAGCTTGGTCGCCTTGTCGACCACGTGGACCGGCGTGGTGACCTTGCCGCAGTCGTGCAGCAGGCCGGCTATTTTCAGCTCGTAGCGGTCCTTGTCGGTCATGGTGAAGTCGGCCAGCGGACCTTGCGCGGTGGCGTTGACCGCTTCGGCCAGCATCATGGTCAGCGTGGGCACGCGCTGGCAATGGCCGCCGGTGTACGGAGATTTCTCGTCGATCGCGGTGTTCATCACGTTGATGAACGATTCGAACAGATGCTCCAATTGCCGGATCAGGTTTCGATTGGTCAGCGCGATCGCCGCCTGCGAAGCCAGGCTCTCGGCCAGGCGCTGGTCGGCATCGGAAAACTCGGTGACGCCGCCACCGGCCGGATCGACGCGGTTGAGCAGTTGCAGCACGCCGATCACTTCGTTCTCGTGGTCCCGCATCGGGATGGTGAGAAAGGAGGTGGAGCGGTAGCCGGTTTTTTTGTCGAAGGCGCGGGTGCCGGAAAAGTCGAAGCCCTCGGCGGTGTAGGCGTCGGCGATGTTGACGGTGTCGCCGGTGAGGGCCGCGTAGGCGGCGATCATCGACTTGTTTGGCGTGGCGTTCTCGTCGTACAGCTTGATCGGGTAGAAGGTGATCGGATTGCCCGATACGCCCCCCAGGGCAATGCCCAGCGAGTCGTTGAGCAGGATTTCGAACTGTAGCTTTTCGCCGTCGATCAGGCGGTACAGCGTGCCGCCGTCGGCGTTGGTAATTTCCTTGGCGGCACGCAGGATGCGCTCCAGCAAGGCATTGATGTCGCGCTCTTGCGAGAGCGCGGCACCGACGCCGTTAAGCTGTTCGAGCCGCTTGAATAGTTCCTCGACGGTAACCACGGGTGGTCTGGGCCGGTCCTTGGGTTGTTCCTGGGCGTGGCTTGGATCTGCGGTTATTTGATACAGACGGTGCGCACCTGCTTCAGGTCGGTCAGGCCCATCAGGATCTTTTCCATCCCGTCCATCTTCAGCGTGCCCATGCCCTCTTCGACGGCGGTGACGAAAATGTCGGACACCCGCCCCTTTTCCTGGATCAGCTTTTTTACCCGGTCGGAGGCAATCATCAGCTCATGCAGGCCGACGCGGCCCTTGTAGCCGGAATTGCCGCACTTGTCGCAGCCCTTGGCCTTGTACATCACGAGCTTGCCTTCCTTGCCGTACTCGGCCAGCCAGCGGTCATAGAGCTTCTTGAACGAGCCTTGCGGATCGGTCTTCCACTGCGGCGTCTTCACCAGTTCCTCGGCATATTCGCTGATGAAGGCCTTGAGCTCGTTGGCGTCCGGTGTATAGGCTTCCTTGCATTCGCCGCACAGGCGCTTGCCCAGGCGCTGCGCCAGGATCCCCAGCAGCGCGTCGGAGAAGTTGAACGGGTCCATGCCCATGTCGAGCAGGCGGATCACCGCTTCCGGGGCGCTGTTGGTGTGCAGGGTGGCGAATACCAAGTGGCCGGTAAGCGAGGCTTCAATGCCGGTGCCGGTGGTCTCGGCATCGCGCATTTCACCGACCATGATGATGTCGGGGTCGGCACGCAGGAAGGCCTTCATCACCACCGCGAAGTCCAGCCCCGCCTTTTTGTTCACCTGCACCTGGCGCAGGCCTTTTTGCGTAATTTCCACCGGGTCCTCGGCGGTCCAGATCTTGGTGTCCACCGTGTTGAGGAAACCGAGCACCGAGTGCAGCGTGGTGGTCTTGCCGGAGCCGGTCGGGCCGCAGACAAAGAAAAGCCCGTAAGGTTTTGAGACGGTCTTTTTCAGGTTTTCCAGGTTCGACTTGGTCAGGCCCAGCTTGTCGATCGGAATCGGCTCGCCGGCGGCCAGAATACGCATCACCACGTCCTCGACGCCGCCGGCGGTGGGGATGGTGGCCACGCGCAGCTCGATGTCGAGCGGCCCGAACTTCTTGAACTTGATCTTGCCGTCCTGCGGCTTGCGCTTTTCCGAGATGTCGAGGTCGCACATGATCTTCAGGCGCGCGACGATGGCGGCGCGGTAGCTCGCCGGAATCTCGATATAGGGGTAGAGCGAGCCGTCCTTGCGGAAACGGATTTCCGTCTTCGCCTTGCCCGGATAGGGCTCGATGTGGATGTCCGAAGCGCCCTGGTTGTAGGCGTCGACGATGATCTTGTTGACCAGCTTCACCAGTTCGTTGTCGGCGGCGGCGTCGACGTCGTCATTGCTGCCGCCAAGCGCGCCGACGTCCTCTTCCTCGTCCATGCCGGAGAGCAGGTCGTCGATCGAACTGGTGTCGGCCTGCTCGCCGAAGAGGGCCGTCAGGGTCTGCTTGAACTCCTGCTGGGTGGTGACGCGGTAGGCGATCTTGCTGGCGCGCGGGAAGATGTTGTTGACGATGCGCGAGCCCTTGATGCGCTCGGGGTCGAGGCAGACCACCACCAGGCCCTCCTTGGTATCGTCCACCGGCACCCACTGGCTGGACTCGACGTAGTCGCGCTTGAGGTTTTTCAGCAGGTCGGCGGGTTTGATGCGGTCGGCCTTGAAGGGCTCATAGGGAACGGTGAAAAACTTCGCCAGGGCGGCGCCCAGGGCCGGAATCTTCACCTGGAACTCGCTGATCAGCACGTCCTCGATGTCCAGGCCCTTGCGGCGCGCGGAACGGGTGGCGAGGTCGAATTCCTGCGCCGACAGCACCGCGTCGGCGACCAGGTAGTCGTACTTGGTCTTGACCGGCGCGGCCGACTTCTGGCGCTGACGAAAGGCGATGGCCAGCGTCTGGGTCAGGGCGGAGGCGCCCTCTTCCTCAAGCTGGCCGAAGTTCTGGCCCGACTTGTTGTTGATGATCTGCACGACCCCGATCAGCTCGCTGGCCTGCTGGTCGATGATCGGCGCCACCAGCATCTGTTTGGTGCGGTAGCCGGTGCGCTTGTCGACTTCCTGCAGGAAGCGCAGGTTCGGGTTGAACGACTTCAGCTCGGCCTCGTCGTACACATCCTTGATGTTGATCAGCTTGCGCGACAGGGCGACGTAGCCGGCGATGCTTTGCTCGGCGATCGGCAGCTTCAGGTCTTTGAAGGAATTGAGGCCGGTCTTGACCTTGGAAATGATCGACGCCTTGTCCTCGCCCACCGAATAGATGGTCAGGCGGTCGGCGTTGAACAGGTTGCAGATGTCCTGGCTCACCTCGAGCATGATCTCGTCGACGTTGTTCGTCGCGTGGACCTTGTTGGTGACCGTCTGCAGGTTCTTCTGAAAGTTGAGTTTCAGATTGACGTCCGGCGCCTGCGCGGCCGGTGTGGGACTCAATACAGCGCTCATACCCACCTCACCCGAGGATTTACCACCGAATTACACAAAACCGATCGTCCCGCCCTGCCCGCCGGGGCCAGGTGCAAGACGCGCAGAACCATTATCCACAAACTGTCCGGCCAGACTTGTTAAAAGATGCAAGATGGCACAAAAAAATACCGGTTTCAGGCATTCCCTGCTCCTTGTCGCGCCGCCCACAGCCCACCGTCCAGCAAGAATACCCGGAAACCGCGGTGCGCCAGCAAAAAAGCCGCCGCCGAACTGCGCCGGCCACTCTGGCAGTAGACCACGTACTCGCGCGATTTATCCAGTACGGAAAAGGCATTGCGGACTTCGGCGAGCGGAACGTTGATGGCACCCGGCAGCTTGTCATACTGGTATTCCGAAGGGTAGCGCACATCCAGCCACTGCGCCCCGGCGGTCACTTTCTCCTGCGCCCGCGGCGCCGTCAACCGGCTCAGCAGCGGTTCCTTGAGCAGGGCGATGAAATCCTGTTTCGCCAGTCGCAACAGCACGCCGTTGGTCTTCATTGTCACCGTGGCATTGCGCTTGGCTTCGGAGACCAGCGCTTCCTCGCCGAAGGCGTCGCCGCTTTTCAGGTCTGCCAGGGTGACGGTGACCCCGCCGACCAGGCGCGAAACCTGGGCCCGGCCGGACTCGAGCACGTAGTAATAGTCGCCCTCGTCGCCCTCGCGGATCACCACTTCGCCCAGTTTGACGTCGATGCGCTGGAAGCGGTTGAGCAGCTCGCCGATGTGCGCCGAAGGCAGGTTGGCGAAGGCGCCGCCCTTCAGGTTGGTGACGGAAAACACCCCCGACATCAGGTTCCAGTTCGACAGCGCGGGATCGGCGCCGCCGGCCGGCAGGATCTTGAAACGGCCGGTGCGGGTGGAGTCGAAGGCGGCCAGCTGGTCCCAGGTCATCATGATGTCGAGCAGATCGCGGTCGATGCGGATCAGGTCGACGTCGGTGAGCGCGCGGGCGGAGGCGATCGGCTGCGGGCGCAGCAGGGCGGCGCGCGCCTCGGCGCTGCCGGCGGCCACGGTTTCGCTGCCGCCACCGGCGAACGAGAGCTCCAGCTCGCCGTTGGCCAGGAAGGCCAGCTGGTCGGCCGCACTCTTGACGCGAAACGGGTCCAGCCCCTTGGATACATGCTCCAGGTAGCACAGGCCGGCGAATTCCTTCAGCCGCGCCGCCGACAGCGAGGAGAGCGGCTCGAAACCTTGCAGCATGGCGGTGGATACAGTGGTGTCCGTCATCATCTAAAACTCGAAAATCTGGCCGTTTTGCAGCATTCGGGGATTGAAATCGCCTGCGTATTCCTCGATTTCCTGCATCGTCAGCTCGATCTCGCCGGGCTTCAGGTGGGTAATGAAGATTTCAGCCGAGCGCTCCAGCTTTGCCAGTTCCTCGGCCAGAAGGCTGGGGCAAAGGTGCTTGGAGGCGACCGCGAGCTGCTTTTCGCGGTTGCAAAAGGCGGTTTCAATGATCAGGTGCTTGAGGTTGGGAATCTTGTTGACCACCGCCCACAATGCGTCGTTGGTGCAGGTGTCGCCGGAAAAAACCAGGCTGGCGGCGCCGCTGTTGATCTGGTAGCCCACTGCCGGCACGGTGTGGTTGGCCGGAAGCACGGTGAACTTGCGGTTGTCCAGGGTCAGGGTCTGGCCCAACTTGATCGTCTCGTAGCGCATAAAGGGCTTTTCTGCGGTCGGGATCGAAGTGAAGTCGGGCCACACGCTCCAGTTGAACATGTGCTTTTTCAGCGTATCGATGGTTTCTTCGATGGCGTAGACGGTGAGCGGCTTGTCGCGCATCGCCCCCACCGTATCGACGATGAAGGGGATGGTGGCAATGTGGTCCAGATGCGAGTGCGTCAGCAGGATGTGGTCGATCATCGACAGCTCGGTCAGCGACAGGTCGGTGACCCCGGTGCCGGCATCGATCAGGATGTCGTTATCCACACGCAGCGAGGTGGTGCGCAGGTGCTTGCCGCCGATGCCGCCGCTGCAGCCGAGGACCTTGACCTTCATGTACGCCCGCCGCCGGATCTCGCCATACCCTTCCCCGCCTTACTTCTCGTCGAAAGTCGTCACTCCGTCCCAGCCGGGGCCGGGTGGATTCTTGCGGTACTTTATCACGCGCCTGCCGTATTCCTCGTAGAGATAGCAGTCCGGATTCATCCGCGTCAGGTTGAGCAGATTGACCTCGACCTGGTCCCAGGCCTGGGTGCGATAAGCCTTCAGGGTGTCGCGCCACAATTTCAGCTCGTCCTTGATCTTCTTGTCGGCTTCCGCCTCCAGGCAGATCGGCTCGAAAATGGCCACCGGCTCGTTCTTGCCCTTGACCCGGACGCGGTCCAGTTCCTTGAAAATCACGTCCTTGACGATTTTTTCGGTATTTTCACCCACCAGGATGCCGACGCCGTACTCTTTGGTGCGGCCTTCCAGGCGCGAGGCCAGGTTCACCGGGTCGCCCATCACGGTATACGCCTTGCGCACCTTCGAGCCCATGTCGCCGACGCGCACGTTGCCGGAATTGACGCCGATGCCGATTTTCAGGGCCGGCCAGCCGCGGGCGACGAATTTCTCGTCCAGGGCATGCGCCGCCTTTTGCATTTCCAGCGCGGTGATCACGCCCTGGCGCGCATGTTCGGCGTCCGGCACCGGCGCGCCCCAGAAGGCCATCACGGCGTCGCCGATGTACTTGTCCAGCGTGCCGCGGTGGTGCGAGATCGCCGCGCTCATCTCGGTCAGGTACTGGTTGATGAAGGAACGCAGGTCGTCGGGCGAGAGGTTTTCCGAGATCGAGGTGAAGCCGCGCACGTCCGAAAACAGGATGGTCAGATCCTCGCTTTTCGGTTCCATCGTGTACTGGGTCGGGTTGCGCGCCATCTCGTCGACCAGTTCCGGCGGCACGTACTGGCCGAACAGCTCGGTGAACTGGCGCTTGCTGCGCGACTCGACAAAATAGCCGTACGCCATGTTCAGGGTGAATAGCCCGGTCGTCATCAGCAGCGAGGAGGCCAGCGGCAGGATCACGTTGCCGCTGGTGTAGACGTAGTAGTTGATCAGGATGATCAATGCCATCCCGATGAGCGCCACCAGGGTGGCACGCGCCGGCGACAGGAACGGCATCAGCACGGCCAGCACTAGGCCGCCGAGCAGCAGCAGCAGCACCTCGGCGCCCAGCGTATAGCCCGGCTTTTCCTTGAAATGCTGCGACAACATGCCCGACAACAGGTTGGCGTGGATTTCCACCCCGGGGTAAGCCCCGCCCACCGGTGTGGAGCGCAAATCCTGCAGGCCCGGCGCGCTGGTGCCCCAGAAGGCGATCTTGCCCTTCAGTGCTTCTTTCGGGACCTTGCCCTCGTAAACGTCGGAGAGCGAGATGTATTTGAAACTGCCGCCGGTGGGGCCGCCGTCGCCGCGATAGGGAATGATGGTGCCGACCCGCTTGTCGACCGGGATGCGCAGCGCATGGCCGTCGGCATGCAGTTCCAGCCATTCCATGCCGGTGTAGTTCTTCGAAAGAATGCTTTCGTTCGGGTAGCCGGGCTCGACCTTCGGCCCGCCCAGCAGCGCGCGAAACATCGCCAGGGACAGCGATTCATAGTACTTGCCGTCGTATTCCGAAATCATCGGCACCTGCCGCACCACACCGTCTTCGTCGACAAACGGGTTGAACAGGCCGGCCGACAGCGCCGCATCCTGGAACGGCTTCAGGTTACCGCCATGGCCGATCCATTTCGCCCAGTCGATTTGCCGCCCCTTGAAGGTGCCGGCCGGCAGCACCGGCGGCGGCAGCGCCCCGCTTTTTTCGGCATTGGCTTCGGAGGACAGGTAAAAACCCAGCACCACGGCCTTGCCGGAGATCGCCTTGGCGAAACGCCCGTCGTAATCGAGCTGCGGCTTGAGCTTTTCCAGCTCCGCCTTGAAGGATTCGTCGCTCGACAATTCCTTGCCCGCCAGGGCGCTCAGCGAGGCCATGCCGGAACTGTTGTCGGGCTCGGCGAACACGACGTCGAAGCCGACAATGGCGATGCCGTAGTCGTTGAACAGCTTGTCGATCAGGGTGGCGATCTTGTCGCGGCTCCAGGGCCAGCGCCCCAGCTTGCCCAGGCTTTTTTCGTCGATGTCGAGAATGACGATGCGGCTGTCCAGGGTGCGCGGGTTGGTCAGGCGCAACCGGGTGTCATCGATGATGGAATCGAGGCGGCTGACAAACGGTATGTTGAAACCGTTGAATTGCGCCGCGTGGGCGAGAAACACCAGCAGCAGCACGATGCCCAAGCCGATGCGCACGATGTGCTGTTTCACTTACGCTCTCCCGTTGCGGCCCTTGGCATGCCGCTTAGTTGCCGATGCACTGGCTATCCAGCCGGCCCGCGGTCGCGATGGCCGGCCCTGGGCAGTCTGTTCGGGGGCTTACGCCCCAATTTCCCTGGACATCCGCCCTCCACTTCACCGGATGGCGAGGCCCCGCAGCCCTGCCGGCGCGGCCCACCGGCAGCGTCGGCCAAGTGCCGCGGCTTACTTGTAGAAAAACTCCATCTTGGTACCCGCCAGCTCGATCATGTCGTGATCGTTGAGCGGATGGGCCTGGGCGTCGAGCGCCTTGCCGTTGACCAGGGGGAAGGTGGCGCCTTCCACATGCGTAATGAAAAAGCCCTGCGGGCGGCGGGTGATCACGGCCACTTGCACGCCCGGCTTGCCCAGGGTGGTGAGCGCCTTGACCAGCACCAGTTCCTTGCCGGCGTTGGCACCGGAGAGCAGCTGGATCGCGCCCTGGCGCGCCACCGGAGCGGGCGCGGCCTCGGGGGCCGGAGCGGGCGCCGGGGCGGCGCCGCCGGCGGCAGGCGCCGGCTTCTGGGTCACGTCGCTGTCGGCCTTGAGCGCCGCCGGAGCGGGAGCGGCGGGCGGCGCGGCCTTCGGCATCTGGCCGGGGCGCAGCACCATGGTTTTCTCGAAGTCCGCGGCACCGGCGGCCTTGGGGGCCTCGTTGATGTACTTGAGCTTGTACTTGCCGAGCTCGATCACATCGTTGGGCTGCAGGAAGTGCTTCTTGATCGGCTGGCCGTTGACCAGGGTGCCGTTGGTCGAGCCCAGGTCCTCCAGGAACGAGTCGTTGAGGATGGTGACGATCACCGCGTGCTCGCCCGACACCGCCAGATTGTCGATCTGGATGTCGTTATGCGGCTTGCGGCCGATCGTGGTGCGCTCCTTGGTCAGGGAAATTTCCTTGAGCACCAAGCCGTCCATGCTGAGAATAAGCTTTGCCATAGCCTTAATCCTTTTTTCTCGTTCGCTTCAACTTGCGTATGCGGATTTTGAAAACTTCTAAGTTTACTTAAACCATCCCAAAAACTTGCCGAACAACCCCTTGGCGGCCGGATATTCCCTGAGAATCTTGATCAGGAGCACCGATACGTTATCACGCCCGCCATTGTCATTCGCCATCTGTACCAGCTGCTGCGCCGCCAGGTTTAGATTGCCGCCCAGGGTCTCCAGGGTGAGGCCGATTTCCTCATCCTGCACCATGTCGGACAACCCGTCCGAGCACAGCAGATAGATGTCGCCGGACCTGGTGTCGTAATCGTGGATCTCCGGCTCGACCGTGGGGTCGATGCCCAGGGCCCGGGTCACCAGGTTCTTGTTCTGCGAATGCTTGGCCTCTTCGGCGGTGATCATGCCGCTGTCGATCTGCTCCTGCAGCAGCGAGTGGTCGCGCGTCACCTGGGAGAACTGGTTGTCCCGCAGGCGGTACAGGCGCGAATCACCGATGTGCGCCACCGTCATCTTGTTGTCGTAGAACACCGCCATCACCAGCGTGGTGCCCATGCCGGAATATTGCGGCTGCGACTGCGAGGCCGAATAGATCGAGTGGTTCGCCTTGGCAATCTGCTCGCGCAACATGCGCGCCGCGTAGGTGCCTGCTTCGGCCCCGCCATCCGGATCCGGCTGGAACGGCGCGGTGTGGGTCAGCGCCGACTGCAACTCGGTCATCAGCACCGTGGTGGCCATGCCGCTGGCGACTTCGCCGGCGTTATACCCGCCCATGCCGTCGGCCAGGATCGCCAGACCGCTCTTGGTGTCGTTGGCGATCGAATCCTCGTTGTGAGAACGCACCATTCCCGGATCGGTATGGCCGACGATCTCGATCGCGTCACTTAGGCTCATACGTAATCCTTACAGAGAGATGTCCACGTCCGGCGCGGGCTTGTCCGGCGCCGGTTTGTCCGACGCCGGCTTGCCACCAGACATTTGCATCGGCTGGGTGGCGTCCGGGTTCAGCGCGGGGGGAGTGTTCATGATCACAGTCTTGTCGCCATCGGCGACCGGTACGGCCTGCATCTGCACGGTGCCGCCGGCATGCGGATTGGGCGCGGCGGGGCTGGCGGCGGCGGCCGGGCGGGCGCCCTGCGCGGGCACCTGCTGGGTCGGCGGGCGCGCGCCGCCGCTGGTGGTGGTGACCGCCGGAATGTTCATGCCGGTGGAGCTCGCGGGGGTCTCGCCGAAGGGGCGCAAGGCTGCGGCGAGTTCCTCGCCGCTCTGGTAGCGCTGCTCGGCTTCCTTGGCCATGGCGAAGGCCAGCACTTCGGCCAGGCCTTCCGGCACGGCCGGGTTGAGGGTGCGGATGTCGGCCGCCTGCTCGTTGGCAATCTTGAACATCAGCTGGGCCATCGAATCGCCGACGAAAGGCAGGCTGCCGGAGAGCATCTGGTACAGGCTGACGGCGAGCGAGAACAGGTCGGAGCGGCCGTCCACCTTCTTGCCGGACAACTGCTCGGGCGACATGTACGAAGGCGTGCCCAGGACCATGCCAGTCTTGGTCTTGGAGGAGTCGGTGACGCGCGCGATGCCGAAGTCGGTGACCTTCGGGCTGTCGCCTTCCAGGTCGTACATGATGTTGGCCGGCTTGATGTCGCGGTGAACCACGTTCTGGCGATGGGCGTATCCGAGAGCGTCGGCTACCCGCACGACGATCGAAACCGCGCGAGTAATCGGCAGCAGCGTTTCGGGCTTGGTATAGGGAACCAGGTCCTTGCCCTTGAGCAGTTCCATGGCGATGAAGCACAGGTCGTGCT
The DNA here is from genome assembly GCA_036271855.1 of Burkholderiales bacterium. Classification (GTDB taxonomy): domain Bacteria; phylum Pseudomonadota; class Gammaproteobacteria; order Burkholderiales; family JAEUOS01; genus JAQGMJ01. Next base: position 14,938 of record DATAZV010000164.1, read on the forward strand.
CCTCGCCCGCGTCATAGATAGTGACGATGTTCGGATGATTCAGGCGGCCCGCGGTCTCGGCTTCGCGGAAGAAACGGGCTTTCGCCTCTTCCAGCTCATCGGCTTCGAATTCCTGCGACAGGGCCATGGTCTTGATCGCCACCACGCGGCTGATCTTCGGGTCGCGCCCCTGGTAGACCACGCCCATGGCGCCCTTGCCCAGTTCCTTCTCGACCTGGTAGCGCCCGAGCATCGGCTTCTCGCCGGCGCCGGCGGTATCCAGGATGCTGGCGTTGCCGCGCGAGCTGCCGCCGCCGAGGATGACGGTTTCCGACAGGTTCTTGGCGCGGGTGATCTTCGACTCCAGATCCTTGAATTTCGGATCGTAGCCGTGCATGTGCTCGTAGACCGCCTGCGCCTTGTTGAACTGGCGTTTGCGCTCGAAGTCCAGCGCCAGGTTGTACAGGTTGTCCATCAGCTGGGCATCGAAAGGCACCTTGCGGAACTTGTCGAAGGCCATGTCGAGCTGCCCCTGGCCCTGGAAGGCCAGGCCGAGCATGCGGTTGGACTCGGCCGACTCCACGTCGGACTTCTGCTTGCCGGCTTCGGTGACGATGTAGCGCTTGGTGGTCAGCAGCAGGTGGCCGACCAGCAGCAGGCTCGCCGGCACCATCAGCGGAATCCACATGCCGGCGGAGACCATCAGGCCGAAATGGGTGGCCAGCAGCAGCACCAGGATGCCCAGGGTGATGACGGCGGCCTGCCGCGCCTTCAGGCGCGGCAGCGCGGCGATAAGGTAAGCGGCGACGCCGATGAACGCCAGCAGCTTGACCCACACCGCCCAGGAAGGCGAAACGAAAAAGTGCTCGGAAAGAATCGACGAAACCGAGTGCGCGATCTTTTCCACCGGGGTCATCGCCGGGGTCACCGGGGTCGGGAAGCTGGTGCCCACGCCGGCCGCGGTGGCGCCGATCAGGACGATCTTGTCGGCGTACTTGGAAGCCGGAATCTTGCCCGACAGCACGTCGTAGAAGGAGTCGATCTGGAACGCCTTCTTGCCGTCGCGTTCCTTGTAGAAATACGAGTACATCTGGTTGTGCGAGTCGGTGGTGATCGACAGCTTGTTCAATTTGACCTGCTGGCCCCAGTCCACCTTGATGTCGTTTACCGAAAGGTTCAGGCTCTTCGCCGCCACCATCAGCGCGAAGGAGGGAAAGTAGCGGTCGAAATACTGCACAACCAGGGGTTCGGTGCGGATCGCGCCGTCGACATCGGGAATATCGTTCAGGTGGCCGATGCCGGCGACCGCGCGGCCCAGCGCATCGATCGGCAACTGCACCGCGGCGGAACGGATGTCGTCGTCGCCGCCCTTGCCCTCGAAGGAGTTCTTGATGGCGAAATCGGGCAGCGCCTTGTCCGGCTTGCCCTGCGGGTCGCCGAGGGTCAGGTTCAGGGGCAGCACCACGTTGCCGGCCTTGGTGTAGCTTTCGGCCAGCTTGCGGTCGGTATTGAGGGTGGATTCGGCTTCCTTCAGGAGCGCGCCGATCTGCGCCATTTCGGGCGAAACCTGCGCCTGCGGGGCCGCCGCCTCGACCGCCGGGCTGCCGCTGGCAGCCGCGTCCGGCGCCGGCGCCACCGCGGGTCCGGCGCTCTTGGCGTAGATGTCGAGCAGTTTGTTGATGTAGACCAGCCCGGGGTCTTGCTGCGGCTCGAAAAAGAACACCGTATTGCCGATCACCTTGGCGTGGGCGGCGACCAGCATGTCGGTCATTTTCGCGTGGACCTCACGGCTCCACGGCCAGCGGCCGATATTGGCGATGCTTTGATCGTCGATGGCGATGATCGCGATCTTGTCGTTCGGGGTTTTCGACGACAGGCGCACACCCATGTCGTAGGCCTTGCGGTCCAGGCTTTCGAGCAGGTCGCTGCTGAGGACGTAGGCAAATACGAAAAACAAAAGGGAGACCACCAGACCGAAAAACCAGTCTGATTTCCACAGATCGCCCTTCAGCTTGGCCATTTACGCCCCCTATCGCCGCTTTTGTGTTGTTATCGCCCAGCGGCGGTTAGTCGAACCGAATGTCAGGCGCGCAGACAAAAATCCGACCCCCAACCGCCACCCGGCAGTTGCGCGTTTCCAACACCCGCCCCCGACCAGATTTACTGATCTTTACGGATTCTACGCCAAAATGAAGGCGAGAATACGCATTTTCACAACGTAAACAGCATGATGATACGCATTCTTGCAGTTATCCATCAACACAGTCAACTTTTTTGCCCTCCCGCGGGGTCGGCCGGTGCGCTGAATTGACCAGATCGGCGTCCTGGCCACCTGTCTGGCCGGACAAGCCGGAAAAGAAGGCGGGGGAAAGAAAAAGGCGCGAAACTGCTTGTTTCGCGCCCTTTTTTACGCCAATAGCCGGTTTAACCGCCAGTCTTCTGCTCCACCGGCCGGCCTTCGGCGTGTTCCCGGTTCGACCGCGAGGACAGCCATTTGCCGACAATCAGGACAAAAGCCGCCGTGGCGATCTTGACGCCGTAGGCCGCCACGGGGTTGCCTGCAAACAACGTTTTCAGTGCCTCATCATGCACCATGGCGTCACCGGCGACCCAGCCGATCAGCCCCGCGCCCAGCGAAATGATGATGGGAAAGCGGTCCATCAGCTTGATCATCAGGGTGGAGCCGAAGATCACCAGCGGAATGCTGATCGCCAGGCCGGCGATCAGCAGCGGATAGTTCACCGCGCCGTCGATCTTCGCGGCAAGGGCCACCGCGATGACGTTGTCCAGGCTCATCACCAGGTCGGCGATCAGGATGGTGCGCACCGCCGCCAGCATCCCGGTATTGGGCCGGGCACCGCCTTCGCCTTCTTCTTCCTCACTCAGCAACTGCACCCCGATCCACAGCAGCAACAGGCCCCCGATGATCTGCAGGTAAGGCATGGTGAGCAGATAGGCCGCCACCAGCGTGAGCGCAATGCGCAACGCCACGGCGGCGCCCGAACCGTACATCACCGCCTGTTTTTGCTGCTGCGGCGGCAGGGAGCGCGCCGCCAGCGCGATCACCACGGCGTTGTCGCCGGACAAGATGATGTTGATCCAGATGATCTGGCCCAGGGCCAGCCAGAACGCCGGTGAGGAAAAATCCACTTTTCGTCTCCTGTCGAGAGTCGCGCTATTTCAGGACGGACTTGAGCAACCGTCCCATATCGGCGGGGTTCTTGGTGACCTTGATGCCGCACTCTTCCATGGTATCCAGTTTTTCCTGCGCCGTGCCCTTGCCGCCGGAAATAATCGCGCCGGCATGGCCCATGCGCTTGCCCGGAGGCGCGGTGACGCCGGCGATGAAGCCGACCACCGGCTTTTTCATGTTGTCCTTGATCCAGCGGGCGCAGGTTTCTTCATCGTCGCCGCCGATTTCGCCGACCATGATCACGGCTTCAGTTTCCGGGTCGTCGTTGAACAGTTTCATCACTTCGACGTGCTTCATGCCGTTCACCGGGTCGCCGCCGATGCCGACGCAAGAGCTCTGACCGAGACCCAGGTCCATCAGCTGGCCGACGGCTTCGTAGGTCAAGGTGCCGGAGCGCGAGACCACGCCGATGCGGCCCTTTTTGTGGATGTGGCCGGGCATGATGCCGATCTTGATTTCGTCCGGGGTGATGACGCCGGGGCAGTTCGGCCCGACCAGGATGGTCTTGCGCTTCTGCTTGCGCATCTTGTCCTTCACCTCGATCATGTCGCGCACCGGAATGCCCTCGGTGATGCAGATCACCAGGTCGAGATCGGCCTCGATCGCTTCCCAGATCGCCGCGGCGGCGAAGGGCGGCGGCACGTAGATCACCGAAACGTTGGCGCCGGTCTGCTTCTTGGCGTCGGCCACGCTGCCGAAAATCGGGATGCCTTCATAGGCCTCGCCGGCCTTTTTCGGGTTGACGCCGGCGACGTAGCAATTCGGGCCGTTGGCATATTCCTTACCCGTCTTGGTATGGTATTGGCCGGCCTTGCCGGTGATGCCCTGAGTCATCACGCGGGTGTCTTTGTTGATCAGAATCGACATGTGGTTTCCCTTTATTTCTTCGCTTTGGCGGCGTATTCGGCGGCGGCTTTGACAGCCTTCTCGGCGGCGTCGGCAAGGTTGTCCGCGCTGATGATCGGCAAGCCGGATTCGGCCAGGATCTTCTTGCCCAGGTCTTCGTTGGTGCCGCGCATGCGCGCAATCAGGGGCACGGAAAGCGAAGTCGCCTTGACGGCGGTCACCAGGCCGTTGGCGATGGTGTCGCACTTCATGATGCCGCCGAAGATGTTGACCAGGATGGCCTGCAGGTGCGGGTTCTTCAACATGATCTTGAAGGCCTCGGTCACCTTCTCGGGCGTGGCGGAACCGCCGACGTCGAGGAAGTTGGCCGGGGAGCCACCGTACAGCTTGACCACGTCCATGGTCGCCATCGCCAGGCCGGCGCCGTTGACCAGGCAGCCGATGGTGCCGTCCAGCGAGATGTAGGCAAGGTCGAACTTGGAAGCCTCGATTTCCGCCGGGTCTTCTTCATCCAGGTCGCGATAGGCGACGATGTCGGGATGGCGGAACAGGGCGTTGGAGTCGAAGTTGAGTTTGGCGTCGAGCGCGATCACCTTACCGTCGCCGGTGACGATCAGCGGATTGATTTCCGCCAGCGATGCATCGGTATCCCAGAATGCCTTGTACAAGCCCTGCAGGCACTTGCGGGCTTCGGGAAGCGAGCCCTGCGGTACGCCGATTTTCAGCGCCACCGCGTCGGAGTCGGCATCGGTCAGGCCGGCGACCGGGTCGATGAACACCTTGTAAATTTTTTCCGGCGTGTGGGCGGCGACTTCCTCGATGTCCATGCCGCCTTCGGAAGAGGCCATCAGGCACACCACCTGGGTGACGCGGTCCACCACCATGCCGACGTAGAGTTCTTTCTTGATGTCGGCGCCCTCTTCGATCAGCAGGCGGCGCACTTTCTGGCCTTCCGGGCTGGTCTGATGGGTGATCAGCTGCATGCCGAGAATCTCGGACGAACGCGCCTTGACGTCGGCGATCGATTTCGCCACCTTGACGCCGCCGCCCTTGCCGCGGCCGCCGGCGTGAATCTGCGCCTTCACCACCCACACCGGGCCGCCCAGCTTTTCCGCCGCGGCAACTGCCTCGTCGACCGAAAAAACCGGGATGCCGCGCGGTGTCGGAACACCGAATTTGCGCAGGATTTCCTTACCTTGGTACTCGTGTATTTTCACGTCAGCCCCTTCAGCTTGATCATTCAGAATTCAGTTCAGCGCAGCATTATCGGTGATCCGGGAGAACCACGCGAGCATAAGATGCCTCAGGATTTGCAGGCCTTGCCCATAGTCAAGAATCACGATTGCCGCCGCGTCTGGTCCGGCTCAAGCGGCATCGGCCGGCCGGCTGCGGTACCAGCGCGGGTAAAACTTCCGTACCGCCTCGCCGTCGGTCACCAGGGCGTGGCAACGGTCGAGCTGGAACGGCTGCATGGCAGCATCCTGCTCGCGTACACCGGCGGCGGCCTGCACGGCGGCGGTCGGCAATACGCCGGCCAGTTCGGAGAGATGGGTGCAACCGCGCGTGCCACCCAGCGCCTGCATCACGGCGGCGCGAAATTTGTTCAGCAGATTCAGGCCCTTGAGCGCCGCGTAGGCCGGACCGATGGTTTCGCAAACGCCCGGATAGGGGACGATGGCGGAGCGCCCACCGGCGGCGGTCACGTTGAAATCGCGGTCCACCGACAGGCTCAGGCGCATGTCATGCACCGGGCTGCCGGCCGGGCGCAGGCCCGAGGCCAGGTGCAGGTCGTGATCCTTGACATCGGTGAGCCGCGCTTCCAGGTCAAACTGGCCGTCATCGCGCTGGTAGACCTCAACCACGATGGTCCGTGTATGCAGGCGGCGGCGGCCGACGGATGCGGCGGGCGCGCCAGGATCGGAAGAATGCATGGGCTGAAAGGAAACGCGGAAAAGTGGCCTGGAAGCGCCATCGAAAGCAGCGCCCAAAGTCCCGGTCAAGTCCGGATATACGCCGGCGGCATAAGCCCGGCGAAAAACCGCGGTGCGGGCTTATATGCGACCCGCCATGATGCATGGGATGACAAGTCGTTGAGGCTTGACCATAATAGCATATTGCCCTGCCGCTACTTCTCCCCAAAATCCGCCCGCACACCCTTTCGAGTCGCATCTTCCCACGTCGTCCACAGCCGTGACCCGCTTCGAGACGCGCCGCGCGTCCCCCCCCATCCAACGCGCCGTGCTGTCGCGGCCCGCGCGGCTGGCCTGGTTACTCGAGGCGAGGCGCGTTGCGGCGGCCATCGTGGCCACTGCCGCCCCGGATTGGGCGCAGGCGGCCGGCGGCAGCGCCTGGCGCGTCGAAGCGGGAGTCAGCGCTGCCCTGGTCCTGGCCGCGGCGGCAGGTGCGCTTGGCGCCTGGTGCTGGCGCATGCGCAAGGGCTCCCGAGGCCCCCTTGCCGCGGCGCCCACGAGCATTGAAACCGAAGCCCGCTTCGACTTGGTGCTGGAGAACGCGCCGGTTCCCCTGGCATTGATTTCGATCGAATCCGGCGAGCAGTTGTCCGCCAACAGCCGCGCCCGCGCCCTGTTCGGGGTGGCGGCAAACGCTCCCTTGCCGAGCACAGATACCCTGTACGAGGACCCGGAGGATCGCGGCCGCCTGATGAAGCGCCTGCGCAGCGACGGCCAGGTGCGCGACCTCGAGCTCTGGCTGCGGCCGATGGGCGCCGGCGCCGGGGTGCGCCGCCGCGTCATCGTCAATTGCGATCCAGTGCGCTACGGCACCCGGCCGGTCCTGCTCACCAGTTACACCGACGTCACCGAGCGTTTTGACGCCGAGGCTGCGCTGGCCAGCTCCAACCAGTTCCTCAATACCCTGATCCAGAGCGCGCCGGTGGCGGTGTATTCGGTGGATCTGGAGGGCCGCCTGACCTCGTGGAACGCGCAGGCGCAGGCGATGTTCGGCTGGCACGCCATCGAGGTGCTGGGCCGCCGTCCGCCTACGGTGCCGGCGGCGCGCGAGGCCGAATTCGAAGCCATCGTCGCCGACGCCGGGCGTGGCCAGTCCCTGCAGGGCGTGGAACTTGAACGGGTGCGGCGCGATGGCAGCCGGCTGATGATCCGCGTCAGCACGGCGGTGATCCGCGCGCCGGCCGGCGAGGCGCAGGGCTTTGTCGCCTTCGCCCATGACGTCACGCATGAAAAGGAACTGGAGTCGCAATACCAGGTGATGCTGCACCGCTCCTTTGACGGTTTCTGGGTCCGCAGCGCAGCGGGCACCCTGCTCGACGTCAACGATGCCTATTGCAGGATGCTCGGCTATAGCCGCGACGAGATTATCGGGCGCAACGTGCGCGACCTGATCGTCGGCACCGTCTGGGACCAGGCCACGGTGCAAAGTGCGCCGCGCGGGGTGTTCGAATCCCTGCACCTGACCAAGGACGGCGACATCATTCCACTGGAGGCCAGCCTCAACTTCGTCGATGCGCATGGCGGGCGTTTTTACGCCTTTTTCCGCGACATCCGCGAGCGCAAGGCGGCGCAACTGCGCCTGGAAACGAGCGAGCAGCGCCTGCGCTCCCTGATGGCGCGCTCCTCCGACGCACTGACCGTGCTGGACGCCGAGCTGCGGTTCATTTTCGTCAGCCCGCCGGTGGAGGCGATGCTCGGCTACGAGCCGGCCGACCTGATGGGCACCAACACCGTCGACCACGTGCACCCGGAGGACGCGGCCGACCTCCTGACCATCTACCGCCGCGTGCTGCTGGAGCCGGGCTCGGTGCAACGCGCCGAATTCCGCTTTCGCCACAAGAGCGGGGTGTGGCGCAACATGGAGACCATTTTCACCAACGCGGTGAACGAGCCCGCCATCGGCGGGGTGATCAGCAACTCGCGCGACGTCACCCTGCGCCGGCGCGCCGAGGAGAAGGTGCGCTCGCTGGCGATGTACGACCCGCTGACCGGACTGCCCAATCGGGTGTTGCTGGCCGACCATACGCGCCAGACCATCGCGCGTGCCGAGCGGGCCGGCCGCATGGTCGGCTTCATGTTCCTCGACATCGATCGCTTCAAGAACATCAACGATTCGCTCGGCCACACGGTCGGCGACGAATTGCTGAAGGCGCTGACCGAGCGCCTGCGCGGCGCCATCCGCGAAGGCGACGTGGTGGCGCGCCTGGGCGGCGACGAATTCGTCATCGTGCTGCCGGATGTAAAGTCTCCCCGCGCCTGCTCCAAGGTCGCGGAGAAGATCATCGCCAGCGCCAGCGAGCCCTTCAAGTCCGGCGGCCATGAACTTTATATTTCCACCTCGATCGGCATCAGCCTGTATCCGGAAGACGGCGCCGACCCCGAAGCGCTGCTCAAGCACGCCGACACTGCGATGTACCAGGCGAAGGAAGCCGGGCGCAACTGCTTCCGCTTTTTCTCCACCGAGATGACGCGGGCGGCCGAGGCGCGGCTGTTCATCGAGAACGACCTGCGCCGGGCGCTGAAAACCGACGAGCTGGTGCTGTATTTCCAGCCGCAATTCGAACTCGGCCGCGAAGACGGCGCGCGCCTGATCGGCCTCGAGGCCCTGGTGCGCTGGCGCCATCCGGAGCGCGGCCTGCTCGGGCCCAACGAATTCATTCCGGTCGCCGAGGAGACCGGCCTGATCGTACCCCTGGGCGAGTGGGTGCTGCGCCACGCCTGCCGGCAGGCAGCCGACTGGAAGCTCACCGGGCTGACGGTGCCCGGCATGGTGGTCAATGTCTCCACCCTGCAACTGCATCAGACCGACCTGCCCGGCGCGGTGCGCTCGGTGCTGGCCGAGACGGGTTTAAGCGCCGCGGACCTGGAACTGGAAATCACAGAGTCGGCCTTCATGCACCATGAAGACCACGCCCTGGCCACGCTAGACGATTTGCATCATCTCGGCGTCGGGCTGACCATCGACGATTTCGGCACCGGCTATTCCAGCCTGGCCTATCTCAAGCGCATGCCGGTGGACAAGCTGAAAATCGACCGCGTGTTCGTGCGCGACCTGGGTCCCCATGCCGGGGTCAACAGCGACGATGACGCCATCGTGCGCGCCACCATCGCACTGGCCAAGAGCCTGGGGCTGCGCGTGCTGGGCGAGGGAGTGGAAAACGAGCGCCAGCTGACCAAGCTGTTGCAGCATGGCTGCAGAGAAATGCAGGGCTTTTACTTTGGCCAGCCGCTCACCGCGATGGAAGCAGCAGCGCTGATCGCCCATCCGCATTCGCATCAGGGGCACCGCGCCGCCTGAGCTGACGGCTAGTCGTCAGCCTCTTCGGGTGCGCGCCGGCTGGCGCGGGGCACCACCCGGTGAATCACCTCGGACGCAAAACCGCGCGCCTGCAAAAAGCGCATCTGCTTCGCACGCTCGGCGGCATCGGCCGGCACCGTGCCGAAACGTTTTTGCCAGGCGGCCTGCGCGCGTTCGGAATCGCTGGCCTTGAGATCGCGTATCAGGCTGCTCGCCAATTCACTGCTGACCCCTTTGGTGCGTAAATCCTGGGCGACGCGCGCGCTGCCGTAGCGCGCGCCGCGCACCCGCGCCACGCCCTCGGCGAAGCGCTGATCGGACAGCAGCTTTTCGGCCTGCAATTGCTCCAGTACCTGCCCGATCAAGGCCGCATCTTCGCTATAGCGCTTGAGCTTGTTTTGCAACTCGGCGCGGCTGTGCTCGCGCCGCGCCAGCAGCGCGATGCCGCGCACGCGCAATTGCGCCGCGTTCAAGGGTTCTTCAGGAACGCCCTTGCGAGCGCCGAAGCCGCTACGCGAGTAGCGGCTGGAAGCGCCGGATTTGAGAACGTCGCCTTCGAGGGGACCAACGGCCGCCGCCGGCGGCGATGCCTCCGGCGGGCCGCACTGCTCGAACCCGCCGTCATCCGCCGCGCCGGTGGCACGCCGCCGCGGCCACATGGCCTTACTCTTCGTCGGCGGCAGCGACGGCGCTGCGCACGCCCAGGGCTTCACGCACCTTGGCTTCGACTTCAGCGCCAATGGCGGCGTTTTCCTTCAGCCAGTTGCGGGTGTTGTCCTTGCCCTGGCCGATGCGCTCGCCGTTGTAGCTGTACCAGGCGCCGGATTTTTCGATGATCTTGTGCTCGACCCCGAGTTCGATGATCTCGCCCTCGCGCGAAATGCCCTGCCCGTAAAGAATGTCGAAGTGCGCCTCCTTGAACGGCGGCGCCACCTTGTTCTTCACCACCTTGACGCGGGTTTCGTTGCCGACCACCTCTTCACCGTCCTTGATCGCGCCGGTGCGGCGGATGTCCAGGCGCACCGAGGCGTAGAACTTGAGCGCATTGCCGCCGGTGGTGGTTTCGGGGTTGCCGAACATGACGCCGATTTTCATGCGGATCTGATTAATAAAGATAACCAGGGTGTTGGTGCGCTTGATGTTGCCGGTGAGCTTGCGCAGGGCCTGGCTCATCAGGCGCGCCTGCAGGCCGGGCAGCTGGTCGCCCATTTCGCCCTCGATTTCCGCCTTCGGGGTCAGCGCGGCGACCGAGTCGATCACCACGATGTCGACCGAGCCGGAGCGCACCAGCATGTCGCAGATTTCCAGCGCCTGCTCGCCGGTATCCGGCTGCGAGATCAGCAGTTCCGAAACGTTAACGCCGAGCTTTTGCGCATATTGCGGATCGAGCGCGTGTTCGGCGTCGATGAAGGCGGCGGTGCCGCCGAGCTTTTGCATTTCCGCGATCACCTGCAGGGTGAGCGTGGTCTTGCCCGACGATTCCGGGCCGTAGATTTCCACCACCCGGCCGCGCGGCAGGCCGCCGATGCCCAGCGCGATGTCCAGGCCGAGGGAACCGGTGGAGACCACCTGGATGTCCTCCTCAATGCTCTTTTCACCCAATTTCATGATCGAGCCCTTGCCGAACTGCTTTTCGATCTGCGCCAGGGCGGCGCTTAAGGCCTTGCTTTTGTTGTCATCCATGAGAGTGCTTCCTTGAAAAATTTTGGATTCCGTTTCGGGCTTTTTGGCGGCGGGTCGCATTTTTTGTCCTGTCGCCAATAACCGTCGGCGTAATGAATTAGAAAAGGATAAGTCTTAAGGGTTTAAGGGATGACAACACCGGTTGGCCCGGATTAACAGCAGCAAGCGCGCTAAAATGCTCACCGGCCCCTAACTGTTCATTTATACAGTGTAACTACTGGTACCGGCATCGTCAAGCCCTAGTCAACGAAATTGTTTTCAGGCTTCGATCAGGGCCAGCAGCCCCTGCAGGGCATGGATCACCGCCTGGCGCCGCACCGCTTCGCGGTCGCCGTCGAAGCGCACGCTCTCGGTTCGCGCCGCCTCCCCTTTGGCCCAGCCGAAGCAGACCAGCCCGACCGGCTTTTCCGGCGTCCCGCCGGTGGGCCCGGCGATGCCGGTGATCGACAGCGCCACCTGGGCCAGCGAGTGAGTGAGCGCTCCCGCCGCCATGGCGCGCGCGGTCTCTTCGCTCACCGCGCCGAATTGCTCCAGGGTCTGTGCCGGCACCCCCAGCATGTCCTCTTTGGCCTGATTCGAATAAGTGACAAAGCCGCGGTCGAACCAGGCCGAGCTGCCGGCCACGGCGGTGACCGTCTGCGCCACCCAGCCGCCGGTACACGATTCGGCGCAGGCCAGCACCAGGCCGCGCTCCTTAAGCCGCGCGCCGACCAGGGTCCCGAGCAACGACAGCGTATCAGCCATGGCCGAACATCCTTACATACAAGGCAAACACCAGCAGCGTATAGAACGCCGCCAGCAAATCGTCGAACATCACGCCAAAGCCGCTTTTGAGCTTGCGGTCGAAATAGCGGATCGGCTGGGGCTTGAGAATATCGAAAAAGCGGAATAACAAAAAGGCGGCCAGTTGCGCCGGCCACTGCGGCGGCACCAGTACCAGCACCAGCCAGATCGCCACCACCTCGTCCCAGACAAAGCCGCCGTGATCGACGACACCCAAATCGCGCCCGGCCCGGCCGCAGGCATATATGCCGATCACAAAAGCCAGGGCCACCGTGGCCAGGCGCCAGAGGTCCGGTACATGGGGCGCGAGCAGCACAAAGCTGGCCCAGCCGAACAGCGTGCCCCAGGTGCCCGGCGCGGGCCGGATCAGGCCGCTGCCGAAACCGCAGGCAATGATGCGCGCCGGGTCGCGCAGCATCCAGCCCAGCGTGGGCCGCAGCGGCGGCGATGGTGGCGCCCTGTCCATCTCAGGCGCTGAAATGGTCATAGCCGCCCAGCTTGAGGGAAAGATCGCGGCCCGCTGCATCGACAAAGCGCACCGGCGCCGCGCCCGCCATCGCAGGCAGGATGCTGCCGATGCATGTCACCGCCACACCGGCCGACCGGCCCGCCGCTTCCACGCCGACACGCTGGGCTGGCGCGGCGGTAAAACACAGTTCATAGTCGTCGCCGCCGGCCAGGGCGCATTGCAGCGCCAATTCATGCGATACCCCGCGCAGCGCGGGCGCCAGCGGCAGCGCATCGACATCCACGCGCGCCCGCACGCCGGAGGCACGTGCGATGTGCGCCAGGTCGCCCGCCAGGCCGTCGGAAATATCCAGCATGCTGCGCGCGATGCCGCGCAGCGCCAGGCCGAGGGCCACGCGCGGCGTCGGCGCCTCCAGGCGATTCACGCAATATTCGCGCTGCGCCTGATCCAGGCTCACCTTGCCGCGCAAAGCCGCCAGCCCGAGCGCCGCATCGCCCAGCGTATTCGATACCCAGATGTCGTCGCCCGCCTGTGCGCCGCTGCGCCGCACCGCCTGCCCCGTGGGCACTTCGCCGAGGATGGTGACATTGAGGGTGAGCGTGCCGCCGGGGGGCGTGCGCGTAGTGTCGCCCCCAACCAGCTCGACCCCATGTTCATCAGCCAGCGCGAAAAAGCCGCGCGCGAAAGCGGCAAGCCAGGCTTCATCGGCGGTCGGCAGTGCCAGCGAGAGCAAGGCGCTGGCAGGCTTCGCGCCCATCGCCGCCAGGTCGGAAAGATTCACCGCCAGGGTCTTGTGGCCCAGGCGCTGGGGGTCGGTATCCGGGAAAAAATGCGTGCCTGCCACCAGCATGTCGATGGAGATCGCCAGCTCGTGGCCCTGGGTGAGGGCTAGCAGCGCGCAATCGTCGCCCACGCCCAGGCGGGCGCGGCGCACCGGCCGGGTGAAATAGCGGGCGATCAGGTCAAACTCGGAGGCCATGCCTTGAGCGCACTGCCTACTTGCGCGCGTCCTTGATCTCGGTCTCGCGCGCGCCGGCGGCCAGCTTGTCGAGCACGCCGTTGACGTATTTGAAGCCGTCGGTGCCGCCGAAGGTCTTGGCCAGCTCGACGCATTCATTAATCACCACCCGGTACGGCACCTCGACGTGGTGCCTGAGCTCGTAGACGCCGACCAGCAGGATAGCGTGCTCGACCGGGCTCAGCTCCTTCACCGGACGGTCGAGGAAGGGCTGCAGTTCGGCGCGCAGGCTGTCGACGTGCTCGATGGCGCCGTAGAGCAGCTCGCGGAAGTGTTTTTCGTCGGCCTGCTCGAAGCCCTTGGTGCGCTTCAGGTCGTCGGCGATCAAGGTCGGATCGGTGGCATTGAGCTGCCATTGATACAGGCCCTGGACGGCGAACTCGCGCGAACGGCGGCGGGCGCTTTTCATCGCTGGATCCCTTTCAGGGTGTTCGCCATTTCCACCGCCACCCGCGCCGCGTCCACCCCTTTGGGGATGCGGGCGCGTGCCTGGGCGTCGTTTTCCACCGTCAGGATGGCATTGGCGATCGGCACGCCGGTGGTCAGCTGCACTTCCATCACGCCGCGGCCGGAGTCGTTGCACACCAGTTCGAAATGATAAGTCTCGCCGCGCTCCACGCAGCCCAGGGCCACCATGCAGTCGAAGCGTTCGGTCATGGCGAGTGTCTGCAGGGTGAGCGGAATCTCCAGCGCGCCCGGCACCTTCACGTGCTCGATATCGGTCACCCCCAGGCGCTTGAGCTCGCCGATACAGCCCTCGGCCAGGGCATCGACGATCTGCGCGTTGAAGCGCGACTGCACCACCGCAACCGAAAGGCCGCGGCCGTCGAGCTGCTGGTCGAACTGGACTTGATCCTGGCTCATGAATTCTTCGTCGGAAAGCTGCGTTCGTTAAACAAAACTGGCCGCTACATCGCGGCCAGGATCAAGGGAGGTTGCGCTTCAGCAGCCTTCCGGCGCCAGGTAGCCCGTCACTTCCAGGCCGAAGCCGGCCATCGAGGGCATCTTGCGCGGGTTGGACATCAGCTTCATCTTGCCCACGCCGAGATCGCGCAAAATCTGCGCGCCGATGCCGTAGGTGCGCAAATCCATTTTCACCTTGGGCCGCACGCCCGCGTTGAGGTCGCGCACCGAACCCAGCAGGCGCTCGGCGCTTTCCTCGGTATTGAGCAGAACCAGCACGCCGCTGCCGTCGGCCGCGATTTTCGCCAGCGCCGCGTTGACACTCCACGAATGGCAACTGGCGCCGTTGTCCAGCAGGTCGAACACCGACAGCGGCTCGTGCACCCGTACCAGGGTTTCGCGCTCGGGCGAGACGCTGCCGCGCGACAGCGCCAGGTGGGCGGCGCCGCAAGCCTTGTCGGTATAGACCACGGCGTTAAACTCGCCGTGCGCGGTTTGTACCTTGCGCTCGGCGGCGCGGGCCACCAGGCTTTCGTTCTCGCTGCGGTAGTGGATCAGGTCGGCGATGGTGCCGATTTTCAGCTTGTGCTCGCGCGCGAACTCGATCAGGTCGGGCAGGCGCGCCATCTCGCCGTCTTCCTTCAGCACTTCGCAGATCACCGCCGCCGGCGCGCTGCCGGCCATCGCCGCCAGGTCGCAGCCGGCTTCGGTATGGCCGGCGCGCACCAGCACGCCGCCGGCTTGCGCCATCAGCGGGAAAATGTGGCCCGGCTGCACGATATCGCCGGGCTTGGCACCGGGGGCAACGGCTGCCTGGACGGTGCGCGCGCGGTCGGCGGCGGAAATGCCGGTGGAGACACCTTCCGCTGCTTCGATCGATACGGTGAAATTGGTGCCGTGCTTGGTGCCGTTGTTGGACACCATCAAGGGAAGATTGAGCTGCCGGCAATGTGCTTCGGACAAGGTCAGGCAGATCAGGCCGCGGCCGTAGCGCGCCATGAAGTTGATCGCCTCGGGCGTGACGTGCTCGGCGGCCATCAGCAGGTCGCCCTCGTTTTCGCGGTCCTCGTCGTCGACCACCACCACCATGCGGCCGGCGCGCAGCTCGGCGACGATTTCGGGAACCGAACTGACGGAGGAAGACTTCGGTCCAACCACTGAAAGCTGAGCGCTCATGGACGCCTCTCGCACTGCATAAAACAACGGGTATCCATTGTACCCGAGGCGCCCCGCCGCAGCCGCCGCGAGCCTCCGGCAGCTGCGGGGATTTGCAATTCCGCGCGCCCTGCTGCAAAGTTGCGGGTTTGTTCAACCGCAACGGGGGACCCAGCAAGGTGTTGAGCCTGCCTTTGATGGAAAGCGGCCGCTACGTGGCGGCCGGCAGTTGCGTCTACGGCGGCGCGGTGCTGCCGTTGACGGCGAATTTCCGCGTACTGCGCCAGACCGGCCAGTTGCGCATCAACGGCTACGGCCAGGCGGGTGAAGGCGAAAAGCGCGATTTTCGCCTGCGACTGCTGTTCGCCACCTCCATTCTCACCGGTGGCCGCTTCGAATATGGCGACGAGCGCTTTCGCCAGCTGGCCGGCACCCTGGCCTGGGCCGACGACTGCTATGTGATGGCCGGCCACTGCTACGCGCCCAATGCCTCGGTCAGCGTATTCCTGCATTCGGAAGACGTGGGGCAGCGGCATACCCTGCGCGGCATGCTCAGTCCAGCGCAGGGCGAGCCTTCGACTTTTGCCTTGAACATTTCCAGGCACGACCCGCGTATACGGTTGAACGCGGATCCGCAACCGAGCAGCGTATTGTAGGTCCGCCGGCTAAGCCGCCGTCAAAGCGCGGTGCTGGGCCAGCGCCAGCGCGGCAGCCTGGACCACGGCATCCCAGTCAAATCCCTGGAGGTGGCGAAAAATACGCACGGAACCATACCAGGGCGACGTCGGGCCGCTGCTGCCCCAGCGCCATTCCGGATCGGGCCGGGCCAATAGCCAGACCGGCAGGCCCAAACCACCTGCCACATGCACCACCGACGTATCGGCCGAAATGACCAAATCCAGGTGAGTCAGCAGCGCCGCGGTGGCGGCGAAATCGGTCAGGTGCCGGCTCACATCGATCAGCGGATGCTCGCCCATCCCGGCCAGCGCCTGCGGGTCTTCTGCAAGCGATATCCAGTCCACCCCGGGTACCGAAAACAGGGGCTGCAGCGCAGCGAAAGGGATGCTGCGCTTGGCATCGAAATGCGAAGCCTGGCCGCGCCAGCGCAGGCCGACGCGCAGCCGCCCCGGACGGCGCGCCGGCAGCCATGCCGCCGCCTGCCCGGCGCGCACGCGCGGCACCTGCAAGTAGGGTTCGAAGCGCCGCAGATCGGCCTCTTCGACCCCAAGCAACAGTGGCAGATGATTCATCGTCACCTGCCAGTCGAAGATATCCTGTTCGATTTTTCCGACGTAAACGTGTTCGAACAGGCCGGTATCGCCTGCCAGGGCGGCCAGCGGCGCCGGCAGCTGGATGCTCAGGCGGGCGCGCGGCTCGCGTTCGCGCAAATGCCGTGCGAAACGCATCATCTGCAACATGTCGCCATAGCCGTAAGCGCTCAGTATCAGCAGGCGGTCTTGGTGCATGGCACGCCCATCCCACACGGGAGCAGCCGACTCGCGCCGGTATTCGCCCGCCACCTGCTCGGCCAGCACCCAGGCGCGCAAACCTTCCTGGAGCCGGCCCAGGCGCAACAGGCCGGTGGCCAGCACCAGATGCGCATCGGGCAAAGCCAGGCGCGCATAGGTCGCGCGCCGGTAGTGCGGCACCGCCGCGCCGGGATCGCCGGCGTAGTCGAGCAGCGCACCGAGTGCCAGGCGGGCGGAAACCGAGTCCGGCGCGCCCTCCACCGCACGCCGCGCGTAGCCGCTGGCGTGAGCGAATTCACCGCGCGCCAGCAAGGCGTCTGCCAGCAGGGCGCAAGCGCGCGCGCCAATCCGCCCGGGCGCGTCGACCACCTCCAGCAATAAGGTATGCGCCTGCTCGAAACTGCCGCGCGCCAGCATCGCTTCGGCCAACAGCATGCGGTCGACCGCCGGCGGGTCCGGACGCGCCAGCAGCTCAGTTAGCAGGTGCTGCAAGCGGTCCGCGTCGCCGCGCTCGGCCACCAGTGCAGCCACTTCCGCCCGCAGCGGATCGGCGCTCAGTTCTTCGGGTACGTGGGTCGGAAAAGTGTCGCGTTGCAGCCATTCGCGCAATACCCGGGCTTGCGCTCCGCTGCTCGCCGGGCGCGCTGGCATCGACGCCGGCAGCGGAGGAAGCAACGGCGTGGCCGGATCCGGTGCCTCACGGTATTGAGACCCCGCCGCGAAATCAGCGAGCGCCACGGCCATTTCGCGCACCATCGCCTCCCAGTCGAAACCCTTGGTATGACGAAAGCAGCGCGCCGAGCCATACCAGTGGCTGCTTGTTTCGTGGCGTCCCCAGCGCCACTCCGGGTCGGGCTGGGCCAGCAGCCAGAACGGCAGGTTCAGCGCCCCCGCCAGATGGGCAATCGAGGTGTCGACGGAGATGGTGAGGTCGAGATGCGCCATCAGCGCGCCGGTGGAACTGAAATCGCTCAAGTGCCGCGATACGTCGGCCAGGGGGTGTTCGCCCAGACCGGCAAACATCGACGCGTCCTCGGTCAGCGCGATCCAGTCGATCCCCGGCACCGCAAACAGCGGACGCAAAAGCTCGAACGGCACGCTGCGCTTGAAGTTGTGATACTGGGCGCGCCCATACCAGCGCAATCCGACGCGCAGGCGCCCGGGCCGGCGCGGCGGCAGCCAGGCGGCGGCCTCGGCAATGCGCTCCGCCGGCACCCGCAGGTAAGGCTCGAATCGCCGCAGATCTTCGATGCGCGTTTCCAGATGCAGCGGGATGTGGGTGAGCGAAACCTGCCAGTCGAAATCATCCTGTGCGATGTTGCCGACGTAAACGCGCTCGAACAGGCCGGTGTCGGTAGCCAGTTGCGCCAGGGCCGCCTGGATCTGGATGCTCATGCGCGCCGCTGGTTCGCGCTCGCGCAAATGGCGCGCGAAACGCAGCATCTGCATCACGTCGCCATAGAAATTCGAGGTCAGCAGCAGGATGCGCTCGCCGCGCAAGGGCCGGCCGTCCCACACAGCCGCGCTGGAGGCGCGCGTGTATTCCCCGGCCAGGTATTCGGCGATCACCCACTCGGCGAAGCCTGCCTGCAGGTCGTCGCAGCGCAGTAGCCCCATCGCCAGCGCCACCCGCGCGTCGACCGACGCCGGGCGCAGCGCCACCGCGCGGCGATAGTGCTGCAGCGCCGCCGCGGCGTCGCCCTCGTAATCGGTCAGGGTGCCCATGAAAATGCGGCAATACATCGCCTCGGGCGCGCCCTGCATGGCTTGTTTGATCAGTGCTCCGGCGCGCTCGAACTCGCCCTGGTAGTAGATCACGCTCACCAGCTTGGCGCAGGCGCGCGCGCCGATGCGCCCCGGTTCGCCGGTGACGTCCTGCAGCGCGCTGTGTGCCTGCTCGAAGGAGCCGCGCGAGAGCAGCGCATCGGCCAGCAGCATGCGGTCGACCGCCGCGGGCGAGGGCCGGCCCAATAACCCGCCAAGCAGGCGTTGCAATTCATCGACGTCGCCGCGGCTGGCGATGAGTTCCGCCACTCGCCGGCGCAGCGGGTCTGCGGTCAGTTCATCCAGGGTGTAGGGCGGATACGAATCGGCCGCGAGCCACGCGCGCAGGACGCTGTGCGCATCAGGCACGGCGGGCGCTGGTGCCTCCACCCCGGGCGTCGCGGAGGCGGGCGCGGGTTGTCGGGCAGCACGCCGTAATAGTCCGCCAAACAGGCGCAACACCATGAAGTCTTGTCTTGTCGGTGTAAGTGGAAGGGCATGGCCCGGTAGCCGCCTATTGTATCGCCCGCCCACCCCAGCACCGGCACATGTAGGAGAGCACCGACCGCCGAACAGCCCGCACACCGGCAGCAGGGCACCGTCACAGCGCCGACCATGGCGCATTGGCCCGTGCGCGGCCACGCCGTGCCCATGAAATATCGAAAATGTCCGTGACAAGGCCACCCCCCCGCCTGTTGTTCGCACGCCTGCTCAAGGTAGCGCTGGGTCTCGTCCTGTTGCTGGCGGTCCTGCTGGCGCTGCTCGTCACGCTGTTCGACTGGAACTGGGCACGCCCGGCGATCACCCGCTATCTCAGCCACACCTCACGGCGCAGCGTGCAAATCGACGATCTGTATGTTCATTTTTCGCCCACCCTGGCGCCGACCATCCGCCTGCGCGGCGTACGGGTGCAAAACGCGGCCTGGGCGGACCCAAGGCCGATGGCCAGGGTAGGCGAGGTGAGCTTCATTTTCGAGAGCCTGGGAACGCTGTTCGACGACCAGAGCCTGGTGGCCCTGCTGGTGCTGAAAGACGCCGACGTCGATCTGGAGCGCCAGGCCGACGGCCTGCGCAATTGGCGCCTGCGCGACCCCGAATACCGCGGCCCGGGCAAATACCTGATCAAGCGCGTCGAAGCCACCAATTCCCGCTTGCGCGTCGTGCATCGCGGCCTCGACCTTGACGTGACGATGAATGCCTCGGCCGCCGCCGGCGAGCTGCCGAACCGCATCAGGTTCGCCGGCAACTACGCCGACAGCCCTTTTTCCGGCGACCTGGTGACCAGCCCGGTGTTCAGCCTGCAACTGACGCAGGAAACGTTTCCCCTGCGCGGCTTCGCGGACTCGCAGGCCACCCACTTCGAGATGGATGGCCGGATGGCCGATTTCCTGAAAATCGGCGCCATCGACGCGCAAATCCGCATCAACGGCCCCTCGCTTGCCAAGCTGCATCCGTTCCTGCGCGGGCGCCCGCCCGCCTCCCGCCCCTACCGCGCGCAGGGGCACTTGAGCGTCGACCAGAGCACGTTCGGCTTTGACCGCTTTCACGCCCGCTTGGGCGAGACCGATCTCGCCGGCGACATCAGCCTGTCGCGCGCCGGCCGCCGCGTCTGGCATGCGAACCTGCGCAGCGAGCAGGCGCAGATGGCCGACCTCACCTCCCTCTCCTTCAATCCCGATCCGCTCAATCCAAACGGCCAGGCCGTACCCACGCCGCCTGCCGGCCCCGACAGCGGGCGCGTACTGCCGGCGAAACGCCTGGCGACCGAGCGCCTGCAATACGACGACGCCGACGTCAAGCTTGAAATCAGGAGGCTCAACAGCCCGGCCTTTCCGGCGCTGCAAAGCCTGCGCGCCAGCGTCGCCCTGCACGGCGGCGTGCTCAAGCTCGCCCCCTTTGATCTCGGCATCGCCGGCGGCCACGTTGCCGGAGAACTGAGGCTGGACGGCAATCAGCACCCGGCGATGTCCAGCGCCAGCCTCGACTTGCGCGATTTGCAGCTCGGGCAACTGATTGCCAAGCTGCGCTCGGCCGGCGGCACCAGCGCGCCACTGGCCGGCCAGGTCAGGCTGCAAGGCCGCGGCGACAGCATCGCCGGCATGCTGGGCAGCGTCACCGGCAGCGCCGCGCTCAACATGGCACCGGGGCGCATTTCCAATCTGCTCGACGCCATGCTCGGCTTGAACGGTGGCAAGGTGGTCTGGCTCAAACTCACCGGCGACCGCGACATTGCGCTGAACTGCGCCAGCACGGTGGTCGACTTCAAGAACGGCATCGGCAAATCGCGCGAGTTCATCCTCGACACCGCGCAGACGCGTGCCAGCGGCAGCGCCAGCATCGATTTGCGCAACGAGCATTTCGATCTCCTGCTGACCCCGCAAGCCAAGCAGGCGCGGCTGTTCGCGCTCGGCTCCGCGATCCACGCCTATGGGTCGTTTCAACATGCCGAATACGCAATCGACAAGGGCGACGCCGGGGCCGCGCCGGCGACCAGTGGCGCCTGCCCGATGAAAACGGCGCAGGCGAGCACCCTGTCGGCCGCCAATTAGCACGCCGGCAGTTGGCAGGCAGGCTTCAAGCGGCGACAATACCGTCGAGCCCACCATTTGCGCCGACCATGCCCCACCTCAAGTTCGTCCCCGCCCTGCTGCTGACGTTGTTCGCCACACTGCCCCCAGGCGCCATGGCGCAAGGCTATCCCGCCAAATCCATACGCATGGTCGTCCCCTACCCCGCTGGCGGGGGGCTGGACGTGCTGGCGCGCCAACTGGGTGAGCGGGTCGGCCGGCACCTCGGCCAGTCGATGGTGATCGACAACCGCCCGGGCGCCGGCACCATCATCGGCGCCGACGCCGTGGCCAAGGCCGCGCCCGACGGCTACACCCTGATGATCACCGCCGACACCACCATCACCCTGAACCAGTCGCTCTACAGCAAGCTGCCCTACGAGCCGGTGAAGGACTTCGCCCCGGTCACCCAACTCGTTTTGCTGAACCAGATGCTGATCGTCAGCCCGGCGGTGCCGGCGAACAACCTGAAGGAATTGATCGCCTACGCGAAGGCCAATCCGGGCAAGCTCAACTACGCCTCCTACGGCAGCGGCACCCCGCCACACCTGGCGATGGAAACCCTGAAAAACCTGAGCGGCGTTGCCATCACCCACGTGCCGTACAAGGGCCTGGCGCAGGCAGTGCCGGCGGTGCTGGCCGACGAAGTGCAGATGACCTTCTCCGGCGCCGCCTCATCGATGGCGCTGATCAAAAGCGGTCGCCTGCGCGCACTGGCCATCGGCGGCAGGAGCCGTCTGGGTTTGTTACCCGAGGTACCGACTTTCGCCGAACTGGGCTACGCCGAAGTTCCCGCCAGCACCTGGTTCGGCTTGTTCGCCCCCGCCGGCACGCCGCGCGATATCGTCGGCAAGCTGCACGACGAATTCAAAGCGGCGATCACCGACCCTGAGTTCGCGCAAAAGGAAGTGGCGGCCAAGGGCTTCGAGCTGGTGGCCAATACGCCGGAGGAATTCGCCGGGGTAATCGCCGCCGAGATTCCGCGCAACGCAAAGGCGGTAAAAATTTCGGGAGCGAAGGCAGAGTAAGACCTTCGCTTCAGCGGGCGACCTTGTTGGCCGGCACACCATGCCAGGCTGCCTTTACCGCTCGCGCGGCGCCCGGCTGCTTGATCATTGCCCCGCGCACCTCGAAGGCCACTTCATCCAGCGCCGCGCCCTTGGCGTCGACAATCCTCAGCCGGTGCCGCCCCGGCATCGGAAACCAGCTCGACGCGTGCGGCAACGCGCCCAGCCTGGCGCCATCCAGTTCCCAGTGCATGTCCGCACGCGCCGGCGCGGCCGAGAACGAGACACGCTGGCGGTCGAAGGGAATATCCGGATCGAGCGCGATGATGGTGCCGGCCACCGGATAGACGATGTGCGGCGCCAATGCGGCGGTGTCGGCGTTTT
>DATAZV010000165.1:0-4509 GCA_036271855.1 Burkholderiales bacterium
AGCGCTTGAAACCCAGCGGCGCGTCGCGCGGGGCGATCACGTAGGCGCCGCGGGCGCCCCCGACGTAGTCCCAGTTGACCACGAAGGTGAACATCACCACCGACAGTGCGAGGGTCGCGATCGAAAAGAACACGCCGCGCAGGCGCAGGGTCAGCGCGCCCATGCCAAGGCCGGTGAGCCCGGCGATCAGCATGCCGGCGATGATCATCACGATCAGCGGCGTGCCCGGCGCCAGCTTGAAAATCGCCACGGTGGTGTAGGCGCCCATGGCGAAAAACGCCGCCGTGCCAAAGTTCACATAGCCGGTGTAGCCGCCGAGGATGTTCCAGGCGGAGGACAGGATGATGAACAGCAGCACCGTGTAGGCGGCGGAGTAGAAGTAGTCGTTCGGCGCCAGAATGCTCAGCAGGCCGAAGGCCAGCGCCACGCCGTACACCACCGGGATGAAAACCTTGTTGCTCATTTTTTTCATCGCGGTCTCCTAGCGCCCGAACAGCCCGGAGGGCTTGAATGCAACCGCCAGCAGCAGCAGGCCGAAAGAGACGGCCGGCGCCCAGGAGGGGCCGGCGAAAGTGGAGGTGAAGCTCTCGGCCAGGCCGAGGATCATCGCGCCCACCAGCGCGCCCTTGATGCTGCCCATGCCGCCCAGCACGCAGACGGCGAATACCAGGCCGATGAAGTCGCGGCCGATCGAAGGCTGGACCGGCTGCACCACGATCAGGAAGGCGCCGGCAACCCCGGCGATGGCCAGCGACAGGCCGAAGGCGCGCTCCTTGATTTTCACCGGGTCGACGCCCATCAGGCGCAGGGCGAACTGGTCCTGCGCCACCGCCAGTACCGCGCGGCCAAAAAAGGTGTGACCGAGAAACCAGTTCAGCGCGAAGATCATCAGCATCGAGACGCAGAACGGCACCACCATGCGCAAGGGCAGGTCGACGTGCAGCGTATCGGTGCCGTTGGTGTACTGCGCAATCTGCCAGGTGACTTCGGTGTACTTGGCGCTGACCAGCCGGTAATCGACGCCGAAGATCAGGATCAGCACCACTTCGGTGATGAACAGGATGCCGAAAAAGAACGCCAGGCTGCGCAGCGACTGCTGGCCCTTGCGCTCGAAGGCATAGTAATAGACGCGATACAGCAACAGGCCCAGCAGGTAAAACAGCGGGGACACGATAAAGGAGGTGAGGATCGGGTCCCAGCCCCAGTTCGAGTTGACGATGTAGGCGATGTACGAGCCCAGGATGATGAAGGCGGGATGCGCGATGTTGGTGACGTCGAGCATGCCGAAGGAAATCGACACGCCGGAGGCCATCGCCGCGTAAAGCCCGCCGAGCAGCAGGCCCGCGACTATCGCGTTTAGTACAAGGTAGGTGGTTTCCATCGCGGCTTTTCGCAAGACGGCCCTGAAGCCCCCGGCCGACGGCCCGGGGCGGCGCCCTGCATGACAGGTTTTACTGCGCGCGACCGCGGCAGCTGTGGAAAGGCGGGGTCAACCCCGCCCGGCTGGACGAAACAGGAAGGCGCGCGCTGGATGGGCGGCAGCCGGACCGGAAAAGCGCTTCACGCGGCTGCCGGCGGTATCCATTTTTACTCATGTACTTCTGTCTCCGATTGTATTTTGCCGCGATGCTGACATTCCACCGCGCAAGTGTCAAGAATCCATTGGCAAATGTCTATTTATCAAGCCTTAATTTAACCTATTACTGCTAGTCCGGCGCCGATGGCGCAACGCAATATGGCGCTTCCTGTACGCACAAGCCCGCCGGCCCGATGCCGGCGGCATGGCCCATGCCGTTCAAGGCGGGGGCAGGTGAAACGGCACGGCGGTTTCGCGCATCACCGCTTCCGGCGTGCGGTAGCGCTCGGCCATTTCGCGCTCTTCGGCGCTTTTGAGTTGCGCCTGCATGTAGGCGCCCAGGTGCCGGGCATGGTTGACCACCGCGTGGCCGTAGGGTACGCGCTCGCGGGAATAGGCCTGGAGCGCGCCTTCGATGTCGGCGCCATGGCGTTGCAGCGCAGCCGCCAGTGCCACGGCGTCCCCGCCCACCTTGGTCACCCCCATGCCGCAGTGGGGGCGCGCCACGAAGGCGGCATCACCGGTGAGGGCGGCGCGGCCGAAAGCCATGTCGTCGACCGTCAGGTCGTAGATCGGCTGGAAGAACACCGGGTCGGCCCTGTGCACCATTTCGGCGAATGCGGGTGGCAGCAGGCGCTCGGCATCGGCACGCATGCCCTGGACCAACTCCGGGCGGATCAGGGGCGGCGGAATGCTCATCTCGAAATGCCGGCCGCTGGAATCGGTGAGATAGGCCGGCAGTTCGGCAAATTCGTCGACCGGGCGATACCAGACAAAGTTGTAGCGCCGCTGCCCCGGGCCGACGGCGTCGCCCAGCCCGGCCACCGGATAGGCCAGCATCTGTTCGCGCGGCGGCAGGCTAAAGGCGAAATACTCGAAAATCTCCCGGTGCGCAGCCGGCGAGAAGTCTTTCTCTTCGACCAGGCCGCGCCAGGCAATGTAGCCGGCATATTGCGGCTGCGCTTGGGCGAACAGCGCCTGGCGCACGCTGGAGCGGATGCCGTCGGCCCCCACCAGGAGATCGGCTTCATGCACGGTACCGTCGGACAGGCGTATGCGTACCCCGCCCTCGGACTGCAACACCTGCTCCAGCCCGGCGCCATGGTGATAATGCGCGTCCGGAAAGGCCTCGCGCAGGATGCGGTAGATGCGCCCCCAGGCGGTGGCCACTTGCGGCAATTCCAGGCTGCCGACCCAGGCGCCCTGCGGGTCGAGGGTGACGCGGGTCTGGATCGGCACGCCCACGGATGCGCCGGGGTCGATGCCGATGCCGCTGAGCGCCTCGATTAGTTCCGGGTGGGTCATGATGCCGGCGCCGCGCCCGGCCAGCTCTTCCCCGACGCGCTCGAACACCTCGACCGAGAAGCCGATTTTCCTCAGGTAGTGGGCGGCGAACAGGCCGCCGATGGAACCGCCGATGATGATTGCCCGCATGTTCGTCTCCAGGTCCGGCGCGGCCCGGACTTGCTTATTTATCGCGCGATCAATTTTACTCCGGCCGCGGCCGGCGCGCAGGCGATATCAGGCCCACAGCTGGCCCCGCGCCGCCGTCGCCAGCGCCCGCACGGAGACGATGCACACCGCCAGGAAAGCCAGCACCAGCAGGCCGGCGGCGAGCACCGTCCAGGCCGGATCGGCGGCGCCGCCCTCGGCCATCGCGCTGACGACGCGCAAATGGCGAAAGCCGCCGCGCACCATCGAATCCAGCGGAAAGGTGAAGGCCCACCAGGAGGGGCCGAAGGGCCAGCGGTAGCAGTGGCGGGCAAACACCAGCAGCCCCGCCAGCACGGTGACGGCGCAATAGAAGGTGGCAGTTGCCACATACAGGGACGTCTCGCCCGACACCAGCGCATAGTTGCCGTACAGCAGCCCGCCCGGCACCAGGAGGATGAAAGCCGTCGGCTTGAGGATGTCCGGCAGGGCCGGCCCGGTGACCATGCGAAAGAAGATAAGGACGATCACGAAAGGCCCGCCGATGATGGCCGTGCCGTACATGAAACGCGACAGGTCAAGATGATGCAAAGGGATGCCGGCGATTGGAAACACCACCCCCGCCAGCAGCATGATCATCCAGCCGCCGTGAATCTGCGCCAGCTCGATGCCCGATAGCCAGCGCGACAGGCCCCAGATCTGCAGGATCAGATACAGCAGCGCGGAGACGCACCAGAGCCCGTCTGCCAACCCGGGTGCGTAAGGCAGCATGCCGCCGGCCAGCAGGCAGCCGGCCACCGGCAAGGCGGAAACGAAACACATGCGCAGCGGGTCGTTCAGCTCGGCCCAGGCGGCGGCTCGATGGCGCAGCCATTTCAGTGCATAGCAAACGAGGAATGCACAAAAAACCCCGGTGCCCACCCACACCCAAAATTCCGCCAGCCAGGCCGGCAGCGGCCAGAACTCCCGCGCCTCGCGCAGCACCAGCCCGAGGCCGAGCAGGCCCATCGGTGCGCCGAACAGGCTGGCGGGAAAACGCTCCAGGCTGGGCATTACGCCTGCTGGGCTTCGTACCAGTTGTAGATCTGCTCGCCGGTCCAGACCACCACGTCGTCGTGCTGCTTGACGTGGCTGAGGATGCGGTCCAGCCAGCCGATGCGGTGCGGCGAGCCGGAGAGGTAGGGATGCACGGAAATCGCCATCACGCGGGTGATCTTTTCGCTGTCCTTGTACAACTGGTCGAAATGCGTCTGGCCGCGCTTGACCATCTCGTCCTGCGACATGTGCTGCAGCGCGCCCATCGGAATGTCGTTCAGTTCCACCGTGTAGGGCACCGAGACCACGTGCCCGGTGGTGGTGGCGATGTTCACCGGCTGGTCGTCGAGCACCCAGTCGGCCACGTACTTGATGCCCTCTTCGGCCAGGATGTCGATGGTGTCGTAGGTTTCGGTGAGGCCCGGGCTTTCCCAGCCCACCGGTGCCTTGCCGGTGAATTCCTTGAT
>DATAZV010000166.1:0-12289 GCA_036271855.1 Burkholderiales bacterium
CCGCGGAGTACAGCGCATGGCGCAGGTTGATCACGCCGACCGATAGCACGATCAGCAGGCCGGGGGTGGTGGCGGCCACGAGTTTGGTGATCATGAATTGCGCCGAACCGGCGAAGACGATGCAGGAGATGGCGATCGCCAGCAGCGGTGCAATACCCGCCTTGACCGCCAGCGCGCCATAGATCAGGCCAAAGGGCGCCGCGCCGAGCAGCAGCGGCATGACGGCAATCAGGCCGGCGGCGAATTCGCTGCGCGGCGTGCCCGCGCTCAAAACGTGTAGCCCGTCTTCACGTCCACCTGCTCCACCGAATCGAGCAGGCGCAGCAGGGGATGGAACACGCCATAGCGTTCGCAGGCGCGGCGGGTGTAGCGCAGCACCAGCGGAATGTCGTGCAGGTAGTTGGCCTTGCCGTCGCGGTAGTTCAGGCGGGCGAAGATGCCCAGCACCTTGAGGTGGCGCTGCAGGCCCATCCATTCGAAGTCGCGATAGAGGTCGCCAAACTCGGCCTGTACCGGTAGCCCGGCCTTGCGCGCCGCCTCCCAGTAGCGGATGCACCAGTCGAGCACCTGTTCCTCTTCCCACTCGATGTAGGCGTCCTTGAGCAGGGACACCAGGTCATAGGTGACCGGGCCGTACACCGCGTCCTGGAAGTCGAGCACGCCGGGGCGGCCGGGCGCGCCCACCATCAGGTTGCGCGAGTGATAGTCGCGATGCACGTAGACCTGGGGCTGCGCCAGGTTGTTGGCCAGCAGGGCTTCGAAGGCACCGTCGAGCACCGCGCGCTGCTGGGCGTCCAGGGTGGTGTTCTTGTGGCGGGCGATGTACCAATCGGGCAGGAGCTGCATTTCGCGCAGCAGCAAGGCGCGATCATAGGGAGGCAACTCGCCTGGACGGGTGCCGGCCTGGATCTGGATCAGGGCGGCGATGGCGTCACGGTACAGGGCATCGGCGCGTTGTGTGTCGCGCTGCATCGCGGCCAGATAGGTGGTGTCGCCCAAGTCGGTGAGCAGCAAAAAGCCTTGTTCCAGGTCCTGGGCCAGCACTTCGGGCACATGGACGCCGGTGGCGCCGAACAGGCCGGCGACGCGAATGAAGGGCTTGCAGTCCTCGTGCTCCGGCGGGGCATCCATCACGATGCGGGTGATGCCGTCGTCGGCGAAGCGGGCGCGCAGGTAGCGCCGGAAGCTGGCGTCGTTGGAGGCCGCGGTGAGAGCGAAGGCGCGGCCGGGGAACAGGCTTTCCAGCCATTGTGCGAGTGCGGCGGTACGGTCCAAGGGGAGGTCCTGGGCTAAGTGGCAGGCCGGCCCGCGGATTTGTCCGTGGCTGGCTTATAATCCGTTGAATTTTATCGGATTAACCGTTCGGGCCGGTCCGGGCTCGCGGACTTTCGTGAGCCCATGTATTTGCCGACTGTCTTCCGTCCGCGTCTTACACCTCTAGCGCGCGTGCTCATGTTGGTGGGCATGCTGCCGCTGACGGCGCTGGCCGCGGATCAGGAAGGGATGGCCGCGCCCTCCGGGCCGGTGGTGCCGTTGCTGCCGCCGAGCGTGAGTTACGTGCTGGCGCAGGCCGATCTCAAGGATGAAAAGCCGGGTGCGCCCGCATCCCGCGCGCCGGTCGCTCAGGCGCCGCAGCCTGAGAGGTCGCCGGCAACCGCAGACACCGCTGCCGCCACGGAGACTTCCGTGGCGGGGCCGGGAACAGCCCCGAGCGGCGAGGCGCCGGCAGCCGTCGCGCCGGCATCGCCGGCTGCTGCGGTTGAGCCGGCCGCATCCGTGCCGGCAGCGGTGACGGCGCCCGCTGCGGATGAGATCGCGAAAATGTCCGGGACATTGGCGGCGCCGGAACCGTCGATCACTGCCGCCCTCGAGACGCCCCCGGGCGACCGCCTGGCATTGAAAACGGAGCAGCAACTCAGTCCGAACCAGAGCACCGACGACGATGTGCCGATTTTCATCAAGGGCCTGAAGATCTCCGGCCGGACCGGCATGCAGACCGATGTCGAGGGCGATGCCGAATTGCGCAAGCGCGGCAGCCTGATCAAGGCCGATACCATCACCTATTTTCCGGTGCAGGACGAGATGCTGGCCAATGGCGAAGTGCGGGCGCTGAAGGACGGCGACCTGTTCACCGGCTCCCAATTGCGCCTGAAGCTCGATGCCCAGACCGGTTATTTCCTCGATGTCCACTACCTGCTGGCCGGCGAAAAGGCGCGCGGCGAAGCGATGCGCATGGACTTTCTCGGCCAGAACGCCTATCACGCGGAAAACGCGACTTATACGACATGCGGGCCGGGCAACGACGACTGGTTTCTCAAGGTGGGCAAGATGAACCTCGACTTCGGCCGCGACCTGGGCGAAGCCGAAGATGCACAAATCGTTTTTCTTGGCCGGGAAATCCTGGCCTTGCCCAGCATGTCCTTTTCGCTCAACGACAAGCGCAAGTCAGGCTTTCTGGCGCCCTCTTTCGGCAGCTCGATCCAGAGCGGGCAGGAGCTGACGGTTCCGTATTACTGGAACATCGCGCCGAATCGTGATGCCACGCTGACCGAGCGCTATTTGAGCAAACGCGGCTTGCAAAGCAGCGCCAGCTTCCGGTACATGGGAGATACCTATAAGGGGCAGATCAGCGGCGAGGTGTTGCCGGATGACAGCCAAACCCGCACCACGCGATCGGGCTTCAGCATCCTGCATACGCAAACGCTGGCACCAGGCCTGACCGCCAATTTGAACGTCAACAAGGTGTCGGACAACACCTATTTCACCGACTTGTCGGCGAAGCTGGCGCTGACCGCGCAAACCTTCCTGACCCGCGAAGGCTCGCTGAACTACACCAACAACGGCTACAACCTGAGCATTCGCGCCCAGGCCTTCCAGACCCTGCAGGACCCGCTGGCGCCGGTGGCGGTGCCGTATTTCCGCCTGCCTGAATTGAGCTTCAGTACCTTGCGCTATGACGTCAAGGGTTTCGACATCGGCTTCGAAAGCGACTACACCCGTTTCTCCAACGCCACCCAGGTGATGGGCAGCCGCTCCTATGTGGCGCCTTCGATCAGCTATCCGTTCATCCGGCCGGGCTACTACATCACGCCGAAAATCACCTTCAATTCCACCCACTACAACCTGGAGAATCTGAGTGCCTGGCAGACCGGGGTGTCGTTGCCGTCCAACGCGCGCGAGGGCATCGTGCGCAACGTGCCGATCGCCAGTGTCGACAGCGGCATGACTTTCGAGCGGCAGGCGGATTATTTCGGCAAGGACTATACGCAGACCCTGGAGCCGCGCATCTACTACCTGCGCGTGCCTTATCGCGACCAGTCGAATATCCCGATTTTCGATACCGGCGCGGCCGACTTCAATTTTTCGCAAATCTTTTCCGACAACATTTACAGCGGCCTGGACCGGATCGCCGACGCCAATCAGCTTACCGCGGCGGTTTCGACCCGCCTGCTGAGTACCGACAGCGGCGCCGAGCGCCTGCGGGTATCGATCGGCCAGCGCTATTATTTCGCCAGCCAGCGGGTGACCTTGCCGGGAGAAAACGCGCGGGTGGACAAGACCTCCGACTATCTTGCCGCAATTTCGGGCGATATCGTGCCGAAGATACGCTTTGATTCGGCGATCGAATACGACCCGAACCTGAAGGAAATCCAGCGCGTCACCCACGGCATCCGCTGGTCGCCGGAGCCGGGCAATACGGTGTCGGCCGCCTACCGCTATCAGCGCGACCTGCTCGAGGAAGTCGACTTTGCCGGCCAGTGGCGGGTGACGCCACGCTGGTATGGCGTGGGGCGGTACAATTACTCGCTGCGTGACGGACATCTTGCCGAAGCGCTGGCCGGCTTCGAGTACGACGGCGACTGCTGGGTCGGCCGGGTGGTGTTGCAGAAATATGCGTTGGCGACCCAGAGAACCAGTTCTTCGATTTTCTTCCAGATCGAGCTGAACGGCTTGTCCAGGCTGGGGTCCAATCCGCTGGACATACTCAGGCGCAACATTCCTGGTTACACCAAGCTGTACGACAACCAGACCGCGCAGCCGCGCACTTTCAACAACTATGAGTAACGATTCATGCAGTCACGATTTTCCCGCCTGATGCTGAGTGCCGCCGTGGCGGCGGCCCTGTTGCCGGCCGCCCCGGCGCGGCTTGCGCTGGCGCAAACCCAGCTGAGCCCGCAGCTTTCGAGCACGCCGCGCCCGCGCGTGATATTGGCCGATCGCATCGTCGCCGTGGTCAACGACGAGGTGATCACCCGGCGCGAACTGGACGAGCGGGTCAGCGTGGTGACGAAGGATTTCAACCGCAACAACCGGCCGTTGCCGCCAACCGATGTGCTCGATTCGCAGGTGCTGGAACGCCTGATCATCGACCGTGCGCAGTTGCAATTCGCCAAGGAAACCCAGATCCGCGTCGATGATGCGGCGCTTGACCGTACGATTGCCCGGATCGCCGAACAAAACCAGAAGTCGCCGTCGGAATTCCGCGACGTGCTGGAAAAGCAGGGCGTGCCGTTTGCCAAGTTCCGCGACGACATCCGCAACGAGATCATCATCAGCCGGGTCCGCGACGCGGCGGTGGAGAAGTCGGTCAATTGCACCGATGGCGAGATCGAACAGTTCATGGCCGACAACGGCGCCCAGCAGCAGGCGCAGACCGAGGTCAATCTTGGCCACATCCTGGTGGTGGTGCCGGAAAACGCCAGTCCGGAGCAGATCGAGCAGCGCAAGAAGCGCGCCGAAGAGGCCCTGGCCCAGCTCAAGGCCGGTACCGACTTCGCCAAGGTGTCGGTGAGCTTTTCCGAAGCGCCCGAGGCACTCAAGGGCGGCGAACTGGGAATGCGCACCGAAGACCGCCTGCCGCAATTGTTTGTCGACGCGGAAGCCAAGCTGCAGCCGGGCGAGATCAGCGGTGTGCTCAGAAGCTCGAATGGTTTTCACATTCTCAAGCTGCTCGACCGCAAGCGCGGCGGAGACCAGAAAATCGCCGTCGAACAGATCCACGCCCGCCACATCCTGATCAAGACCAACGAGCTGGTGTCGCAAGACCAGGCCAAGCGGCGCCTCGAGGACCTGCGCGAGCGCCTGATCAACAAGGCGGCCGATTTCGCCGAACTGGCGCGCCTGTACTCCAACGACGGCAGCCGCGACAAGGGCGGCGACCTCGGCTGGATCTACCCCGGCGATACCGTGCCTGAATTCGAAAAGGCGATGAGCGAGCTGAAGGTCGGCGAGATCAGCCAGCCGGTGCAAAGCCAGTTCGGCTGGCACCTGATCCAGGTGCTGGAGCGCCGCAACGCCGATATGAGCCCGGAGCGCGTGCGCGCCGCCGCCTGCCAGACCATCCGCGAGCGCAAATCCGACGAGGCCTACCAGGAGTGGATGCGCCAGTTGCGTGACCGCACCTATGTCGAGCTGCGGCTGGAAGACCGCTGATCCGGGCGTCAGCGCCTGATCAGCCCAGGTGCCGGGAGTTGCCTTGCGTACATCCGCCCAGCCGAAATCCCCGCCCCTGATCGTGCTCACCACCGGCGAGCCTGCCGGTATCGGGCCGGACCTGGCGCTGATGCTGGCGGCGCGGCCCGCATCAAGGCGCGGTGCGCGCCTGGTGCTGGTGGGCGATGCCGGCATGCTGGTGCGCCGCGCCGCGCGTCTGGGTTTGAAGGTGCTGCTGCGCAGTTGTGCCGATGCCGCCGCCTGCGCGGCGCCGGGTTCCGGCGTCGCCATATTGCACGTGCCCCTCACGCAAGCGGTGCATCCGGGCCGTCTCGATGCGCGCAACGCCGCCTACGTGCTGGCTACCCTGGATGCGGCGCTGGCAGGCTGTGTCTCCGGTGCGTTCGCCGCCATGGTCACCGCGCCGGTCCACAAGGGTGTGATCAACGACGCCGGTTTCGCCTTCACCGGCCACACCGAATACCTGGCCGAGCATACGAATACCCCCCGGGTCGTGATGATGCTGACCGGCGGCGAGGCATTGCCGGGCATGGCCGGGCCGCTGCGCGTGGCACTGGCCACCACCCACCTGGCGCTGAAGGATGTGCCAGGCGCGCTGACCCGCGCAGATCTGCGCACCACCCTCACCATTCTGGAAACAGACCTGCGCGACAAGTTCGGCATCGCCCGGCCGCGCATTCTGGTGGCCGGCCTGAACCCGCACGCCGGCGAGTCCGGTCACATGGGGCGTGAAGAGATCGAAACCATCACGCCGGTGCTGGAAGAACTGCGCAAGCAGGGTATGCGTCTCACCGGCCCGCTGCCGGCCGACACCCTGTTCACCCCGCGCGTGCTGGCCGGCGGCGACGCCGTGCTCGCCATGTATCACGACCAGGGCCTGCCGGTGCTGAAGTACGCCACCTTCGGCGCGGGCATCAACATCACCCTTGGCCTGCCGATCATCCGCACCTCGGTCGATCACGGCACCGCGCTCGACCTTGCCGCCACGCCGGCCAAGGCAAAAAGCGCCGACCCGGGCAGCCTGATCACCGCATTCAGGCTGGCGGTGGCTCTCGCAACCCGCGCCGCGCGCGCCAGGCGCAAAGCGCCAGCACGAACGCGCAAAAGCTGACCGCCGGCCAGTTGCCCCAGCGCACGTAAGGCGTAGCTCCGCTACGCGCCTGCACCGTGGCGCTCAGTGCGCCCTCGGTGAAATAAGGCAGCAAGGCAATCACCCGGCCTTGTTCGTCGATCGCTGCGGTCGCGCCGGTGTTGGTGGCGCGCAGCATCGGCCTTCCCGTCTCCAGCGCGCGCATGCGGCTGATCTGCAGGTGCTGCGGCACCGCCAGGCTGTCGCCGAACCAGGCGATGTTGGAAATGTTCACCAGCAGGTTGGCGCGCGGCAGCTGGCGGATGATTTCCTCGCCGAACAAATCTTCGTAGCAGACGTTCAGCGCCACCCAGCGATTGGACAGCAGCATCGGTTGCGGCCTGGGCGAGCCGCGCTCGAAGTCGCCCAGCGGAATCTCCATCATCGCCACGAACCAGCGAAAGCCGTAGGGGATGAACTCGCCGAAGGGCACCAGGTGCCGCTTGTCGTAGCTTTGCACCGGGTCCAGCCCCAAGCTGATGACGCTGTTGAAATAGCGCGCGCCCGGCTCGGCGCGCGGCACGCCGACGATCAGGTTGGCCTTTTGCCGGACGGTGTACAGCACCAGGTCCTGCAGGTAGTCGCGCGGAATCTGGTCGAGGAAACGCGGCAGCGCAGTCTCCGGCAATACCATCAGCTCGGCGGGATGGGCTTCGATCAGGCGCTTGTAGGTGGCGAGCGTGTCTTCGAAGCGGCCCGGCACGAACTTCAGTTCCTGCGGGATGTTGCCCTGGAGCAGGCTCACCGTCAGCGGCGCACCTTCGGGCCGGGTCCACTCGACCTGGCGCAGGCCCGCGCCCGCCAGCAGGCTGACGGCAACCGTGGCCAGCGGCAGCCAGGCGCGACGCACTTGTGCCTTGTCGCGCAGCATGGCGATGCATAGGGCGAGCAGGGCGCCGGCGCAGGCGTTGATGTAGTTCAGGCCGGTGATGCCGAACAGCGGCGCGTAGCCCGCAAAAGGACCATCCGTGTGTGCGTAGCCCAGCGCCGCCCACGGAAAGCCGGTGAACAGCCAGCCGCGCAGCCACTCGGCAAACGCCCACGCCGCGGGCGCGAGCAGCAACTGGCGCCAATAGGGCGAGGGCAGGCCGGCACCCAGGCGCGCCTGCAGCCAGCCGGCGGCGGCGGGCCACAGCGCGAGGTAAGCGGCGAACAACAGGGTGGCCAGTCCGGCGACCAGCGCGGGCATGCCGCCGACGTCGTGCATGCTGATATAGACCCAGGAAATGCCGGTGCAAAACCAGCCCAGGCCGAAGGCGTAGCCCAGCAGGGCCGCGCGTTTCGGTGTGGCCTCGCGCCACAGCAGCATCAGGCCGCACACGGTCAGCGGCGGCAGCCACCACCAGTTGAGTGGGGCCAGGCCGGCGACACTGGCGGCGCCGAGCAGCAGGCACAGGGCCGGTGCGCCAAAACGCGAAGCCCGCTTCGCGGCCGATGCAGCGGCCGGGGGCGCGAGCGCCGCCCCCTGACTGCCGCCGCCCTCAAGCATTTGCCTCGTCGTCTTCCGGCAGGCGCTCGACGCGCAGGATGTGCACCTGCCGGCTGTCGGCGCGCAGCACCTGGAACCTGTAGCCGCTGATCACCGCCACCTCGCCGCGTTTGGGCACGCGGCCGAAGCGGTGGATCACCAGGCCGCCGATGGTGTCGGCCTCGCCCTGCGGCAGGTGGGCGCCGAAGTGCTCGTTGAAGTCGGCGATCTCGGTGAGCGCGCGCACGCGGTGGCGGCCGTCGCGGTCGACCAGGATGTTGTCTTCGGCCTCGTCGAAGTCGAACTCGTCGTCGATCTCGCCGACGATCTGCTCCAGCACGTCCTCGATGGTCACCAGCCCGGCGACGCCGCCGTACTCGTCGACCACGATGGCGATGTGGTTGCGGTTGGCGCGGAACTGGCGCAGCAGGTCGTTCAGGCGCTTCGATTCGGGAATGAACACCACCGGGCGCAATATCTCGCGGATCTTCAGCTCTTCGCCGGCGTAGATGCGCAGCAGGTCTTTCGCCAGCAGGATGCCGATGATCTCGTCGCGATTTTTGTCGATCACCGGAAAGCGCGAGTGCGCGGTGGAAATCACCGAAGGCATGAACTTTTCGAGCGGATCGTTGATGTCGATCACGTCCATCTGCGCGCGCGGCACCATGATGTCGCGCGCGGAGAGTTCGGAGGTCTGCATCACGCCCTCGATCATCGACAGCGCTTCGGCGTCGAGCAGGTCGCGCTCGCGGGCGGAATGCAGCAGTTCGATGAGTTGCCCGCGGTCTTCGGGCTTGCGCATGATCAGCGCGGACAGGCGTTCAAGCAGGCTTGCTTTAGGCGGCGGACTAATCGCGTCGTCCATGGTGCCTTGAGCGGCGGTAAAGAACAAGGGCATAGGATACACGTTCTGCCCAGCCGTCGTGTGACAGGCGCCGCGCGCCGGCGGGGTCATTCATAGGGATTGGCGTAGCCCAGGCCGCGCAGGATTTTCACCTCCAGCGCCTCCATCCGTTTCGCCTCGCCGGCCTTTTCGTGGTCGTGGCCGTGGGCATGCAGCACGCCATGCACCACCAGGTGGGCATAGTGGGCCTCCAGCGCCTTGCCCTGCTCGCGCGCTTCGCGTGCCACCACTTGCGCGCACAGCACGATGTCGGCCTCGGGCGGTTTGCTGCCGTAGGGAAAGGTCAGCACGTTGGTGGCGTAGTCGCGGCCGCGGAATTCATGGTTCAGGCGCCGGCCTTCGGCGGCGTTGACGATGCGGATGTTCAGCTCGGCGCCGGCATCGGCCGCCGCTTTCGCCCAGCGGCGCAAGCGTGCCTCCGGCGGCAGGCCGCGCAGCCGGCTGGCGTATTGCACCGTCACCCCCATCAGTGGCGCCCGGAGCCGCGCGTGCGCATGCCGCGCAGCAGGTTGTCGGCGACGTCACTCTTGCCTTCGGCGGCCTGCTTGGCGGAATGCGCCTCATAGGCTTCGACGATGCGCCCCACCAGCGGGTGGCGCACCACGTCGCTGGAATTGAATTGGGTGGTGGCGATGCCGCGCACGTCCTTGAGGATATGCATGGCTTCGATCAGCCCGCTCTGGTTGCCGCGCGGCAGATCGATCTGCGTCGGGTCGCCGGTGACCACCGCCTTGGCGCCGAAGCCCATGCGGGTGAGGAACATCTTCATCTGCTCCGGCGTGGTGTTCTGCGCCTCGTCGAGACTGATGAAGGCGTGGGTCAGGGTGCGGCCGCGCATGTACGCCAGCGGAGCGATTTCGATCGCGCCCTTTTCGAACATCTTGCCGACCTTGTCGTGGCCCATCAGGTCGTACAGCGCGTCGTACAGCGGGCGCAGGTAGGGATCGACCTTTTGCGCCAGGTCGCCGGGCAAAAAGCCCAGGCGCTCGCCGGCTTCCACCGCCGGGCGCACCAGGACGATGCGCTTGACCGCGTCGCGCTCCAGCGCATCCACCGCGCAGGCCACCGCCAGGTAGGTCTTGCCGGTACCGGCCGGGCCGACACCCAGGGTCACGTCGTGCGCCAGGATTTTTTCCAGGTAGTCGCGCTGGTTCGGCGTGCGCCCGGCCAAGTCGCGGCGCCGCGTCATCAGGCGCGGCAGGTCCTCGTCGGCCAGGCCGGGGTTGAGGCTGTCGATCACGCCCAGTTGCACGTCGTCGAGTTCAATCGGGCGGTCGGCCTGGGCGTAGAACTGCTCCAGCAGCGAGGCGCCGCGCTCGACGTTTTCGGCACTGCCGGTAAGCTTGATGCGGGTGCCGCGGCGGGTCAGGGCGATGTCCAGCGCGGCTTCGAGCTGGCGCAGGTTGGCGTCCAGCGGGCCGCACAGGTTGGCGAGCCGCTTGTTGTCGGCGGGTTCGAAACGGAGTTCTTTTTGGGTGGCTTTCATCGGGTCTTTCAATGGGTGGCGAGGTGCAGCATTGCAAGCGGAATGGCCCTGGTGCGTGGGCCGGACGCCAGCGGCTTACTGCATCGTCACCACCTCGCCACGCAGGGAGTGCGGCAGG
The DNA here is from genome assembly GCA_036271855.1 of Burkholderiales bacterium. GTDB lineage: Bacteria > Pseudomonadota > Gammaproteobacteria > Burkholderiales > JAEUOS01 > JAQGMJ01. The sequence goes on from DATAZV010000166.1 coordinate 10,560, forward strand.
GCACTGGTGATGCGCACCTCGGCAAAGCCGCCGATCAGGCGTTCGTTGCCGGCAAAGTTGACCACCCGGTTGTTCTCGGTGCGCCCGGAAAGCTCCTCGGCATTTTTCCGCGCGCGGCCATCCACCAGCACGCGCTCCACATTGCCCACCATGCGCTCGCTGATGCCGGTGGCCTGTTTTTCCACCTGCGCCTGCAGGCGCTGCAGGCGTTCCAGCTTCAGCGTCTGCGGCGTGTCGTCCTGCAAATCAGCGGCCGGGGTGCCGGGGCGGCGCGAATAAACGAAGCTGAAAGAGGCATCGAAGTTCACTTCCTCGATCAGTTTCATGGTGGCGTTGAAGTCGGCCTCGGTCTCGCCGGGGAAGCCGATGATGAAGTCCGACGACAGCGTGAGTTGCGGGCGTGCCGCCAGCAGCTTGCGCACGATCGACTTGAATTCCAGCACGGTATAGCCGCGCTTCATCGCCGCCAGCACGCGGTCGCTGCCGGACTGCACCGGCAGGTGCAGGTGCGACACCAGTTGCGGCACCTGGGCATAGACGTCGATCAGGCGCTGGGTCATTTCGCGCGGATGCGAGGTGGTGTAGCGAATGCGCTCGATGCCCGGAATCTCGGCGACGTACTCGATCAGCATGGCGAAGTCGGCGATCTCGCTCGACCCTTTGGCCATCTTGCCGCGATAGGCGTTGACGTTCTGCCCCAGCAGCGTCACTTCACGCACACCCTGTTCGGCCAGGCCGGCGATCTCGGTGAGTACGTCGTCGAAATTGCGCGACACCTCTTCGCCGCGCGTGTACGGCACCACGCAAAAACTGCAATATTTGCTGCAACCTTCCATGATGGAAACGAAGGCGGAGACGCCCTCGGTGCGCGCCGGCGGCAGGTGGTCGAACTTTTCCACTTCGGGGAACGAGATGTCCACCTGCGGGCGGCCGCTGCTTTTTCGCTTGGCGATCAGCGCCGGCAGGCGGTGCAGGGTCTGCGGGCCGAATACCACATCCACGTAAGGCGCGCGCGCCACGATGGCCGCGCCTTCCTGGCTGGCGACGCAGCCGCCGACGCCGATGATCAGGTTCGGATTCGCCAGCTTGAGTTCGCGCGCGCGTCCCAGGTCGGAGAACACCTTCTCCTGCGCCTTTTCGCGCACCGAGCAGGTATTGAAAATGATGATATCGGCTTCCGCCGGCACCTTCGTCGAGGTGATCGCCTCGTCGGCATTGAGCACGTCTGCCATTTTGTCCGAGTCATACTCGTTCATCTGGCAGCCGAAGGTCTTGATATAGAGCTTTTTCGGCATGATGGGCGGGGGAACCGTTGTATAGACGGCGCCGCGGTAAAAAGAGGTGAGGGCCGCGGAATCACATTCGTGCAAGAGCGCGGTGCGGCCAGGGCGCGATTCTACCAAAAGGGCGGCTTTTTCCGCAGTCGCGGGGTTGCAGGAATCAACCATCTTTAGTGATTGGCGCCGGCCACCGGCCGAACCCCGCGTTCCCGCCCGGCTGTACCGCCAAAAGTGCGAAGGCGTTGCGGCGGAGCAAAACAACAGTAAATCACAGGTTTTTTCCGCAATTCGAGCGCCGTGATTTTGTGCAACCTGATAAAACCTGAGATTTTTTCCACATTCTCGATCCCCGGTTAACACAAACGTGGTTGCGGCCCGCGAGTGCGCGCACGCCTGGCGTGACCCACTAGTGGACAGGAATTTCAACCGGAGATAGTTGCCGGCGTGGGG